>JBKCGF010000378.1:0-6968 GCA_046303455.1 Chitinophagaceae bacterium | reverse complement strand
GGAAATAAAAGAAAGGACGAGCGACTGAGGTTTTTAAAAAATTACTGGGTCGATCAAATCAAGGATTTGCCAAAGGTTAGTTTTAACCAGCCAAAGTCGCCTGCCCTCTCCTGTGCAATTGCAAGTGTTGCAATTGAAGGAAAGAAACCTGAAGAAATTTCAAGTGAATTATTTGGAAAGCATAAAATCCATACAGTAGCCATCAATTGGGAGAATATACATGGTGTGAGGGTAACTCCCAATGTCTATACATCCCTGAAGGACCTTGATAAATTGGCTTCAGCACTCAAAAAAATGGCCATTTAGCTGCTTTCTTCTCTAATCTGGGTGTAATGGCCCTGATTTCAACGGGGTTTAGCCTAAAAAACAGCATTTTTTCTGGCAGGTAATTACTATTTACGCTACCTTTGCCGTCCCCAAATCAGGCTGACAAAACAGCTTGAAATACAAACAAAAGGAGGACAATAATAGTGGAAGAAAACAAAACACTAAACAGCCCAGTAGTCTCCGCGCACGATGATTTCGATTGGAGCGTAGACAAAAGAAATGTATCTCGTTACAACAACGAGGAACAACAGAAATTTGATGCCGTATATGAAGGCACATTCAAGCAGATCACCGACGGTGAGATGGTTCAAGGTACTGTAGTAGGCCTTACCAAGACAGACGTTGTGATCAACATTGGTTTCAAGAGTGATGGACTTGTTTCGTTGAACGAATTCAGGGACTTACATGGTTTGAAAACCGGTGATGTTGTAGAGGTAATGGTGGTTGAAAAAGAGGACAGGGAAGGTCACTTGCATTTGAGCCGCAAACAAGCGCGTATCACACGTGCATGGGAGCGTATCGTTGACATGCATAAGACTGGTGAGGTTGTTACTGGTTATGTTACCAGCAAAACAAAAGGTGGTCTTATTGTGGACATCCTTGGTATGGAAACTTTCTTGCCTGGTTCACAAATTGACGTTAAGCCTGTAACTGATTACGATCAGTTTGTTGGTAAGACCATGGAATTCAAAGTTGTGAAGATCAACGAAATGATTAAAAATGCTGTTGTGTCTCACAAGGCGCTTATTGAAAGCGACATTGAAGCACAGCGTGCTGAAATCATGGGTAAACTTGAAAAAGGTCAGGTACTTGAAGGTACCATCAAAAACATTACTGATTTTGGAGCATTCCTTGATCTTGGTGGCGTAGATGGTTTACTTTATATCACTGACATCAGTTGGGGACGTATCAACCACCCTTCAGAGGTGTTGAAACTCGACCAGAAGTTGAATGTGGTTGTACTTGATTTCGATGATGAGAAGCGTAGAATCAGCCTTGGCTTGAAGCAGTTGACTGCTCATCCATGGGATACTCTTTCTACAGATATCGTTGAAGGTGCTAACGTAAAAGGTAAAGTTGTAAATATTGAAGATTATGGTGCTTTCTTAGAAATCACACCTGGTGTTGAAGGTCTTGTACACGTGAGTGAAATCACATGGGCAAATACGCCTGTAAACGCTAAGGAATTCTTCAAGTTAGGAGATGAGTACGAAGCAAAGGTGGTAACACTTGATAAAGACAGCAGAAAGATGAGTCTTTCTATCAAGCAACTTTCTTCAGATCCTTGGAGTGAAATCGAAAACAAGTTCCCTGTAAGCAGTCGCCACAGCGGTCTTGTAAAGAATATTACTCCTTATGGTGTATTCGTTGAGTTGCAGCCTGGTATTGGTGGCATGATCCACATCAGTGATCTTAGCTGGTTGAAGCGTTTCAATCATCCATCTGAGTTCACAAAATCTGGTAGCCAGATAGATGTAATGATTTTAAACATCGATAAAGAAAATAGAAAGCTTCAGCTCGGACACAAACAGTTGGAAGAAGATCCTTGGAATGCTCTTCAAGAGACATTCGCTCTTGGTTCTATCCATGAAGGAACTGTAATCAAGAAGGATGATAAAGGTGCTGTAGTTCAGTTGCCTTATGGTCTTGAAGGGTTCGCTCCTGCACGTCATCTTGCAAAAGAAGATGGTAAAACTGTTGGTGCGGACGAAACAATTCAGTTCGTTGTGATCGAATTTGATCGCAATGAAAAGAGAATCGTTCTCAGTCACGCTCGCATTTGGGAGCAAGTGATTGCAGAAGAGAAAGAAGCAGTTGTCAAGGAAAAGAAAGCTGATGCAGCAAAAACCAAAAAAGCTGTAAAAGACATTCAGAACAAGGTTGAGAAATCAACTCTTGGAGACCTTGGTGTACTCGCTGAACTCAAAAAGAAAATGGAAGGCGGAGAGTAATTTCTTCTTTCCTAAAAATAGAAAGTCCCAATATTTTTATTGGGACTTTTTTTTATAACAAAGCTGATAAGTCTGTTGCAGAGAGTTTCTCAAGACTAGATAAGGTTAAATCCGCCAGCTTCCATTTTTCAGCCTTTAAATGATCGGGGTGTGGGACTACTATGCATTTCATTCTAGCAGCTTTTGCAGCAAGGAGTCCATTGAATGAGTCTTCAAGGCAAATACATTCAACTGGTTTACTGCCTAGCGCTTGAGCACAATCAATAAACACTTGTGGATGTGGTTTACCATAGGGTAAATGTTCAGCAGAGCAGGTGACAGCAAACACTTGTGTTAATCCTGTTTTTTCTAATACTGCATTAATCAAAGACAATGGTGAAGAACTGGCAAGTCCGATTTTTAACTGGTGTTCTTGTACCAGTTGTATAGCATTTTCTACACCTTGCATCATTTCTCCTTTTTCAAAAACCTTTTGAATGACCCTGTTGGTGATATCTGTTTCAGTTTCGGAGATGTGCGAAAAATCTACTTTGAATTTTCCAAGCCAGTATTCAAGAAATTCTTTTGTTCTTAAACCTGTAGATGAATAATATTCCTCGTCATTGATGTGGATATTGAACTTGCTCAAGCTCTCCAATGCCGCCTCATACCAAAGGGGTTCAGAATCAATCAGTAACCCATCCATATCAAAAATTGCTGTGGTGATTTGCATGTATTTTTTGAAAATTTATTCAATAATACATCCATTTTTTTGTTTATTGGAAAGAGGGTTGAGCATAAATCAAAATGTAATGTGAATTGAATTTATCCTTATCTTGATAATATGTTGGTGGATATACTAAAGAAAGTGAAGCTGGTTAGAAAACTGTTTTATGCAGTGGTAGGGATTGTTACTTATCCGGGACTCGCAATGGTAAATAAAATAAAGATTTCAGGAACTGAATATTTGAAGCAGTTGCCAAAGCAAAATGTATTATTTGTAAGCAATCACCAGACTTATTTTGCAGATGTAATGGCCTTTCTCCATATCTTTTGCGCTGTTAAATGGAGAAAGATAAATAAACTGGGACTCCCTTACTACCTGCTCAATCCATTTGTAAATGTCAATTTTGTAGCTGCAGAAGAAACCATGAAAGATAATTTGCTGACCAAGTTTTTTACATTGGCTGGAGCAATAACCATTAAAAGGACTTGGCGGGCTGGAGGAAAGGATATCAAGCGTGAAGTGGATTCAAATGATTACACCAAAATTTATGAAGCGTTGAAGAAAAGATGGGTTATCACTTTTCCACAGGGTACAACCAAGCCATTTGCACCAGGTAGAAAAGGTACTGCTCATATCATCAAAGAAATGAATCCTGTGGTTGTTCCAGTGGTAATCAATGGTTTTTGGAGAGCTTTCAATCGCAAGGGATTAAAATTTAAGAAAAAGGGGACAGTCCTTTCTGTTCAATTTAAAGAGCCTATTCATTTCGATGCTTCGCTCACTATAGATGAAATTTTGGATCAAGTAATGGATGCTATAGAACAGAGTACCCAATTTATGTTACAAGGCAAACATCATCAGCAAATTTCTCCTGCCTGACCCTTATTCGTTGGTGAACAAAGCTTTTAATTCTGTAGCATCTTCTGGTTTCATTTTCTTTGCCAAAATCAGACGGAGTTGTCTTCTTCTCAATGCACCATCATAGAGTTTTCTTTCGTCATCATTTTCAGGAACAAGTTCTGGTACTGGCCTGGGGTTACCATTGGCATCAATTGCAACAAATGTTAAGTATGCCTCGTTGCTTTTGTATTTGTATTGCTGTGTAAGGTCCTCACCCCAAACTTTGATGTGAATTTCCATTGATGATTTGAATGCTCTAGATACCTGAGCTTCTATGTGCACTACATGTCCAAGTTTGATGGCTGCTTCAAACGATATATTGTCGACCGATACAGTAACACAGGCAACATTACAATGTTTTCCCGCAGAAATGCCAGCTGCAATATCCATCCAATACATCAATCTGCCACCCATTAAGTTGCCATGAAAGTTGGTATCGTTGGGGAGCACCAATTCCGACATGGTGACTTTTGTTTCTGAAGCTTTTTTCTGTTTCATATTCAATTTTTAAATCACAATTTTTTCTGCCTTGGCAATGAATGCCGGATCAATATCTGCGCCTATCCCAGGAAGATCATCTAGTTCTAAAAAATAATTATTATAACGAGCTCCATTCAAAACTGGATCTGTTAAATGTCCAAGCAAACAAGTATCGAGATCATAGAATTGCAGATTATCATGTGCCATGGCTAAATGTACCTTGGCGGTCAACGCCAATCTGCTTTCTACCATCCCGCCAAGCATGCAAGGCATCTTGTATTTCGCTGCTGTGTCTGCTATTTTTTGTGCTCCCAATATGCCGCCAGATTTCGCCAGCTTGATGTTGATGTAGTCGCAACTATTGTTCTTGATTAATCGTTCTGCATCATAATGGTCGAATACGCTCTCGTCTGCCATGATGGGTATGCTCACTTTTGCTTTTAATTCTGGCAACAACGGATCAAATCTTTTGTGCATAGGCTGTTCGCAGAATTGTATGTCATATTCAGCTATAGCATTCAGCGTAGCAAGTGCAGTAGTATAATCCCAGCCCTGGTTGGCATCTATTCTGAGTTTGATATCTTGGCCTACCGATGCTCTAATTTTTTGTATTCTGATGATATCTTCAGGTCCATTCTTTCCGAGTTTTACTTTGATCATTTTAACTCCCTGCTCAACAAACTGAATTGCAGTTGCAGCCATTTGTTCTGGAGTATTGATACCAATAGTAAGATCCGTTTGAATGATTTTCTTTTTGCCTCCTAAAAACGCATATAAGGGTTGCTCTGCTTTTTTGGCTGCTATATCATGCATGGCCATATCAAAAGCACTTTTAATGGTTTTATTAAAAGCGATATAGGCATCTAATTCATTTAAACGCTCTTCAATTTGAAGTGGGTTCTTTCCTATAAGCAGCTTGGCCAAATCTTTCCCAACGTAAAAACAAGTGTCTTGTGTTTCGCCTACAAGCATGGGAAAGGGGCTGCATTCTCCAACTCCAGTTATACCTTCATCTGTATGCATCCGGAGGTAAATGTTTTCTGCTGCATAACAGGTTTCCGTTGCAATGACAAACGGTTCCATAGGGATGGTCAAGCGGTATAATTCTATGGAATTTATTTTCATTTCTGAGTGCATAAATCTTGGGCTAAGTTACAGTTTCCAGTTCAGTATCCAGTTTTTTAAGAAATGCTTTGGCGCATTCGATGTGATCTTGTTGTTTTTGAACAGCCATTTTATCAAAGGTGTGCACCAGCATTCCTAATCTGGGGTTGCTTAAGAAAAATCTCCTTTGTTTATGCATGAAGTGCCAGAACAAGCTATCCCATATAAAATGCCAGTTTTCAGGGTTGTCGGTTTTTTCTTTTTTATAATCACTCATTTTAAATAAGTAGTTGCTACCACTGATATAGGGTTTAGTTGTAAGCGTTCCTCCGTCTGCAAATTGTGTCATGGCATATACATTGGGCACCATTACCCAATCATAGGCATCAATAAACAATTCCATAAACCAGCGGTACACTTCATTGGGGTCAAATTCGCAGAGCAGAAAGAAATTTCCAAGAACCATAAGACGCTCAATATGATGCGCATATCCTGTTGCCAATACTTTTTTAATGGTTTGGTCAATTGGTACAATTCCAGTTTCTCCTTTATAAAAAGATATTGGTATTTTTCTTTTGAAGCCCCAAAAGTTTCTTGTTCTTTGAAAGCTGCCATTTAGCAAATAGGTCGCTCGCATGAATTCTCGCCATCCAATCACCTGACGAATAAATCCTTCCAATGAATTTATTGGTATTTGATTTTTTGAAGAAAAGTCAAGAGCAGCATCAATTACTTCTTTTGGTGTAATCAGTCCAATGTTGATACTAGGGGATAACAGACTGTGGAAAATGAAATGTTCATCTTTCGCAATGGCATCTTCATATTCTCCAAAATGGGAAAAACGGTATTTTAGAAAATGGTACAGATTTGCTTGTGCTTGTTCTCTTGTCCAAGTCCAAGGAAATATTCCATTTCCAAGCGTTGAGGAACCAGGCAATTCCGTGAAGTTTAAACTGGTTTCTTCTATTGCTTTTTTCAAAAATTTATCGGCCTCTGGAAATTGTGGTTTTGGGAGGTTAATTTCCTTTGGGAGTTTCTTTCTGTTTTCTGTGTCGAAGGTCCATTTTCCGCCCAATGGTGAATGATGTTCATCGATGAGGATATTAAGTTTCTTTCTCTGGTATATATAGAAGTCTGTTTGATGGTAGTGTTTCTTCCCCTTGAAAAAACTATCTATTTCTTTCAAACTGGTTAAGAAGTCCGGGCCCTCAATCCATTGAACTTTGATTTTAAATTGATCTGAAGCGTTTTCGACCCGCTTTTTCAACCAATCATCATTTGGAAAACAGGCTTTTATGCTAGTGGCACCCAGTTGTTTGAAGTGGTTAAACAGAGAATCAAGATTTGATAATTCATCATGGGCGCTTATATATTTTACAACATGTCCCCTTAACGCTAATTCAGCTGAATAAACATTCATACTTGCTTTGTGCAAAATGATTTTTTGTTTGTGAAATAGGAATTGCGTGAAGAAGAGGTCTTCTTCAATTATATATACA
>JBKCGF010000377.1:0-1088 GCA_046303455.1 Chitinophagaceae bacterium | reverse complement strand
TGCCTAAGGAACTTATTGAAGAATGGGAGAAGAAAGATCCAGTTCGGACTTACGAAGAATGGTTGTTATCAGCCGATATCATTGATGTAGATGAGTTATGTGCAATTAATGATGAGCTTAGATTGAAGATTGAGCAGGAGTTAAAAGCAGGATTGTCATTTGAGAAAAATAAGGTTGATTTACAAGAGGAGATCAATGATGTTTATGCACCATATGATTCCAAATCAATAAGGTTGGAATTACCAACAGTTCATTTGCCTGAAAGAAATGAACCTATAAGAATGATCAATGCCATTTCAGAAGCATTGGATCAGTCGCTTACTCTCCATGAAAATTTGGTGGTAATGGGACAAGACATAGCTGAGTATGGTGGAGCTTTTAAAGTGACTGAAGGATTGTTGGAAAAATATGGTAAAGCCCGAATACGCAATACACCACTTTGTGAAAGTGCAATTATTGGGACTGCCTTAGGTCTATCACTTGAAGGGTACAAGAGTGTTGTGGAAATGCAGTTTGCAGATTTCGTTTCGGTTGGCTTTAACCAAATTGTAAATAATCTTGCTAAGATTCATTACAGGTGGGGACAAAATGCAGATGTTGTCGTTCGCATGCCAACCGGTGCTGGAGTAGGTGCTGGCCCCTTCCATTCTCAAAGCAATGAAGCCTGGTTCTTTCATGTTCCTGGTTTAAAAATAGTCTATCCATCAAATCCTGCTGATGCTAAAGGTTTATTGATGGCTGCTATCAATGATCCTAATCCTGTGATGTATTTTGAACACAAGGTCTTGTACAGAAGTGTATCAGGAGAAGTAGATCCAGCACCCTATACAGTTGAAATTGGTAAAGCTGCTACTACACAACATGGCGATGATATTAGCGTAATCACCTATGGCGCAGGTGTTCATTGGGCTTTGGCTTATGCAAATCAACATCCGGAAATTTCAATGGAGATCCTTGATCTAAGATCATTGATGCCATTGGATTATGATGCTATTGAGAAGACTGTTCGAAAAACCAATCGTGTATTGGTATTGCACGAAGACAATCTAACTGGAGGAATTGGTGCAGAGATTGCAGCATGGATTTCA
>JBKCGF010000376.1:0-1714 GCA_046303455.1 Chitinophagaceae bacterium | reverse complement strand
ACTGCAGTTGCCTTGGCCGTGAGGGCCTTAAAAAATAAAATGGTTAAAAAAATCATTCTTACTCGTCCGGCAGTTGAAGCAGGAGAAAGTCTTGGATTTCTTCCCGGAGATTTAAAAGAGAAGATTGACCCATACTTAAGACCTTTATATGATGCATTGGATGATATGATACCTGCAGACAAGCTTGGCTATTACATGACTACAAGAGTGATTGAAATAGCTCCATTGGCTTATATGAGAGGTAGAACATTAGACAATGCCTTTATTATTTTGGATGAGGCTCAAAACACTACTGATCTTCAGATTAAAATGTTTTTAACCAGGATTGGAGCAAACGCAAAAGCAATAATTACTGGCGATTTGAGTCAGATTGATTTACCTAAAAACCAGAAAAGTGGTCTGGAAAAAGCGACACGTATTCTCAAAAACATAGACGGAATTGCTCATATAGAATTAGATGAAGAGGATGTTGTTAGGCATAGGCTTGTGAAGGCTATCATCAGGGCTTACGATAAAGAAAAAGACCAAAATAATGGACCACAATAACAAAAAATCAGTTCTTTTTTATTTCCTCCTTATACTGTCTGTTGTATTCTCTTGTAATACACCAGAAGGGTTTGTTGAACCAGAAGATCCTTTGGATGCTGGAAGGGAGTTTGTTAGAGCTGTATTAGATGGAGATTACGAAAAGGCAAATTTATATTTGTCCAAAGACCCAGAAGATCAAGAACTTTTCAAGCGCTACCAATCTTACATGAAGAAGACGCCTAAACAAGAAAAACTACAGCTAAAATCCTCCTCTATTGTAATCAATAAAGTTGAACCGCTAAGTGATAGTGTGACCTTGATTAATTATTCAAATTCATATACAATGAAGCCCACTGATCTGAAAATCATCAAAGTTGGTACATCATGGAAGGTTGACTTCAGCTATACTTTTTCAGGAAATTTACCTATTGAATGATCGATTTCAAGAATATAGCATTAGTGGTATTGGGAAGTGCTACAGGCGGCACTTTAAGATATATCATATCATTGTTTTTTATGGCAAGGGAATTGAATAAATTACCTTGGGCCACATTCACTGTGAATCTCATTGGTTGTTTTCTCATTGGTGTTGTTTATGCAACAACAAATAAGTATGGACAAGGTGAAAGTCAGCTTAAACTTCTATTGGCTACGGGATTTTGTGGAGGATTTACAACCTTCTCTGCTTTTACATTGGAAAATTTACAGTTGTTAAAACAACATGCTGTTACAACAGCTTTTGTTTATATTTTATTATCTGTTGTACTGGGAATTGGTGCAACATTTATAGGATTTATCCTATTCAAATAAGCAACATGGAGTCTAAAAAAATCACAATGGAAATATTCATATACTTGCTTCTTATAGGACTAGCTGCAGGATTTATGGGAGGATTGGTCGGAATTGGAGGTGGAGTTATTATTGTACCAGCATTGGTCATCTTATTGGGAATGAGTCAGCATTCAGCACAGGGAACATCTTTGATGATGATTCTTTTTCCAGTTGGCATTCTTGGTGTATTGAATTATTATAAGCAAGGTTATGTTGATTTCAAATATGCAGGATTACTTGCTATTGGATTTTTCGTTGGTAGCTACCTTGGAAGCAAATTTTCGCTCAGTTTACCACAGCTGACTGTAAAGCGCATATTCGCAGTCGTTATGATGCTGCTGGCCATCAAAATTTT
>JBKCGF010000375.1:0-7579 GCA_046303455.1 Chitinophagaceae bacterium | reverse complement strand
AGTCCGAGGAAAATGATTCCCAGCACAAGTGCAAGTCCGCCCACACCGAGCAGTATGTTCGTCCACTTTTTGTACCCTGCTGAAATCTCAAATTGTTGCTTGATCATCCCTGATTATTTAATACGTTGGTTATTTATTTTGATGCAACAACTACTGCTGCTGTACTGTCTTTTGCTGCTGGCGCCTGAGCATCAGCCTGCTTTATTTTACCTTGCTTGGTCTTGATGTAAGTAATCACTTCCCAACGCTGCTTTGCAGTAAGTTGTGAAGCATAGCTACCCATCAAGTTTTTACCATAAGTAAGTGAATAGAACATTTGTCCCTCTGGCATCGCTTCATATTTAGCATCACCAACCAAGGTTGCTGGTTTTGAAGGATAGGGACCATCACCGTCTTTCCAAAGTGGACCATTTCCATCCAGTTTGGCACCATGGCAAATACCACAATTGATCAAGTATATTCTTTCTGTTTCTTTCATCTGCTCTGCAGTGAGTGAAGCAATTGGATTCTGCAAACTGCGTGAAGCAAAATAGTTAGCAGTATCACCTACTTTATCCATTTCAATATGAACCGGATAATCATCACCACGCTTCATCGTTCCTGCAACAGGACCCTGACTGGTTCTGCCATCTGCAAAAACAGGATTGGTAGAGTACGTTTCGTAAGCACGACTATTTGCCATATCTGGCATATAAACCGTACCCGGTGTTCTCTTGACATCACTGCATCCTGCAACAGCAATCACCATCGCTGCTAATCCAAAGAATACAATTGTTGATCTTTTCATCTCTAATGTTGTTTTATGGTCTCCGCTTCCGCTTCTCCTAAATTATTTACGCAATGTTGGGTTCTTTGTACAACTCCTGCTCTTCATCGTATTTTCCGATCCACCATCCTTCTTCCGCTACTTGTGTATTGATCTCTTGTGCACCAACACTACCCAAGAATGATTTCAACTCTTCTTCATTCATTTTATCTGTGCACTCGATAACCATTACAAAAAGATCATCTGTAGCACGTGGATGAAAATGATGTCTTTTCAAGAATGGAGCAAGCTGACAGATGTACAAGAAAGTAAGCACCATACCTACAGCTGCACAAAGTACAGTCAACTCAAACGTAATAGGAATCCATGCTGGAAAAGCAAAATTTGGTTTACCACCAATATTTAATGGCCAATCCTTGGTAAATACCCAAGTCATGAACGTTACTGCAGTTGTTGTACCAATCATACCAAACAGAAAACCCGCGGTATGAATACTGGTCTCTCTTAATCCCATTGCCTTATCCAAACCATGGACAGGAAAAGGAGTGTAGATGTCATGAAACTTGTAGCCTGCCTTCCTCACTTTCGCGACTGCAGGAAAAAGGACTTTCTCGTCCTCAAAACAGCCTACAACAAATTTTTTCAATGCCATTGTATTCTTTTTACTTTTTTATCAATTAGTGATGAGCAACTTTTACACTGCCCTCAGCATGATGATCGCCATGCATTTCATGAATGAAATCATCTACTTTCTTGTTCTCAAGAGTAGACATGTCATTTTTGAAATTTTCTCCAGTTGTCTTCAATACATATTTGATCTCTGCAATCGCAATAACAGGGAAGTATTTTGCAAACAGGAAGAAACAGGTGAAGAACAAACCAAATGTTCCGAGATAGAAACCAACTTCCCAAATGGTTGGTCTGTAATAAATAGACCATGAAGAAGGAAGATAATCGCGGTACAATGAAGAAACGATGATCACAAAACGCTCAAACCACATACCAATGTTTACCACAATACTCATGATGAAAGTAAACAATACATTTCTTCTCAATTTTCTGAACCAGAACAACTGTGGAGAAATTACGTTACAAGTCATCATCAACCAGTAGCTCCATCCATAAGGACCAGCAATTCTGTATTTGAAGAAAATATCTTGCTCAAATGGCACCTGAGAATACCATGCCATAAACAATTCTGTGAGGTATGCACAACCTACAATTGAACCGGTAAGAACAATAACCTTGTTCATCGCTTCAATGTGACCCAATGTAATATAGTCCTGAAGGTTCATCACCTTTCTCAAGATCAACATCAAAGTTTGTACCATCGCAAATCCAGAGAAGATCGCACCCGCAACGAAATAAGGTGGGAAGATGGTGGTGTGCCAACCCGGTACAACAGAAGTAGCGAAGTCGAACGATACTATCGTGTGAACCGACAATACAAGTGGGGTAGAAAGACCTGCAAGGATAAGCGACAAACTTTCGTGACGCTGCCAGTGCTTAGTACTTCCGCTCCAACCAAATGAAGCCAATCCATATAATCTTTTACGCAATTTTGTTTTTGCACGATCTCTGATGGTAGCAAAGTCAGGCAACAAACCTGAATACCAGAACAACAAAGACACCGTGAAATAAGTAGAGATCGCAAATACGTCCCACAACAACGGAGAGTTGAAGTTAGGCCATAATGGACCACGTGTATTTGGATAAGGCAAAGTGAAGAAGGCCATCCAAACCCTACCCATGTGGAAGATAGGAAACTGACCAGCACACATTACCGCAAAAATCGTCATCGCCTCTGCTGCACGGTTTACACCCGTTCTCCATCCCTGACGGAAAAGGAGAAGGATTGCAGAAATCAAAGTACCAGCGTGACCAATACCAACCCACCATACGAAGTTGGTGATGTCCCAACCCCATCCAATGGTGCGGTTCAAGTTCCACTGTCCAATACCGTAAACTACCTCACGGTAAACTGAATAGACACCGAACATCAGCAATGCAACTGATACATAAAAACCAATATACCACAAACGTGTGGGCTTGGCTTCAATGGTGTGCACGATGTCTTGTGTAACCTGACCATAGGTCTTGTTACCCATTACCAATGGTTCCCTTAACTGTGATTCGTACTTTGTAACACTCATGCGTTGGTCGTTTATGAGATTTCTCTGATACTTTTTTAATTAGTGTGCTGCTTCTGCTTTTTTCTCTTCCTTATGCTCTGCTCCAGCAGCCTCATGATGTGCTTCTTCAGCAACACCAACATGCCTGTCGGTATTTCTGATCTTCGCCAGATAATTTACATTAGGCAATACGTGGATCTGCTCAAGTGAATAGAACACCCTGTTGGTCTGCTCTTCGTTTCTGATTTTGCTAACTGGACTGTTCTTGTCGTTTGCATTACCAAATACAATAGCGTTGGTTGGACAAGCTTGCTGACAAGCAGTCTTGATATCCCATTTGCCATCTGCACCAGTTTCCAAAGGCCTGTTTTCTTTTTTCGCTTTCAACTTGCCTTCCTGTAAACGCTGCACACAGAATGAACACTTCTCAATCACACCACGTGATCTTACTGTCACATCCGGGTTCAATACCATTCTCGTCAAATCATCGTTCATCATCATCACTGAATCTTCCAATATACCCTTCTGATTATCTTCGAAGCTATCTGCTCCCATATAATCAGACCAGTTGAAACGTCTTACTTTATAAGGACAGTTGTTGGCACAATAACGTGTACCAATACAACGGTTGTAAGTCATTTGGTTTAAACCTTCACTGCTGTGGTTGGTTGCGTTAACCGGACAAACGTTTTCACATGGTGCATTGTCGCAATGCTGACAAAGCATTGGCATAAACACCACATTCAAATCATCCAAATTATCACTACCTGAATCATCACGATAGGTTGCGAAATAACGATCGATTCTCAACCAATGCATTTCATGTGCACGCATTACTTCTGATTTACCAACAACAGCAACGTTGTTCTCAGAAGTACATGCTACAGTACAAGCACCACAACCAATACATGAGTTGAGGTCAATACTCATTCCCCATTTTGCTCCTGGATAAGGATGGCTTGGATAAAGCGTTCCTTCAGCAGCATAATCTCCTGTATTTTTTGCATAGTCTTCTACCAACTTGTGTCTTTCATCTTTCAAAGCAGTTGGATGCTTCTTGAAATCAGACAATGCAAATTCGCGAACCACTTCATCACGACCTTCATACTGGTTGTGTGTTTGTGTATAGGCGATCTTAAAGGTTTCGTTTGTTTTTTCTACACTTGCACCTGCAACAGCATAAGCAAAAGCTTTGCCATCAAAGCTCACCAATGGGAACATGTTTTGTCCCACATTAGCAGCAGCGCGACCAGTTTTTTCTGAACGGCCATAACCAACTGCAACAGCAATCACATCCTTGTGCATACCAGGAATCACCAACACTGGAAGAGACATTTCTTTTTGTCCCACCTTCAACTTGATCACTGGCTTACTCAATTCTACTTCATAATTATCATCAACTACAATGCCCAATTCCTTTGCAGTAGCAAAAGAAATAACAGCGTAGTTGTCCCATGTAGCTTTAGTAATCGGATCAGGCATTTCCTGCAACCAAGGGTTGTTGGCTTCTTTACCTGAACCCAAAGCAACCTTTGGATAAACAACAACCTCTTTACCTGTTCCTACTTTAACAGCAGCTAATGCAGCAGATGCTGCAGCTAGTGCTGAACCATTGTAAGCACCTGCTGATACAGCAGCTGGTGTTTCAGAAACACCATCCTGCAATGCCTTATCCCATGCAGCTTGTGAACCAAATTTCGCAAGCCAAAATTGTTTGAAATAATCTCCGTAAGCCATCGCCTCACCACTCCACTTCATCAATGATGTCTGGAATGCTCTTGTCTTGAACAAAGGAGCAATAGTTGGCTGAATGAAACTCACATAACCAGCCTTCATCTCTGCATCTCCCCAGCTCTCCAAGAAATGATTATCGGGCAACTGGAATTTGCACAAAACTGAAGTCTCGTCTTCTCTATCATTAAATGAAACAGATGCAGCTACTTTAGCCAATCCGCTTTCAAATTTCTTTGCATCAAAATAATCGTATGCAGGATTTACACCATGCACCAACAATGCGCCGATCTTACCTTCGTTCATTTCCTGAACCAATTGTACCATCGCTGCGTCATCACCCTGACGTGTATTCAATGTTGCAGTCCAATCAATTGTAGTACCATAAGCACCTAACATTTGGTTGATCGCATTCACCACCAACTGCACATTGCTGTCGTTGCTTCCAGCTACAACCAAAGAAGCTGCACCAGAAGCTTTCAAAGCATCGGCCGCTTGCTTGATTCCTTTCTTCAAACGATCATCAGCCAAAGCAGGAGCAGATACTGCACCACCTAAAGCTGCATATAAATTCAAAACAACAGCTGCAGTTTCAGAAGGACGATGAACATAACGATCATCAGCGTTTGCACCAGTCAGGCTCAACATACTCTCAAACTGAATGTGCTTGCTCATCTCAGGATTAGCCTGGTTGATTTTTCTGCCGGCAGCATACTGACGCGCATATTCAACTGGGCTCAACCATGTTCCAAGAAAATCAGCACCCAAACTCACAATTGTTTTTGCCTTATCAAATTGATAAGAAGGAATAGAACGCTTTCCAAATGATGTTGCATTGGCAGCCAGCAAACCGCTAGACGACAAAGCATCATATTGTACATGACGTGAACCTGGATATTTTGCCAAAAATCCTGCAATCACATTTTTTGTTGTGATTGAAGTGATGGTTTCTGTTAACAAGACAACCGACTTACCGCCGATACCTGCCATTGCATCACCAACCATTTTATCAAATGCATCAAATGTGCTCACCTCTTTGCCATTGGCCATAGGGAAACGCAAACGTGCAGTATCATACAATCCCAAAACAGAAGCCTGTACACGTGCAGAAGTACCGCCATTGGTAAGAGATGAAAGATCGTTTCCTTCAATCTTGATGGGTCTTCCATCACGCACTTTCGCTACAACCGGAATCGCATCACCATCCATTACATAAGTTGTTGCATAATAATTGGCAACACCTGGAATAATGGTATCAGGCTTGTTCAAGTATGGAATGCTCTTTTTTACAGGCATCTCACAACTCGCAGCAGCCGCAGCAGCAGCTGTGCTGAATCCAAGATATTTGAGGAAATCCCTGCGCGGTGCTTTTGCATCCATCAGTCCATTCTCCTGCTCATTGGTTGGTAGATCTTCTGTGAACTCATCCTGAATTCTCTCCTCAAAACTCTCACTGCTCTTCAGTTCACCAAAACTCTGCCAGTATTTTTTTTGCTTCATAACAGTTGTTAGGTTATCTATATATAAGATGTTTCCGCTAATTGATTAATAGTGACATTTTTGACATTCAGTTCCACCAATCTTCTCAACAGTCACGCTGTCAAGCTTCTTGCTCTTCATATCCTCATGAAACTGCTCATAAATGCTGTAAAATTTATTGTCGGTAAACTGCACCTTGCTTTCTCTGTGACAGTTTACACACCATCCCATGCTGAGATCAGAAAACTGATAGACTTCATCCATCTTCTGAATTTCACCATGACAAGTCTGGCAGTTTTGCTTACCAGCAGTCACGTGCTGTGAGTGGTTGAAATATACATGGTCTGGTAAGTTGTGGATGCGTACCCACTCAATTGGTTCTCCCTTGCCAGTGTATTGTTTCTTGGCTGGATCCCAACCTGCATATTTGTACAACTTGTTGATTTCTGCTGTACCATCCACTTCTGTTCCATCTTCACGGTAGATTTTTGGACCTTTTGCATATTCGTTGATACCCATATGGCAGTTCATACAAACATTCACCGATGGAATATTAGCATGCTTGCTTTCCTGTGCACCACCATGGCAATACAAACAATTGATCTGGTTGATACCAGCATGCACAGTATGAGAATAATAAATTGGTTGTTCAGGTTGATAATTCTGAGATCTTCCTAATCCTTGTGCACCTTGGAAAGTTAAATACCCACCACCCAAGAACAATAAGATTGCAAATATGGCGATATAGGCCTTGTTGCGGTAGAAAGGAATAGGCTCAGCAACATACTCACCCTCAGCCTCATCAGACATCTTGCGAAGATTGCTATTGACTTGCAACAAGATCAATGCAATAACAGCAAGTATCAATGTCAGAATACCATAGAGTAAATTAGAGTCGCTCTCCGCTGCATCATCTGCAGGAGTACCGCCCGCTGGTGCTGCAGCAGCTGCAGCAGCTTTAGCACCACCAGTATTGATGTAACCCAAAATCGCATCAATGTCTTCATTCTTCAATTCAGGAAATGCAGTCATCTGCACTTTGTTGTACTCGTTGTACACAGCAACCGCACGAGGATAACCTTTCTTGATTACAGCTGCACTGTTGCGTACCCAGTCATACAACATCGCTTTGTCATCCCAACGATCTTCAACGCCTTTAAGTGCAGGACCAACAAGGTTCTTGTCGATTGCATGACAAGACGCACACTTCTGGTTAAATAGCGCCTTGCCATCCTGTGCTTGCACAAGAGAGGTGAGTGACAAGGAAACCATTAAAACAAATGCTGAAAGGAAATGATGTAAGGCTTTTCTTTTATGCTTCATACCTTAGGTATATATATTGTATTGGGTATAAAATGAGTCTTCTTAATCGCGTGCAAATTTAAGTCAGGATTTCAACATTATATCAACATTGTTAAAAAAAATTTAAGCCTTGTCCCATCTGAATTTCAACGAATTGGAAATTGTTGAA
>JBKCGF010000374.1:0-3174 GCA_046303455.1 Chitinophagaceae bacterium | reverse complement strand
AAAAAGAAATATTTCTTAAAAAAGCCTGTGAGGAAAACTATATCCTTTTCTTTGAACATGACCCAGCTGGCGAATGTTGCACGGTAGAATTAACTGAAAAGGGATATAAAAGGAAAGAGGTGTTTAACCTTGATTCAGTATAGACATCAATTGAACTTCATCATTGACTTCATTGGATAACGCAGGTTCTTGTAGCCCATCATGTCTACTTTTACGCTGCCCACCGTAATTGGACTTTCAACCCTCAATGGTACTCTATTGAGGTCATCTGAAACCCATACAGTCATCAATTCACCACCCTGGAATATTGTACCCTTGATCAGCATAGGCTTGAACTTAATGGCCCTGAATTTACCATAACGGGTTTTGATAATTTCTTTACCCAAATAACGGATATAGATGCTGTGGACCTCATCGTCCAGAAACATATTGAAATTTATTTTGTCGCCTATTTTATATTTAGAAAAATCAATATTCCGAGCAAAATAAATTGAGCTTAAGACATCCTGCATGCAATTATTAATACTGAAAGTGCCTTTTGTACTTACTGCTTTTGATTCATCATGATAAAAATTGACCAGCTCATCTTTACGATATCCGCCCTCTTCCACATGTCGAACAAAACGATAAGGCTTTAAAGTTGTAGTATCAATATATGTTTCATACCTGTCACGCACTTTGAAAATCCAGTCGTATGAAGGATTAGAAGTTCCCAACCCAACAATATGATATACAGGTTTATTGTTTAACCGTGTATTGGAAACAGTGAAAGATGCAGTACCTGCATCAACATAAAGTCCAATTACATTATAAAAAACCTTAAAGGTGATAACCTCACCTCCAGAAAAGGAAAAATTTGAAACCCCGCAGAAATCATTACCGGCACTTAACCGAATAGTAGCACTACTCAGGAGAATTAACAGTATGATTTTTTTGAAAATAGACATAGAACAAATATAA
Organism: Chitinophagaceae bacterium; assembly: GCA_046303455.1. Taxonomy (GTDB): domain Bacteria; phylum Bacteroidota; class Bacteroidia; order Chitinophagales; family Chitinophagaceae; genus Pollutibacter. Next base: position 2,214 of record JBKCGF010000374.1, on the reverse strand, counting down.
AACCATTGAGGCATGGATTTTGTTCTCTAATTTAAAACATCAATAATTTTTTCTTAAAATTGGCTTAGCATCAATTTTTTTGCCCTTTATTCGTCAACATCGCAATAGCCCCTATTCCTGCAGGAAGAACCATATTGAAAAGCCAAATAAGAGTAACCCCCATAGTTAGAGCAGTTACATTAGATGTAAGGGGAGCAAATAACAATATAGAAAGTTGCCATCGGAGTCCCAACTCTACTAAAGATATGGTTGGCACAATAGACAACATGAACAACAATACTGAAATTGAGATGCACATTTGGGGGAAATCAAGCGACAAATCAACTGCTTCGAACATCAGCCAATATTGCAGCAAGAAAACACCATAGCGTATTAGCGACAAAAACAATACATTCAATAAAACTTGTACAGGTAAAATTGAAAGCTGGATGAACTGATCCTTCCATCTTTTCATGTATCTAAGATGAGCCATCCAAGAGAAAAAAAGACTCGCCTTGAAATAAACAAACAATAAAAACAAAGCAAGGAAGGGAGATGCTATTTGCAATAAAAATACAGGGATATGAAATGTTGTATTCTGATTGAATAGAATTCCGACTTCAATTAAGTTGATACCAATAGCACCAGCTATACAAGTCGCGATCAATTGTGCAAAATTTCCAATAAATGTAAATCCCGTTCCTTGTACCCTTGCCTCCTGTGGCAAATGAAAAATCCTTCCTACAAATTCACCCACCCTATTCGGTGTGGCTATTGAAAATGAAATTCCCATGAAAATCATTTTCAGTGCCTTAAAAAAAGACAAGTTGATAGTGCCATTCAATAGCAATTGCCATTTTTTTGCTTCAATCATCCATTGAACGAACATGAAAAACAGCACCAACAGAAGCATCAAAAAAGTATACTCACTTATGCTATAGTACAATCTGCTGAAGTAAAGTTGAAGATCCTTTTGGGAAGATACTTCCTCAAATACACTGAAAGCAAGCCATGCAAAGAGCAAAGGGCTCAGCACGTAATTGATGAATATTTTGATACTTTTGTTCAATCAGTTTCCTTGAACCCAAAATTAAACCCAGTTGACTCAGAAACATAAAATTATTTTAGGCATAGATCCTGGGACGGTCATTATGGGTTACAGTATTTTATCCACCCAAGGGAATAAAATGGAAATGCTGGAGATGGATGTAGTAAAGCTGAATGGCAAAAAAGACATGTTTGAGCGCTTAGGAATCATCAATAAAGTCATTCAAACCCTGATCGATAAATATCAGCCTAATGCTATGGCCATTGAGGCACCGTTTTTTGGTAAAAATGTGCAGAGCATGCTTAAGCTAGGGAGAGCACAAGGTGTAGCGATAGCGGTAGCCATATCCAATGATATACCAGTTGCAGAATACTCCCCCAAGAAAGTAAAACAATCCATAACAGGAAATGGCAATGCAGATAAAGAACAGATTTGGAAAATGCTGAACAATATCATGCCATTGAAACATACCTTGAAATATTATGACGCATCAGATGCGCTGGCTGTTGCTGTTTGTCACCATTTCAATGCCAATGGAGTTAACACAGTTAGTACAGCTAAAAAGAAGAGCAGTTCAAAAAAGTCGGCCGACTGGGACAGTTTTCTGAAAAAGAATCCAGATCGCATCAAACAAAAATAAACTTACTCCTAGATTAATGCCTTATCTCTTGACTATAAAGAAATAAAGTGCGGGAATGAGCAACAGTAATTTGAGCCAGTGAAATCCTCCTACTACAAGATCCAATAACAAATGAGATAATACTACTCCCAGGAATAACCAGTTCGCCCATTTGTCGCGTGACCATATAAAAGATATAGCTACAAATCCAACGATATTAAGTAACACATGAGCGGATGGATAAAGGATACCCAATTGAGCAGAAGCTCCCGTAAACGTATAAATGATATCAAATAGTCCCAGTACAGAAAGTACTGCAATAAAGAGGTTAAACAATAGCTCTTGTTTCAACATGATATCAGTTACTATTGAGTTTCAACTGTGCAAGAATTTTCATTTGTGCATTTGCCAATTCTTCTTCCGAAGGCTTGATTTTAGCACGTGTAAAGTTCAAATCATCTGCAGTATTGATGGGCACCAAGTGCAAATGAGCATGAGGCACTTCTAATCCAATAACTGACATTCCACAACGTTTACATGGAAATGCTTGTTCAATGGCTTTGGCAAT
>JBKCGF010000373.1:0-2023 GCA_046303455.1 Chitinophagaceae bacterium | reverse complement strand
CCTTGTTGTGCACGTCCATAAAAATGTAAATGATCTTTTGTACAACACTACTTTTACAAATGGCAAACCCATTCCGCCTGGTCATTATGGAGCAAACTCATATGGATTAACCTACAACACCGATAGCAGAAAAAAATTATTCTTCAAAACTGATTTTGAAGCCGGTCAATTTTTCAATGGAAATATTTTCAGGTATGAGCTAAGTGCAAATTTTCGCATACAACCCTGGGCTAATTTTACCATGAGTTTGCAACAAGCCAAATTGAATTTTCCAGGTGAATATGGTAAAAACAACCTCTTTCTTATCGCTCCTAGAATTGAAATCAATTTTACCAATAATTTATTTTGGACCACTTTCCTGCAATACAATAACCAAAGAAATAATTTCAATATCAACAGCAGGTTACAATGGCGTTACAAACCCATGAGTGACATCTTCCTTGTGTATAGCGATAATTATTTCACGGATCCCTTCATGAAAAACAAAAACAGAGCGCTTGTTTTTAAAATGAACTATTGGCTCAATCTCTAATAAGCCCATTTACTTTCAGCATTCAATTATTATTAGTTTTCAGTATCTTCATTGACATAGAAAACAACGATTATGTCAACCAACAGAAGATCATTTATCAGAAATGTAGCCATGGGTTCCGGTGCATTGGCTGTTACCCTTCCACATTCAACAGAAGCAAGCACTCAACCTGTCACTCCAGCAACATTCAACATGTGTGGCTATGCTGCACCAAAGTTGAAAACAGTTAGAGTCGGTGTTGTTGGACTAGGTATGAGAGGTCCTGGTGCAGTAGATAGACTCAGTTACATTGAAGGTGTAGAGATTACAGCCTTATGCGACAAGTATAGTGACAGAGTTGAAAAAGCACAACAAATCCTCACAAAAAAAGGATTAGCTAAAGCAAAAGCTTACTCAGGTGAAGAAGGTTGGAAAGCATTGTGCGAATCAAAAGATGTGGACCTGGTATATGTTACAACCCCATGGCATTTACATACACCCATTTCCGTGTATGCTATGAAAAATGGCAAACATGCTGCTTCTGAAGTGCCAGCAGCTAAAACAATTGACGAATGCTGGGAACTGGTTGAAACATCTGAGAAAACCAAGCAACACATGATGATGCTTGAGAATTGCTGCTACGATTTCTTTGAATTACTTACTTTAAATATGATCAGAAATGGCTTATTTGGAGAAATTGTACATGGCGAAGGTGCGTATATACACGATTTGAGTAAAGACTATCTATTCAATAAAAATGCCTACGCAGACATGTGGAGGCTCAAAGAAAACATACAAAATAACGGGAGTCTTTATCCAACACACGGACTTGGACCAATTGCCCAGAGCATGAATATCAACAGAGGTGACAAGTTTGACCACTTGGTAAGCATGAGCACAAATGATTTTTCCCTTGGAATGATGGCAAGAGAGATGGCATCAAAAGATGAATTCTTTAAACCATATGAGGGTAAAACTTATAGAGGGAATATGAATACCACGTTGATTAGAACCGACCTTGGAAAAACATTGATGGTTCAGCATGATGTGTCTACGCCAAGACCTTACTCAAGGATTCATTTGGTGAGTGGCACAAAGGGTATTGCACAAAAATGGCCCGGCCCTGAAAGAATTGGTTTTGGTCATGGCTGGATGAAGCAAGACGAATTGACTAAAATGAGAGAACAGTATACTCCACCAATCGTCAAGCATATTGGAGAGATCGCAAAAAATGTAGGTGGACATGGGGGTATGGACTTCATCATGGACTGGAGATTGATAGATTGTTTGAGAAACGGCTTACCTCTTGATCAGGATGTGTATGATGCTGCATCATGGAGCTGTGTGTTCCCTCTAAGTGGGACTTCAGTAGCCAACAAATCAAAATCTATTGATGTTCCGGACTTCACCAGAGGAGCATGGAAGAACAACAAACCCCATGATATGACCTTAAATGGTGGCGGAACAACTGGGGTTAGACCAGTTTTGAAATCTGAAGAGTAATTGAACTCA
>JBKCGF010000372.1:0-15690 GCA_046303455.1 Chitinophagaceae bacterium | reverse complement strand
TTCCATCATCATACAAATGATAGGGATGCATTGATGCAATGACACCTTGTTTTGCAAATTGATCGATTGTTTCAGGCCTTACATGTTGTGCGTGTTCTACCCTAAATCTTCTATCGCGCGCTCCATTAATTTTTGCAGCCTGATCATATACGGATAAAATAAAATCATTGGCTTTATCACCAATAGCATGAACTCCAATGTGAAGACTCGCTTTGTCAGCACCCAATACCCATTTGCGCAATAATGAAGTATCTGTGATGAACAACCCATTTGTCCCAGGATCATCTAAATAAGGTTGATGAAACCATGCAGTAGTAGAACCCAAAGACCCATCAACATATCCTTTCAATCCACCCCAATGCAACATATCATCACCTCTCCCATTTTTCTGAACGAATGAATCCATTCTTTCCCAAGTGGCCAAGGGCACAAATGAATACATTCGCAAAATCATTCGATCTGTTTTCCAAGCTCTCCTGTATGTTTCCAAATCACTCCATCCGCCATAAGAATTCATATCATTAACATTAGTTACTCCACGCTCAACAGCATGTTGTGCAGCAGCATCAAAGTACTGATCGAGCTGTTCTGATGTTGGAGGAGGTATAGCCTTGATGATCAAATTCATCGCAGCATCCTTGACAATACCAGTTGGTTCACCATTTTTATCTTTTACTAAAACTCCACCCGCTGGAGAAGCAGTATTTTTATCTATGCCTGCTAACTGCAATGCTTTAGAATTGGCAAATGCCATATGTCCATCATACCTGGAAAGAAAAACCGGATGATCTCCACAAACAGAATCTATCCATTCTTTAGAGGGCAATTCTCCTCCCCAGTTTTCATGGTCCCAGCTACCTTCCATTACCCAAGTATCACCTGGTAAACTTTTACAAAAAACTGAAATTCTATTAATGAATTCCTGCTTGGTCATGGCATCTTTCAACTTAACACTTGATAATGAATATCCAGCGGAAAGAAAGTGAGTATGGTTATCTGTTAATCCAGGCAATAAGAGTTTACCACCTACATCAACGGTTTCAATAGCACTGTATTTTGACGCATCATTTCCTACATATACAATTTTATCACCTTTTACAGCGATTACTGTCGCACTTGGATTGGTTGAATCACCTGTCCATATTTTAGCATTAACATAGAGTTTGTCTACTTTTTCATTGCCACATGAAACCAAAAGCAACGACAACACAAATACCTTCAGAAAATTTTTCATTGTAGAATAATTTGATGCAAAAATAATTAAGTTATTTACTCATCATGCCTTTAAAAAAACCGACAGATTCTGCCATGCCGACCAATGGGGCATCCATATCCTTCTCATACTCGATACTGCAAATTCCTTTATAATTAATTTTTCTTAAAACATCCAAGACTGCAGAAAAGTTGATTGCACCTCTTCCAATTTCTATTGTTTTAGCATCTGCCCTCATCGCCTCTTCATCTTTGATATGCAAATCAAAAAGACGATCAGCATATTGCATTATTGCTTGCTCAGGCAGTACACCTGCACGGAATGTATGTCCAATGTCTATACACAGCCCCATTCTTTTATCCATTTTTTGAATACGATCATAAATGGATTTTGGTGTAGGGTATAATTTATCTTCCGGACCATGATTATGAATCGCCATCTTGATGTTGGTCGACTTCACCTTCTCTTCTACATATGTTAATAGTGCTTCATCAGGAACTCCTACAATCATGTCTACACCGAAAGATTTTGCATAGTCAAATGCACGATCCACTTCCTGCTTCGACTTCATATAAATAACGCCGACTGTATAAGGAATAACACCTTTGTCTGAAAACTTTTTTTGGACAGCTGCAATTTGATCAGAGGAACTATTTAGTGGCAAATGAAAATCCTTGACCGACAAATACTTCACCTGAAGCCGATTCATCATTTGTAAGGTCTGATCTAAGTCGAATTTTACAAAACTATAACCGGCAAATCCAATGTGAAACTTCAAAGATTCAGGTGCTACTTGTGCATCATCTCTTTTATTTGAAGCTTGTAAAATAGAAGGAACAGCCATTGCAGTGGCTGACGCAACTGAAATGCTTTGTAAAAAAGAACGTCTGCTCGACATAATGAAAAATTTTAAGTGTGATCGCTCAACGAACACTCTCAATTTATCAAAAATTGAGAATTTTCAAGTGTTTTAAATGCTTTAACTTCAAATAACATTTTGTATTTGTCTAAACAGCCAGCTTATTATGACTGCACTGATTATCATCATATGTATTGCTTTGCTGATCTTACTCATTTCAGTCTTCAAGACCAATACATTTGTAGCATTCATTATTATCTCCATCATTGCAGCAATCCTTTTAGGGATGCCAATCACTCAAATTCCTGCAGCTTTGCAAAAAGGTATTGGAGAAATGCTGGGCTCTTTGATGATGGTGCTTCTTTTTGGAGCAATGATTGGAAAACTTGTTGCAGTGTCTGGCGCTGCGCAGCAAATAAGCACCAGTATATTAAGGGTCTTTGGTGAAAAATACATCACTTGGGCCATGATGCTGACAGGTTTTATTGTTGGAATACCACTTTTCTATAATGTGGGATTTGTGTTATTGGTACCACTTATTTTTTCAATCGTTTACCAATTAAAATTACCAGCAGTCTATATAGGAATTCCAATGCTAGCTGCACTTTCAGTTACACATGGTCTCCTTCCACCGCATCCATCTCCTGCAGCATTGGTAAACCAGTTGGGAGCAGATATGGGTAAGACATTGATTTATGGATGTATTATTGCGGCACCAACAATTATTTTAGCGGGACCGCTATTTGCAACAACACTCAAGAAAATCAATACCCCTCCGCTTCAAACATTTACACCACAAGTATTACCTGAAAATCATTTGCCTGGATTTTTAAACAGTATTATTGCATGCCTACTTCCTGTATTCATTCTTCTATCAACCACTATAAGTGAATTAAACGGAGTTAAACTACATCCAGTAGTTAAATTCATTGCAGACCCAGGGATGATTATGCTGGTATCTCTAATTTATGCAACCCTTACCCTTGGTATAATACGAGGTTTAAAAATTGGATATATCATGCAGCAATATGCAGAAGCCATCAAAGACATTCTGCTTATCATCATGATAGTTGCTGGTGCAGGAGCACTTAAACAAGTCTTCGTTGAAACAGGAATTAGTACATCGTTGGGTGCAGCAATGAACCAATGGGATTTACCACCGCTATTGCTGGGATGGCTTATTGCAGCAGTCATTCGAGTATCAATGGGATCAGCGACTGTTGCAGGATTAACGACTGCAGGAATTGTTGCCCCACTTGTGCTAAGCACCAATACTGATCCTAATCTGATGGTACTCGCTGTAGGATCAGGAAGTCTGATGTTCTCTCACGTAAACGACTCTGGCTTCTGGATGTTCAAAGAATATTTCAACCTGAGCATGAAAGACACTTTCAGATCATGGAGTCTGATGGAAACGATAGTTTCGGTGATGGGCTTAATAGGTGTTATGGTGCTAGAAAGATTCATTTAAGTCGAACTGATAAAGATTTTTTGTGGACGATGTAATCAACCGCACCGAAACAGCAATGACACAGGCTCATTGCTTCCCGGCAACAGAACTTGCCCTGAAGGCACAGAAAATGGCTAAATAATTCGTATATTAAAACTTCGATTCAACACTTAAATACATTGCTATGCCCAAACAAAACAACAGGAGAAATTTTCTCAAAAACAGCTCGCTGGCTGCAGCCGGCTTTTTTATTGTCCCCAGACATGTCATCGGAAAAGGATACACGGCACCGAGCGACAAACTGAACATAGCTGCCATTGGTGCAGGTGGAAAAGGACAATCAGACCTCTTCAATTCTTTCAACAATGGCGCCAACAACGTAGTGGCTTTTTCTGATGTGGATTGGGATAAATGCAAGCCTGCCATTGAGAAGTTTCCCAACGCCAAAAAATACCGTGACTTCAGGGAAATGCTCGATAAGTCGGGCAACGAAATTGATGCCGTAACCATCTCCACACCAGATCATTTCCATGCCTATGCAGCCATGGCCTGCATGCAGTTGAAGAAGCATGTCTATGTTCAAAAACCGCTCACTCACAATATTGCTGAAGCCAGGATACTCACTGAAGCAGCCCGTAAATACAAAGTGGTAACCCAAATGGGCAACCAGGGTGCCTCTAACCCGCAGCAAAAAGTGGCGATGGACTGGTTTGACCAGGGACTGATCGGCACTGTCAACAAGGTGGAAATCTGGACCAACAGACCGGTATGGCCACAAGGTATACCTGTACCAACCGGTAAACATGCACTGCCTGCTAACATGTCTGCCGCAGACTGGAATACCTGGCTCGGCCCGGCTTCTTATGTAGATTATGATCCCTTATATCATCCTTTCAAATGGAGAGGCTGGTGGAATTTCGGAACGGGTGCACTGGGAGACATAGGCTGCCACACCATTGACTCTCCATTCAGGATTCTGGGTCTAGGTTATCCAACTGAGGTAGAATGCAGTGTAGGACAGGTTTTCATCAAAGACTGGACACCTGAATTTATCCCCGAAGGCTGTCCGCCTTCATCTCTTGTAGAAATTAAATTTCCTGCCACCAAGAAAAATAAAACACCCATGAAAATGGTGTGGATGGATGGTGGTCTCAGGCCTTTCCACCCTGATCAACTGCCTGCCAATGAGCCACTCAGCACTGATGGCAATGGAGCCAACGGCGTATATCTGCATGGTTCAAAAGGATTGATGGTGATAGACATGTACGGAAACAATCCACGGATTTACCTGAACAACGGAGAAAAAATCACAGCCCCTGCTCCCAATCCAAATGCTGTGAAGCTGCCTGAATTCGGACATCAGATTTCCTGGACTGAAGCTTGTAAAGCCGGTTTCAACAGCAAGGAACACAAGGCACTGAGTTCTTCATTTGATTATTCTGGTCCGCTTACCGAAACAGTTCTCATGGGCAACCTGGCCATCAGAAGCTATATGCTGCGCAAAGAAGTGAAAGGAAGCAACGGACGCACCGGGTTCGATTTCTACGGTCGTAAAAAACTTCTGTGGGATGGTGCATCCATGAAGATTACCAATTTTGAGGATGCCAACCAGTTTGTGGGTCGTGTGAACAGAAGCGGATGGGAAATCAAAATGTAAACAGGCTTTAAGAATTTGCATAATCGCTTTGATTCATGATACTGCCCCGATTTCGCGGGGCAGTATTTTCTATAGTATCTTCAGTACTTACAATTTTGTTCAGATATGAAAAAAATCCTCCTCGCCATCTTTTGTCTGGGAATGATGACCGGACAGGCCCAAAAGAAAAAGTCAGCTCCGCAGCAAACACAAACTCAACCTAGTCCTGATTCTATTTTCAGTAACCTCAAATGGCGCAATGTTGGTCCCTTTCGTGGTGGCCGTGCCAATGCTATTGCCGGCGTCAGGAACAACGAACTCAGGTTTTATGTGGGGTATACAGGCGGCGGCGTTTGGACCACTGAAGACGGTGGCAACAGCTGGAAAAATATTTCAGACGGACAATTTGGTGTGGGATCAATAGGTGATATCGCTGTGTCAGAATCAGATCCGAATGTGATTTTTGTGGGTAGCGGAGAACATGCAGTTCGTGGAGTAATGACCAGTTACGGTGATGGCGTATATAAATCTACCGATGCAGGTAAAACATGGAAAAACGTTGGTCTGCAAAAGACAAGACATATTTCAGACATTGCTATTGATCCCCGAAATGCTGATGTGGTCTATGTTGCGGCACAGGGCACTGTTCATGGCCCGAATACTGACCGTGGTATTTTCAAATCAACCGATGGTGGCACAAGCTGGAAAAAGGTGTTGTACATCAATGATAGTACAGGAATCTCTTCGCTTTCCATGGATATGAATAACCCCCGCATCCTGTATGCCGCTTCATGGGAACACAGAAGGTACCCATGGACAGTCTCCAGTGGCGGTCCGGGCTCAGCTATGTGGAAATCCACAGATGAAGGAAATACCTGGACGAAACTCGAAGGTGGATTACCGAAACTCATGGGTAAAGCAGGTATCAGCGTATCCCGCGCCAACAGCAACAGGATTTATGCAATTATAGAAACCGAAAAAGTAAAATCAGGATTATACCGGTCGGATGATGCTGGCAAAACCTGGTCTTTATTATCAAACAACCAGGATATCTCTTCAAGGTCGTGGTACTACATGGAAGTCTTTGCAGACCCCAATAATGAGAACACGGTATATGTGCTCAATGCACCTATGATGAAATCTATCGATGGTGGAAAAACATTTGCGAGGGTTCCGGTACAACATGGTGACACACATGACTTATGGATTCATCCTTCCAAAAGCAACATCATTGCCCTGGCAGATGATGGCGGTGCAGAAATCAGTTTTGATATGTGTAAAACCTGGTCATCGATCATGAACCAGCCAACAGCACAATTCTACCGGGTTAATACCGACAATGTATTTCCATATAAACTCTATGGCGGTCAACAAGACAATACCTCTGTAATTGCAGCAAGCAGAAATAATGGAACCTCACTCACCGAACGCGACTGGATAATCGGTCCGGGCTGCGAATGTGCATTCCCGGCATTTGACCCCAATGAACCCACACTGATTTATGGCGGTTGCTATCAGGGTTACATTGAAGTGCTTAATACGAAAACTGGAGAGTCAAAAGATATACAGGCCTACCCCACTATGAACCTGGCCAATGATCCGAGTACGATGAAATACAGGTTCAACTGGAATGCCCCGATCATCGCATCGCCTCACGATCCTAAAACCATCTACCATGGTGGCAATGTAGTACTGAAAACAACCAATGGAGGCATCAGTTGGGAGCCCATCAGTCCTGACCTCACCAGAAATGAAAAGTCGAAGCAGGGCCCCGGAGGTATGCCTTTCACCAATGAAGGAGCCGGTGGGGAGAACTACAATACGCTCTTTTACCTGACGGAATCTGCGCTTGAAAAAGGTGTTATCTGGACTGGCAGCGATTGTGGATTTGTACATGTTACCATGGATGGCGGAAAAACCTGGAATAATGTAACACCAGCTGGATTACCTGAGGCACAAATTAACAGCATTGAGCTGTCTGCTTTTGATAAGGGGACAGCATATATTTCAGCAACACGTTACAAGTTCAATGACTATGCTGCCTATGCTTTCAAAACTACTGACTACGGTAAAACCTGGACGCCCATCAATAATGGGATCAAAGAAGATGATTTTCTAAAAGTTATCAGGGAAGACAGGAAAAATAAAAACCTGTTGTATGGTGGGAGTGAGAGAGGCTTTTACCTGTCTACAGACGGCGGACAACACTGGCAATCCTTCCAGCGCAACCTGCCGGTGGTGCCTGTAACTGACCTGATGATCCGCGACAATGACCTGGTAGCTGCTACAGCAGGCAGGGCATTCTGGATTCTTGATGACCTGGGAGCCATTCAACAATATGTTGCAGAGACTGCATTACCCAGGCTGATTACGCCCAAGCCCGGCTACAAGATGGGTGGAGGTGCAGGTCTGCCGGAAGACAAGTACAGTGCCGGACAAAATGCACCCGATGGCATCATACTTGATTACTTCCTGCCAGAAGTCCATGACAGCATCACAGTTAAATTAACCATCTCCGATGCATCAGGAAAAGTGGTGAGAACATTCAGCAACAAAAAAGACGATGGCTATGTAAGGTATCCAGGCGGACCCGCGCCCGCAGCATTGTTGCCTGCCGCAAAGGGTCATAATCGTTTTCTATGGGATTACCGGACCGCAACACCCACACCAGACGTAAAAGGAGTTTATATTTTCGGTGACTACAGAGGTTATGCGCTTGCGCCTGGAACATATACTGCCAGATTGGATGCAGGAACAACCAGCAGCAGTGCTGAACTTGTTTTGTTAGCCAATCCGAAGATTAAAGCCAGTGCAGCAGAATGGGAGGAACAACAACAAATGCTTGCAGAGATGACTTCAACCATCAGTGCAATCCATCAACAGGTTAATGATCTGCGCAAAGTAAAAAAACAACTGCAACACCATGCTGATGTTTTCAAAGAAGTAGCCAATGCTGCGAAAGTGGTAGAAGAAGCCAAAAAACTGATAAAAGACATTGATGGATGGGAATCCAATATTGTTGAAAGCAGGATTCAAAACGGACAGGATGTAATTAACTGGCCCAGCAAACTCAATGCAGAATTGTTTTTCATCAAGGGACTTGCAGATGCAGCTGATCCACGCATCACACAGGGCATCAAAACACGCTATGCAGATTTACTGACGCAATGGAAACTGGAGAAAGAAAAATTACAGCAACTAAAGAATGCAATTGTTTCTTATAACCAACTCTATAAGTCAAAGGGTATGGAAGGCATTGTGCTCTGAGTTCATTGAAATATAAAAAAAGGAAATGCCTTCAACTCATCATTATTATATGAATTAATCAGAGGCTTATTTTATGGTTAACTGAAAATCTAAAGAGACATCAGTTTCACCTTTTGAAACCGGATCATTTGCCGCTTTTACACCGGGTTTATGTTTTAAGGTAACATTAAGTGTTCCTGTAGCAGCGCCTGTTGTAGTCCAAGTAGAACTTAACCCAAGTGGCAGGTTCTTGGTATCCTTGTCCACTATTGAAACACTAAGATTTGAAGTTGATGATGTGAAATACAACTGATGGTCATCAGCTTCAGCCAGAATCTCAGCAGTAATATCATCTGCTGGACTTACACTTTCATTAAGAAAAATAACTTTACCAGAATAGGTTTTATTAAGACCCAAGACTATTGGATCAAACTGAGATGGAGCATTACCTCCTTCACCATCAAGATCTTTGAAAGAGAAAGTACTCTTCACACCTTGATTGTCTGTAAGTTCAATAACTACTGTTGTAATCAACTCCTCTTCATTTGGAGGAAGTGGATCTTTTTTACAACTGGAAATCGCAATCAGAACAACTAAAGCTGTCAATTTTAATATTCTCATAAATTTAAATTTTGCAATACTGTTGCAAATATATGAATATGCATCAATGTTGCAAATTTATTTTTACAAGAAAATAACAAGAAAAGGGCTGTGTGCTTTATACAGTAGTTTATAACCCCAATCTACTAAAACATCACACACAACCCTTTCACTTTAAGGCTTCACTGTGGGTTTGGATACTGTTACTTCTTCTACAAGTCTGCGTTCAGTTGTAACCTGAAATCTTTTCTCGTTTTTACTCTTGAAACTTGTAATGGTAAGTGTAATATTTCCTGCTTCAACTGGAATACTGAAGATTCTGTTGAACTTTTTTTCAGCGTAAACTTCTTCGAAAAATACTTTTCCATTTGAATCGGCAATGAGTACAAAAAACTTTTCGCCCAACTCATTATCATAGTTCAACAAAAAATTCATGTGCCCATCAACTGTACCAGCATAGGTCAGCGAGTTTTGCAAAGGAGCAAAAGATTTCTGGGCATTTGCAGCAGATACACTAATCAAAACAACTGCAATAAACAATACTAGGTTCTTCAGAGAAAATGCACGGTTTGCTTTCATAATTCTAATTTTTGGTAAATCGTTCATCACATGGAAGCTAAGGCGTGCAAGCAAATCGAGGGGCAAGACAAGTTTAATACTTGAAAGACAAAAGAAGTAACCCTGAAAAAATATTTTTTTCTGTTAAGGAATTGTAAACAATAAAATGTAAGACTCTTATTATTTTAAAATTGCTAACGCAGCATCTACGTAAGTATAATTTTCTGGTTGGAAATGATGAATAGGCTTTGTCACTTTTGATTCACCTAATCTAACAACGACTGCATTCTTTTCTGGAATGATATACACGTATTGTCCAAACAAACCATTTTGTGCAATAGCTGTAACGTTACTATGATTAAGTATCCAATACTGATAACCATAAAAATCTACGGGCTGATTATTCTCATCTCTGTCTTTCAAGAAACTGGCAGGAGATGTTGCTTCAGTCACATATTTTTCAGAAACAATTTGCTTACCGTTCCAGTTTCCTTTATTCAACACAAGCTGACCAAATCTTGCATAGTCTCTAGCAGCCGCATTAAAACAACAAAATGCTTTTTCTCTTTTCTCTTCTCCATCCAGCAACCAGAAAGCATCGTACTCAGCACCCATCGGCTTATAAAATCTTTCAGCAACCAAAGTAGAAATATTTTGTCCAAATGCTTTTTCTACCAATAACCCAAGCACTTGTGTGTCTCCACTTCTGTATTGCCAGAATACGCCAGGATCTTCTTTTTTCTCCATCATTTCAACCATGTGTTCCAAATCATCACCGTAATACCCATATGCGTTTAAACTAAAATATCCCTTATCTCCTTCATTGTAATTTGTACCAGAACTCATTGTTAGTAAATTCTTGATAGTGACTTTTTCCAAGCCATTGGTTTTAAAATGATCTACATAATTAGCAACGGGCTCATCCAACGATTTAATTTTTCCTTCATCCAGCGCAATACCTACTAATAAAGAAACAATACTTTTTGCTGCAGAAAACGAACCACTCAATTTTGTACTATCATAACCATCCCAGTATTTTTCAAAAAGCAGTTTACCATTCTGAATTACTAAAAATGCATGGGTATCATTGGAATCAATTATCGATAAAAAATCAGCGGGAATGGTTGACGTATTGTACGCACTATCATACTCCCAGCTTTGAGGAGCATTTGCCTTGTCTATTTTTCTTAATGGATGTGTGTTATAATCATGTATGGTATGCTCACCCCAGAAAATAAAATTTTTAAGGTGTGCCAAATGATTGGTAAATGCTAAGCCGACTACCACAGCAACGATTGCCAATAGTACAAGAGAGATTTTTTTTATCATAAATTATAATTATCCAAATGGTTGTTCAATTGAAATACTTTGCTTGGTAAAGAAACGTGGACCTTGTTCCGTCATGTATAAACAATCCTCTAATCTAATACCAAATTCTCCAGGAATTGAAATCGTTGGTTCATCACTGAAACACATTCCAGGTGCTAATTTCGTTAAGTTACCTTTCACAAAGTTAGTCCATTCATGCCCTTCCATCCCAATTCCATGTCCAGTTCTGTGTGGTAAACCTGGCAACCCGTAATTTTTAGCATACCCTGCTTCTTCAATCACTTTTCGGGCAGCTGCGTCTACAGATTCACAGGTCGCGCCAATCTGGGCTGCTGCAAATGCCGCATCCTGTGCTATTTTCTCCAGGTTCCAGACATCAATCATTTTTTGAGTAGGCTTACCGACTACTATCGTTCTTGTAATGTCAGATGCATAGCCTTCACAACTTGTTCCTCCATCAACCATTACCACATCTCCCTCACGTATTGTTTGTGGCGTAATACTTCCATGTGGTAAAGCAGAATATTTACCTACCTGAACAGATGCGCCACCCGTATATCCGAGTTTACGGAAAGCTGCACTGAGGTTGGCGCTGAATGCTGATTGCGACATACCCGGTTGAATAGTAGCAAAAGCTGCCTTATAAGCTTCAATGGTAACGTCATTTGCTTTTTGCATCAAGGCAATTTCAGCAGGTGTTTTATACATCCTGCAACCTGCGGTGACAGGCGTTGCGTCTACAACATCAAAACCACTACCTGCTTTTTTAACACCATCAGCAATGAAAAAACGCACACGCTCTTCCATGCCTATTCTTCTGTACTTGACACCTCGGTCTTTTACAATTTTAACAATAAGATCATATGGACTCTCATGTTCTTCCCAACAACGCAATTCATCACCAAATACAGGATTGATGAGTTCTTTGGCGCGGTCGTCTTCAAACTTGGGACAAACATAGGCAATCGCACCTTTTGCAGGAATGACCACACCAAATGTTCGCTCACTTTGTCCCCAACGCATACCAGTGAAATAAGAACAGGTTACGGTTCCCTCCATAAAAATCGCATCCATCTTTTGCTCAGCCATCAATTGCTGTGCCTTTGCAATGCGTTGCTTTCTTTCTTCAATACTAATCGGTACTACACCATCAACCATGGGCTTTAAGCGTTCTATGCTACTGGGAATATCATATTGCTGTTCATTATTAAATGATGAAAAAGCAAATACACCTGCACCCAATGATGCTGCACTCAAGAAATTTCTTCTGTTCTGTTTGTTGTTCATGTTGATGATGAAGTATCGTTATAAAATTATTTATTGATTGTTGGATAAGTTACTCCAAGTTGCTCTAAATAAGTTCCATACTTGGATGGATCATAATAAAACTTTTTCAGTTGATCCTTGTATTGCTGCATGATGCCCTGATTCAAATGAATAGCAGGTGGATCTTTTTCAGTAATAAATGGTTTGTACTGCACATCTTTTGTTTGTACCTCTTTAAAATATTTTTTTGCTTCAGTTACTACAGTCGGATTAGTAAAACAATCAAACAAAGTTAAAGCTGTCGCCTTTGCCCCTGCAACCGAACCCTTGTGTGCAATAGGTGTAGCCATGGCAATGGCATCAGCCCAGTGGTGTCCTTTTGTCCCAGGAATATTCGCTGGAAAACGCAAAACGATAGTAGGCACATTCCATGATATATCAGCAATATCATCAGAGCCCCCACCCCATGAAAAGGCAACAGACCCCTTAATGCTATCAGGCTTTGTTCTTAATCCATCAATGGGTCTGCCTTGGTTATCTTTTGCAGGTGCTTCTACCAATTTCTGCACAGCCCTGGCCATGGTCATATCCTTGTCATCCCACTGTGGCATACCCACTCTTTTTATATTATTATACATCGCTTCTGCCAAAGGCTTATTAAAATGTCCAGGCCAGGCTGTACCTAATATTTGATAACTAACGCTTGTGTTGGTCATCATAGCTGCACCTTGAGCAATCTTGATTCCAGCTTCATAATTGGCTTTGATATCCTCATATGTTCTTTCCCTGAAATAATACCAGACACTGGCTTTAGAAGGAACAACATTCGGTTGATCTCCTCCATCCACAACAACATAATGCGAACGGTTGGTAGGTTTCAAGTGCTCACGTTTATAGTTCCATCCCACATTCATCAACTCGACAGCATCTAATGCGCTCTTACCTCTCCATGGCGCTCCAGCAGCGTGTGCAGCATCACCATCAAAATCAAAACGAACACTCACCAATCCATTTCCACCATTATCTCCATAGTCAGAAGTAAAATCACCACTGACATGTGTAAAGATGCAAGCATCTACATTTTTAAAATAACCATCTCTGATGTACCATGCTTTTGTACCAACCAATTCTTCAGCAATACCAGGCCAAATGACAATCGTTCCAGGCATTTTTTGTTTCTCCATCATTTCTTTCATGGCAATTGCAGCATAAATAATCACTGCTTGTCCGGAATTATGCCCCTCACCATGACCAGGTGCACCATCTACAATAGGTGCTCTGTATGCAACACCAGGTTTTTGCGAAGCTTTGGGAATACAATCCACATCACTTCCCAAAGCAATAACAGGTGAACCTGATCCCCATTTGGCCATCCATGCTGTGGGCACACCAGAAATACCTTTCTCAACTGTAAACCCATTTTTCTCTAACACTGAAATGATAAACGCTGATGTTTCCCATTCTTGGAAACCCAATTCAGAATAACTGAATATTTGATCGACCATCACCTGTATATCCTTTGCATGTTTTCCAACAGCATCAGACAACTGAAGCTTCATGGCTTCCACCTCTTTATCCGAATATTTTTTTTGTGCTTGTGCAAATTGAAAAGAAACAAATGCAATCAACAAGAATAAAAACTTTTTCATAAACGTGAATTGTGCAGTCAATTTACTGATTTATGTGAGAAGTGCATACACAACCTTTACCTTTGCAGCGTGGAACTACTCAGACTTAACCAGATTGGTAAAATTGAAGGCAATCGCAAGATATTAGACAACATCAACCTGTTGATTGAATCCTTTAGCAGGACTGCCCTCATAGGTGAAACGGGCTCTGGTAAAAGTACTTTAATGAAAATCATGGCGGGATTGGTTCAACCTTTATCAGGAGAAGCCATATTTGAAGAAAAAAGAATAGAAGGTCCGAATGAAGTATTGATACCCGGACATAAAAAAATCGGCTATCTCTCTCAACATTTTGAATTGCTCAATAACTATAGAGTTGAAGAGTTATTAGACATGGCCAATAAAATGGAACAACATGAAGCTGACGAAATTTACCAGCTCTGCAAAATTGAACACCTGCTAAAAAGAAAGACCAATGCGATCTCTGGTGGAGAAAGACAACGCATAGCGCTTGCCAGGGTATTGGTAGGTAACCCGAAATTGTTATTGCTGGATGAACCTTTTACCAACCTCGACTTATCTAACAACAAAATCATTAATGGGATTATCAATGAACTCTGCGAAAGTAAAAAAACAACTGTCGTACTGGTTTCACATGACCCCGCTAACATTCTCTCTTGGGCAGATCAAATCATCGTTCTTCAAGAAGGTCAAATGATTCAAACAGGCTCACCTGAGGAGATTTATTTCAATCCTGTCAATGCGTATACAGCAGGATTACTAGGCGATTATAACTACATAGAACAAGATAGCCGACTGAGAACACCATTGAATCTTCCTGCCAACAGGTTGTATTTCCGAACAGAAGAATTTACTACAGTAGAAAAAGAAAACAACAGTGCATGTGCAACTATAGAAAAAAAATTATTCTATGGCAACCACTATAAATTAAAATTGAACATCGCTGGTACAAGTTTGGATATCATGGTTCCTCGTACTTCTGTTTCAGTGGGACAAGAAATAGCTATTACATTTAATCGTCAGTATAATTAAATACACCACAATGGCAAAGAAAATTTTATTTGCACTATTCATTGGTATTTCAGCTCTTCTTGCATTTTTATATAAAAGCGATATCTCATTTGAAGAGTTGAAAAACAAATACACCAATGAACAATCCAAATTCATCAACATACAAGGTGTTAATGTTCACTACAGAGATGAGGGGAACCAAAATGACAGTATACCCCTTGTGCTGATTCATGGTACTTCTTCGAGTCTGCATACCTGGGATAGCATAGTCCCTGCTCTTGTTGGTAAAAAAAGAATAATCAGACTTGATCTTCCTGCATTTGGCTTAACCGGTCCACATCCTCAACGTGATTACTCAATCAATTTTTATAACCAATTCATCGACGCTTTCCTTAATGCAATTGGAGTACAACAATATATCATCGCAGGCAATTCATTGGGCGGAAGCATTGCATGGAATCAAGCACTTGCTTACCCGAATAAAGTAAAACAATTGGTCCTCATCAACTCTGGTGGATATCCCAAGAAAAATGAAAAAGGAAACATTGGATTTAAATTGGCTTCTACACCTGTAGTTGGTGATGTGTTGTTGAAATTTACTCCACGTGGAATCATTAGAAAAAGTGTAGAAGATGTTTACTCAGACAAAACAAAGGTCTCAGAAGATCTTGTGAATCGATACTATGACTTACTGTTAAGAGAGGGAAACCGCCAAGCAACACTTGATATTTTCAAAAATCGAAAATTTGGAGGTAGTGAAAAAATTAAAAATATTGAAATCCCTACCTTGATTATTTGGGGCGAAGACGACCAACTGATTGATGTAAGCAATGCTTATTTATTTCAGAAAGACATTCGAAAGAGTCAGTTGGT
>JBKCGF010000371.1:0-2393 GCA_046303455.1 Chitinophagaceae bacterium | reverse complement strand
CCCGATACAGTTTAAATGATCCCCATATAAATAAAAGCATGCAACCTGCAAATACAACTAAATCTATTCCACTGAGCAGATTGATCATATAGTGATTAAAATATTAATTCAGGAATTTCTTCCCTGTAACACATTTAATTTCACGTTGGGAAGATGGGGCATTACCCATTTTGCAAAATGCCTGGCTTCATCCATCAATGGATAACCGGATAAGATAAATGCACGAATACCAACTTCCATATACTGATGCATTTTATCAAGTACTTGTTGAGGATTCCCGACAATTGCTCCGCCACATCCACTTCTCGCTCTTCCAATACCCATCCATAAATTGGGTTCAACAAAATCATCTTCATCTGCCATTTTATCTCTGACCTCATCCTGACGCAATACACCTGCAGACTTGCTGTCTTGTGCAAGATGTTTTAGATTATACCCTGCAGGATCAAATTTACTCATGATATGCTTAGCGTATGCCCTTGCCTCTTCTTCCGTTTCCCTGACAATAACGTGTATCCGTAATCCAAAATCAATGTTACGATTATATTCCTTTGCACGAATAGACATATCTTGAATTGTAGATTGGATAGATGACATCGGTTCTGGCCACATGAGAAAAACATCACAGTGTTTGGCTGCAATATCTTTGGAACCTGGAGAGATACCACCGAAATACAGAAGTGGTCCTCCATTTTTCTGAAAGGGTTTTACCGGAGTAGCATCCATGCTTAGGGAAGGGTATACTTCACCTCTATGTTCGATTCGTTGTTGAGTCCATGCCATTCGTAAAATTTCAATTACTTCACTACATCTTTTATAACGCAGTTGCGGATCTTCTTTCAATCCAGGAAGATCAGAATTGATAATATTCACAGTAAGGCGTCCCTTCAACATATGATCGAGGGTAGCAATATGACGAGCCAGCATTGGAGGATGTATCTCACCTGTTCTTACTGCAGTCAATAGATTAATTTGTGTAGTTTGTTGTGCCGATGCTGCAGCAAAAGGTATCGTTTCCTGACCCAACATGTAAGATGTTGGCAAAAGAATATTATCATAACCGAGTTGGTCTGCAAGTTGAACGATTTCAGAGCAATGCTCAAATGTGCTTTTAAGATGAGGGTCCGGAACACCTAAAAAAGTTGTATCACCCCCACATAAATCGTCGAACCATCCTACTTCGCAGCAAATCTGCTCCGTTCTGATAATTGGAGTACTCATGTTTAAAATTATGAAATTGAATTGAGAAATGATGGATAGATGGGAATTGTTGCTTGATAGTTAAATCTGTAATTGAATGACAACTATTTGTTATTTCTATATCATCAATTTGATTTAGTATAATGGAAATTTCAGTTTGGAGTAGAGTATGAATCTAGGGAAAGTATATCATAGAATCTCCACCGGCCAACTTATCTCAATGCCTTGTTGTTTGAGAAATTCTTGAAATGAAGAGAGTAGTTCTTTCTGTTCTCTAACTTCTCTTGGTTTTACCTTTTGCAATCTTGAAAATGAAATCAGTGAACCAACCGCTTCACCAATACTCCATTCAACTGGATGCAATCTAAAGCAACCATTGGTGATATGGGTTGTACCAATATTTTTACAGGCAGGAAAAATATTATCCATTTTGATGGGAATCAAAGATCCAAGTGGAATTTCAAAAGGGATTGACGGAAAGTCGATATAATTGTTCCCATTTGAGCTTGGATGTAAATCGATATGATAATAACCGATTCCAACACTATCATGAAACCTGGCCGACTTCCCTTTTGAGTTTTGTCTATTGGTTATCTCCCATTGCTCCTTTCCCACATGCTCCTCAAGAACTGTAAACATTGCTTTTATTCTTCGCGATTCCCTGACATAAGGATATTTTGCAAGTCCGTCATCTGTTCCCATAATATCCTTTCTAAGTCGAAGTCCTGGCCAACCTTTGTTTCCATCCGGTCGCGGTGCTTCAGTCTGCAGCCAATATAAAAGCGACAAACTGAGCTGTTTTGCATGATAGATATGTTGATCAAATTGCTGTTGATCAACATCAACAATATTCCCTAGCATATAATCATTTTGGGGCCAATTCACTAAAGTTATATCTCCTGCAAATACTCCTTCAACAAAATTACTCTTATCAATCATTCGTCTATAGAGCCAGAGATTTAAGAGTTCGCCGGTATCTTTGTTTTCAGGATCAAATGCAAGTTTCTTAGCTTTTAATGTTGAAGGCGAATATTGCAGATCCAAAAGT
Source organism: Chitinophagaceae bacterium (assembly GCA_046303455.1). Lineage (GTDB taxonomy): Bacteria > Bacteroidota > Bacteroidia > Chitinophagales > Chitinophagaceae > Pollutibacter. The sequence continues at coordinate 145 of JBKCGF010000371.1, read as the reverse complement.
GGACCAGACCAGGCTGGGGTAAGATTTGGAATATGCTTGCGCCAGAAATCATATTCAACTGGTTTCTCGATTACATGATTTTCTAGCGGTATATAATCCATTGCGAAACAGATGGTAAATGCTTGATTGTTCGTTGGGTCTGCTT
>JBKCGF010000370.1:0-5873 GCA_046303455.1 Chitinophagaceae bacterium | reverse complement strand
TAAACTGCACCTGTACCATATAAATATTGTAGATTTTCAAGTGGGTTGGCATCAATTACTACCAAGTCAGCCAACTTACCTACCTCGACTGAACCCAGGTCTTTTTCAACACCTAATGCTTGTGCTCCATTGAGCGTGGCTGAACGAATGACTTCCAAAGGATGGAAACCTGCTTCTCTTAAAAGTTCCAATTCACGAATATAACCAAAGCCATAGGTCTGGTAGATGAACCCATTATCAGATCCAGCTGTAACCCTTCCTCCTTTATTTTTATAATCATTGATGAAACTCATCCAAATACGATAATTTTCTTTCCATTGTACCTCTTGTTCTGTTCCCCAGTTGAACCAATAAGAACCATGCGATTCACGATTGGCTTCAAAAAATTTCCAAAGTGAAGGCAAAGTATATTCATCATGCCATTCTAATCTCCTTGTTTTATGTAGATCACGGTTGGCTTCATAAATATTGAAAGTAGGGTCCAATGTAAAATCCAACTCCAGCAATTTACCCATCACACTATTCCACTTTTCTGAACCTTGTTTCGCAGCTTGTTTCCAAAGTTTACCGGCTTCTTCAAAACGATGTTGTTCATTGGAATAATTATACCCGAGTGGATAATCTTGTATGGTTGATTTATCGAGTAAAGCCTCAGGCAATCCATACCAATGTTCCATTGAGGTTAATCCTGCTTCTGCAGAATGCATTACATTCCATCTGGCCACATCCATTTGTGCATGGTGCATGCAAGAACGGAGCCCCAATTTCTTGTTCTCTTTTAATGCAGCATCCATGATGGCAGGTGCTGCTCCAAAAAACTTAATTCCATCTGCTCCTTTACTTGCATTTTCTCTAACCCATTCAATTGCTTGTTGAGGTGTAGAAATTCCAGCCTTTGAACCTTGTCCAAATGCGGTATATGCATAAATACGTGGTGCTGTAATTTTATTGGCAAGACTCTTTTGTTTTTGATCAAGCACCCAATCCAAGCCATTTCCACAAGATGGATCTCGAACGCTGGTAATACCATGTGCCATCCATAGTTTAAAGACATATTCAGCTGGTGTACCTTGTGATGTTCCACCAATATGACCATGCATATCAATAAAACCAGGAAGGATATACATGCCATTGCAATCAATTTCTTTACCGCCTTCTTTTAATTTAGGCCTTGAAGATTCTTTAATGGCCAGACCAGGATATCCTACATTTCGGATGGCGACAATCCTGTTTTGTTCTATAACAATATCAACGGGACCAACTGGCGGTGCTCCAGTACCATTGACCAGTGTTGCTCCACGCAATATCAATTGCGACCATGGGCCATTGCCATCCTGCTTCTCAGGCGCTTTTTTAATCTGTGCAGATAGGCTAAAAGCGGAGATGACCAGAAGGGAAAATAAAATGATCTTTTTCATCATTGGTTGTTTATTTGGACAAATTACAAAAATTGTTTGTTTTCTTTGTGTTCTGCATGAAGATAGAATTCTGGAGCATAGGAAAGCCTCATGACAAGTCGATTAAAGACGCAATTGAAGATTATACTTCAAGACTCAAAAAATATTGTCCCGTTTCTTGGGAAATTATTCCTGTCCCGAAAAACGCCGCCATGATGGGCGAACTTGACTTGAAAAGAATGGAAGGCAAGATGATTCTGGAATGGCTAGAAAAAGATACAGTTCTGATTGCATTAGACGAACACGGTAAAGAAATGGACTCTATTCAACTATCAGATTTCCTCATAAAAAAAGGAAATATGGGTTCAAAAAAATTGGTTTTTCTTATAGGGGGTGCTTTTGGAATTGATGAAGCTGTGTTGAAAAGAGCCGACCATACCTGGTCACTTTCAAAACTCACTTTTCCACACCAATTGGTCAGATTGATTTTAGCAGAACAAATCTACCGGGCATACACCATCATTAAAAACGAAAAATACCATCACAGGTAAACAATAAATCAACATGACCATTACAGGACTAATCATACTGCTTACCGTTATAATTTCTTGGGTTGCATTTACTAAACCTCAAGTGAAAGAAGATTTACTATTCTGGCCTTATCAGATCAAAAGAAATGGTCAATGGTACAGGTTTATCACCCACGGTGCCTTACATGCAGATACCCTTCATTTGATATTCAACATGGTATCCTTTTATTCGTTTGGTGCCGCTTTGGAGGACTATCTTTTTGTTTTCATTTTTGGTGAGACTTCAAGAGCCATGCTTGCTATTCTTTACATAACAGGTATTGTAGTTGCAGTAGTCCCGGATTACTTAAAACACAAAAACAATATTTCACATCGTTCTTTAGGCGCTTCAGGTGCAGTCTCTGCAGTCGTTTTTGCAGCCATCACCATTCAGCCAACTATGCCCATCATGTTCTTCTTCATTCCTTTCAAAATTCCAGGATGGGCTTTCGGGATAGCATTTCTTATTTTATCTGCTTCTCTTGCTAAGAAAGGTGGAGGCAACATTGGACACAATGCGCATTTTTGGGGAAGTATTTACGGGGTAATTTTCACCTACCTTGCTGCAAAACTGTATGCAAATATTGACTTGTTTGACAATTTCATGAGGACTGTCGTGAAATAGTTATTGATAACCTTTCAGTTGTTTGCTCCTCAATTTTAAATCTTTCATCAATTCTTCTGCCAACAACCCAAACAATCTTTTTATCTGACTCCACAACCCATTGATTTTCTTTTTCAGTCAGCGTTAGTTTAAGATCCGTCATGAACCTGGATACTTTTTTCTTTTTCTTCATTCCCAAAGGATAGAAATAATCACCAGCCTTCCATTTCCTCACCAACAAAGGGAATTTTAATTTTCTCAGATTGAGGAGCGCCTGATTTTCATCGCTGGTGACTTGATGTTGTTCAGCAATGGATTTGAAAACAAGCTGATAAGTTTGTATATCAACATGAGCATCAGGTTGTTCAACAATTTTAATTTCCTGCGCTTTTTCAACAAGTGGTTCGATGAGTAACCAGTTGCGGTTTTTTAAGACCCTGTATTGATGAGACGAAATATATTTTCCAGTAGGCGCATCAAATAGCTTTTTGATTTCAGGAATTTGCTGAGTTGTAAATCCATAGGTGCTGAAAATCTCATGCATCAAAGTATCAAGTGGCTGAACATTCTTTAGCTTGTTAACAGGTATAGCAAAACCATGACCATTTTCAATGACTAAACGACTTTTTAATTCTTTGACTTTTTGCTGATAAATCATTTCAATCTCCTCAAACCTCTTACCACTTTGAATCATAGTCGATTTAATTACAGGAAAAACTTCTTCCAGAGAAGGAATGACCTTATGTCTGATGAAATTTCTGGTATAATTTGTCTCAGCATTCGAACTATCCTCTACCCAGGATAAGTTGTGGTAATTAGCATAAGCCAATAAAGATTTCCTATCCGCAAACAACAAAGGACGAATTAGATTTCCAGATTTTACTTTGATCCCCTGCAAACCTGCCAATCCCGTACCTCTAAACAATTGAATCAACATGGTCTCTACCTGATCATCTGCATGATGTGCAGTCAGTATCCATTTATTTACTTCTGCGGAATCACTTTCAACAACATCATTGAACCATTTGTAACGCAGTATCCTTGCTGTTTCCTGAACACCTTTTTTGCTAATTTCCATTTCCCGCTTTGTATCAAATCTTCTTACTTGAACAGGAACATTAAGCTGACCAGATAATTCTTTGACAAAACGCTCATCCCGTTCACTCTCCTCACCCCTCAATTGAAAATTGCAATGTAGAATAGTAAAGTCAAATGCTGAAGCGTGCAACAAATGAGCCAAGGCTACAGAATCTAAACCACCACTACAGGCCAGGTACAAATGATCTTGCTTCTTCCACAACGCATGAGCAGAAATCTTTTCAATGAAATGATTCAATAGATCTGGAGCAGGTTTATTTTGATTTTCTAAATTCATTACAACATTTCATCTTTTAATAAATTCAACGCACCCATCAGCTCACGAAGCTCATGTTGTTTTTGAAGATCCCTGGCAACAAGTATTCCTTTTTCATATACTTCCAGTGCTTTATCAAACAAGGATATCTTTTCGTAAGTTTTTCCAAGATGATAATAAGTGCCCACCTGCAGTTCATCTATACTCAAGATCTTTTCCAACTGCACAATCGCTGAATCAAAATCACCGATTTTTACCAATTCCATTGCCAATGCATGCCTGCTGAACAAATCAGTAGGATCAGCAGTTATAAACATCTTTAATTTTTCAATTCTTTCCACGCGGAAAATTTAAATCAACCCTAAATATTTCCCTATCTAGGGTTATATTTGTACTAGAAATGGTTGTTGCGACAACCTTTTTATCTAAAACCAGATACCATGAAGATACTTGTTTGCATCAGCAGGACACCCGATACCACTGCAAAAATAGCCTTCACCGATAACAACACGAAATTTGCTACTGATGGAGTTCAATGGATCATCAATCCCTATGATGAATGGTACGCCTTGGTAAGAGCAATTGAATTAAAAGAAAAAGATTCTTCTGTTACCATTCACCTCATCAATGTTGGTAATGCAGATACTGAGCCAATAATTAGAAAAGCATTGGCCTTGGGTGGTGATGAAGCCATTAGGGTAAACTCAGATCAACAAGATCCTTTCTTTATTGCCAGTCAAATTGCCCATATAGCAAAAGATGGTGGATATGATTTGATCATGACAGGTAAAGAAACAATCGATCACAATGGTTCTTCTATTGGCGCAATGGTTGCAGAACTGACAGACTCGAATTACATCAGTCTTGCGACTAAGTTAGAAATTGAGAACGGTAAAGCAATTGTTGCAAGAGAGATTGAAGGTGGAGAAGAAGTTGCTGAGACTGCCCTCCCACTAACTTTATCTTGCCAGAAAGGTATGGCTGAAGCAAGGATACCAAACATGCGTGGTATCATGGCTGCCAGAACCAAGCCATTGAAAGTAGTTGAGCCGGTTCAGGCAGAATCTTATACAGAAACAATCAGCTTCCTTTTACCTCCACCAAAGGCTGGCGTAAAACTGATTCCAGCAGATACCCCAGAATTGCTGGTCAAACTTTTAAGAGAAGAAGCAAAAGTTATCTAATAAAACCAAGTATATGTCTATACTCATTTATACAGAACACCAAGACGGAAAATTCAAGAAAAATTCATTGGAAGCCATTTCATATGGTGTTGCAATTGCAGCGCAAGCTGGTTCCGATGCTTTTGCTTTAGTAGTGGGAAAGACGGAAGCTCCATTAGCTGATTTAGGAAAGTACGGTGTAAAAAAGGTTTTTCATGTCTCGACTGAAAACGCACATTTGTCAGACACTAAATTCATGTCGGCTTTAATTACACAAGTTGCCAATGATCAAAATATAGACGTTGTGGTTTTCAGCAATACACTTTCTGCTAAAGGAATCGCACCTCGTGTTGCTGTAAAAATTAAGGCAGGAATGATTTCGGGAGCAGTAGCATTACCCGATATGAGCAATGGATTTACAGTCAAGAAAAATGTTTTTTCAGGTAAAGCAGTAACAGAAATTAAAGTGCTGACCACCAAAAAGGTAATCACACTGAACGCAAATGCTTATGAAATAAAGGAAACAGGTGGAAGTGCCGAAGCGATTAGTCTGCATATTTTACTTCCTGCCACTTCTCTTACAGTGAAGGAGGTCAATAAGACGGCAGGAGATATTCCTTTGGCTGAAGCAGAGCGTGTGATCAGTGGTGGAAGAGGATTAAAAGGCCCAGAACATTGGGGCATGATTGAAGAATTGGCAAAACTCACTGGAGCTGCCACAGCTTGTAGCAGGGCTGTTGCTGATGCACATTGGCGTCCACATCATGAGCATGTGGGTCAAACTGG
>JBKCGF010000369.1:0-7662 GCA_046303455.1 Chitinophagaceae bacterium | reverse complement strand
GAAAGGCCGTCTTTCAACGGCCTTTCCAGTAATCAAGATTAGATTATATTAATAACCAGGATTTTGAGACAAGTTAGGGTTAACAGCGAGCTGCTCACTTGGAATCGCGAACAACAAACGCTCGTCACCAGATGCTGGCTTTTCAGTCCATGCACCCAAGAACTTACCAAAACGAACAAGGTCATTTCTTCTCCAACCTTCCCAGTACAATTCACGGCTTCTTTCATCAAGAAGGTTGTCAAGTGTAAGAGAAGTGAAAGGAGTAGCGCCACGCTTTGTACGGATGATGTTAACGATAGCAAGACCATCAGCAGCTTTACCTGTTCTGAGCAAAGCCTCAGCTTTCATCAACCATACGTCAGCAGCACGGAAGATTACATATTCATTTTCAGCTGGGAACTCAACCTTATAGTCAGGTGCGTATTTTACAACACGTACACCAGTGATTTCAAGATCGTTTCCAGTTTCTTTCAATTTAACTGTCTTAGTGTAAGAAAGGTTGTTACCCTTTCTGTCTTTCAAAGCACCACCATTTTGATCGAACTGCTGACCAGCAAGTAAACCAACTTTCAAACCTGATACATCAGTTACACCAGGATAGCTAGCAGTCAAACGCTTGTCACCAGCCTCAAAGCGATCGTAAGTTTCAGCAACAGTTGTGAAACCGTTCCATCCACTAGGACGCTGATTGTAGTGCAATGTGCAATACCAACGAGATTGGTTGTTTCCACCACGAAGACCGTTAGTATTTTCAAGAGCGTAGATCATTTCTTTTGACTTGGTAGAGTTAGCTGGACCAAAAGCATCGAAGTAGTTATCATCGAGCTGGTATCCGCTTGCAAGAATTTGATCAGCAAGTGTGATAACCTGGTTCATGTCAGCAGCATCAAAAGTTGGAGTCTTTCTGCTACCACCATATACACCTTTGTTGAGGTACATTTTCATCATCAATGCACGAGCAGCATCTTTGTTTGCCTTGATAGCAGAACCAACAGGCAAATTAGGAAGCGCTTCAGTCAAATCTTTCATGATGAAATCGTAAGCAGCCTTACCTTTCAATACTTCAGGAAGTACAGTTACTTTATCGAGGTCAGTTCTAACAGGAACTTGATCCCAGCCATCAAGAATACACCACATAGACAATGCACGGATGAACTTAGCTTCAGCAGCTTGTTGTGCAGAAGGGTTCAATGCAAGTACGTTAGATGCAGCATATTGTGCTTGAAGCAATTCACGATAAGTATCGCGAAGGAACAAGTGGTCAGCATCCCAGTTGTGGCTGTGCAATACACGCCATACACCGTTATCATCCCAGTCCGGACCTCTTGTAGGGCCGATGGTTTCATCTGTAGTGTGCTGAGAAGCAGCCCAGAATCTTGATTGATCCTGGAAAGGGTTGTTGAGCGCATTGTAAGCACCTTGAAGTACGTCGCCAACATTAACGCCGCCTTCAGCAACTGCTTCTACGCCACCCCTGTATTTTTCTTCCAGCTTGGAGCAAGATGCAAGCACGATAGCTCCAACGAAGAGGATCAGAAGTTGTTTGATATTCATAATCGTATTTTTTTAATTTAATTATAGACCAAATGAAACACCGAGAAGAATAGTTCTTGCAGTTGGATAAGGGATGTATTCGATACCGAAAGAAGGAATACCATCAACTTGCTTATCAACGTTCACCTCAGGATCGAAACCAGAGAACTTCGTAATTACGAAAAGGTTCTGACCAGTCAATGAAATGTTTACGTTACGGAAAGCCTTACCGATGTTACCAACGTTGTAAGACACAGTAGCGTTAGCCAATCTCAAGTAGTTGCCACTTTCAAGGTAACGGGTAGAAGGAGCGATTGCGTTAGAAATGGCTTCTTTTGCTTTGTTATCAGCAACCAATGACTTAGCAATGTTTCTTGTACCGAGGTTACCAATTGGAAGAACAGTATTTAAGGTGTTGTTATAAATAACATGTCCGAAAGCACCATTCATATTGATAACAGCAGAAAACTTCTTATAGTTCAAATCTGTAGTGAAACCTAACAAAGTTGTTGGGTTTGGATTACCAGAATAGAACAATTTGTTTCCGTCGTTAGTGTAAATACTTTGACCATTCGCATCAATTCCTTCAAATTGACGAAGATAGAATACGTTAAGTGGTTGTCCAGAAGCAAGACGCTGAGATCTTGCACCAGAAATACCTTGACCACTCAAAGCACCTGTCTCGAAGAATTGGTTACCGAAGTCTCTCAATTCATTCTTAAGGAAAGTAGCGTTTACGCCTGCATTCCAAGAGAAGTCTTTACCGCGAACGATAGCTGCATTAACTGCTAATTCAAGACCAGTATTCAAGATGTTACCTGGAAGATTGATCCAGTATTTAGCAGAACCAGGAGGACCAGGTTGAGCTACGATCTGCTCAAACAATACTTTTGAAGAAGTTTTGTTGAACCAATCAATTGAACCCCAAACGCGATCTTCGAACAAGCCGAAGTCAGCACCTACGTTGATCATATCTGACTGCTCCCATGTAAGATCCGGGTTACCGAAGTTAGAACGGGTTACGTCGTTAGGACCATTGATTTGATAACGGTTCAAAGATGCAGCTGCTGGGAATTCCTGGTTACCAGTTCTACCCCAACCTGCACGAAGTTTCAAGTTACTAACCACTTTGCTGTTAGCAAGGAACTTCTCATTAGATAGATTCCAAGCCAATGCGAAAGATGGGAAAACACCATATTTGTTGTTAGCACCAAATTTGCTTGATCCATCGGTACGAACTGTTCCAGTCAATACCAAACGATCTTGCCAGTTGATAACGGCACGTGCAAAATAAGATTGCAATTCAGTGATTGGACCAGCTCCAGAACCGATACCACGACGAGCATTCGGAGCATTCTGAAGATAGTTGTAATAAGACAACCCTGGGAAGTCTGCATAATCAGAACCAGACATTCCATAAGAAAGGTTATCATATCTCATATACTCATAACCAGCAACAGCATTCAAATTGATATCAGAAGTGATTTGATTGTTGTAGCTCAAAGTATGAGTCAACTGCTGTGTGTTTTGCTCTGCAGTTCCTACAGAAGCAGAACCCAGGTTACCTTGTAAGTTCAAGAAACGCTTGATCTCATTCTTTCTAACACCCACACCCTGACGCACTGAGTAAAGAAGACGATATTCGAAATTGTCATTAAACTTATAATAAGGAGATACACTTGCCAAAACTTCAGTAGTAGCAACATTATCATCATAAGCTTCAAGCATTGCCAATGGATTAACACTGGTATTACCAAATTGAGGCTCTACCCAAAGTGATCCATCAGTCTTTCTCAAAGGATGTGTTGGGTTCCATTGCAAAGCATGACCAATCAAGCTACCCTGGAAACCAGCGTCATTAGAAATTGGCGCTACATTCTCCTTGCTTTGAGAAGTGAAGAGGTTGAAGTCTAAACCAAGCTTTTTGCTATCCAAGAATTTGTATGAACCGCTCAAGCTTGCTGTTACCCTGTTCAAATCAGTTTCTTTAACGATACCTTGTTGATCAGTATAACCTATAGAGAGACGATATTTTCCTGCATCGTTACCACCACTTACAGAAGCATTGTAGTTTTGAGTAATAGCATTACGAAGAATCGCAGAAAGTGCATCTACATTATCACCATAGTTACCTGCATTAGAACCATACTTGGTCAACGCAGCTCTGTACTCATCACCATCCATCACTTCAAAACGCTTCATGATGCTAGCAACACCAACACCTGCGTTGAAATCAATTTTTGGTGCACCAGCCTGACCTTTCTTAGTGGTGATCAAGATAACACCATTCGCACCACGAGAACCGTAGATAGCTGCAGCAGATGCATCCTTCAAAATCTCCATAGAAGCGATGTCGTTAGGATTGATGAAGTTCAATGGGTTTGCACCTGGAACACCACCTAAGCTGTTTCCAAGACCTGGACGAGCATTACCTCCATCCAAAGGCACTCCATCAACAACGAAAAGAGGTTGATTACTAGAACGAATTGAAGAGTTACCACGGATACGAACAGTTGTTCCACCTCCAGGAGCACCAGAGTTGTTTACAACTTGAACACCAGCAACCTTACCTTGGATCATTTGATCCGCTGCAGTAAGAACACCTTTGTTGAAATCCTTGGCTTTAACTTGTGCAACTGCACCAGTTTGATCTTTCTTACGAGCAGAACCATAACCTACAACGACAACCTCGTTAAGGTTAGAGCCTGAAGAAGCAAGAACAACGTTCATGTTGTCTGAAATGTTAACCTCGATAGTACCGAAGCCAACTGAAGAAACAACCAATACTTTAGCATTGGCAGGCACACTGAGCTGGAACGAACCATCAGCTGCAGTTGAAGTTCCTGTAGTGGTTCCTTTGGCAGCAATTGAAGCACCAGCAACTGGTGATCCATCTTTGCCATCTGTTACCTTACCAGAAACAGTTTTGTTCTGCGCAACAGCAACCTGAAATGCAAAAAGCATTACTACAGGAAGCAACATTGCTTTGAGTAAACGTTTTGGGGTCATATACAGTGGTTTAAAAGTTTAGTCATGCAAAATATGTATTTTTTACATATCCAAACATACTAGTTTAATTTTTTATAAATTTTCTGTGATTAAGAAGACTGGGGCAGAAAATTGAAAAGATTAAACAAAAGTTGTTTTTGGGTTATTTAAAACCGTAAAATGTTGTTTTTCAATATTTTATGTTTTCACAAGCGGATCCAACAGACCAAAGACAACAGTCCATCAAAAATTGCTGCATTGAAAAATTTAAAAATTTTGAAAAAAATGATTTTCTTATATTGCAAAGGTTTGCGGAAATGTTTTCGGTAAACAAATAATTTATATGAATACTAAAGCGACACTTAAAAACATTGCTAATATTTTGGGAATCAGCATTTCCACTGTATCCAGAGCATTGAAAGATCATCCTGATATTTCTCAGGAGACCAAAAAGAAAGTAAGAGAGCTAGCTGATTTAATGGATTATGAACCAAATGCTTTTGCTGTATACCTCCGAACCAACGAAAGCAAAGTAATTGGAATGATTGTGCCTGAAATATCCAATTACTTCTATCATTCGTTTGTAGCAGCTGTGGAACAGGAAGCCAGGAAAAAAGGATACAGTCTGATCATTCTTCAATCCGCCAATGACGCTGCACTAGAAGAAGCCAACCTCAAACTATGCAAACTGAATCGTGTTGCGGGAATTTTTGTAGCACTTACTTCCGAGACCAGAGATATGGCCACATTTGATAGAATCAAATCTTCTGGTATACCAATTGTGTTTTTTGATAAAGTTCCTGATGAAAGCAATTATGTAAAAGTATGTCTGGCTGATCGTGAAGTGGGAAAGCTGGCTGCCAGAACAATTCATGAAAAGAAGAAAAAGAGAGTATTTGCACTTTTTGGCAATCCAAACATCTCAATTACAAGAAAACGTAAACAAGGATTGGTTGATGAACTAAAAAAACTTTCTCCTTTTGTTGAGATTGCTACAAGTACTGCCAATAGCACAGATGAAGCCATGCAGTCAACATTGGAAATTCTTGATAACCCAACAAGACCTGAATTGATTTTTTGCATGAGTGATGAAATTCTAACTGGTACCATCATGGCGATAAATAAAAAAGGATTAAAAATTCCGACAGATATTTCAGTATTGGCAGTTAGCAATGGATTCATACCTAAAATCTGCAATCCAGTTATAACCTATATAGAAACCAGCGGAACCGTGCTTGGTAAACGTGCCATGAAAACATTTATGGAAGTATTGGAAAAAGGAATCACCAAAAAAATGGATGTGATTGAGTCGAGGTTGGTAGAAGGGGGCTCTATCTAATTAGAACTGAATACCCACAAAACTCTTTCTCTTGATTTGCTCGTATGCTTCCTGATTGAAGGTATACAACTTGCCGGGTCGATGCTTAACATTTCTCTCCATTTCACCTACATCAGACAACAAGCCTGTCGTAAATAATTTCTTCCTGAAATTTCTCCTGTCAAACTCAATTCCGAGGATTTGTTCAAACAATAACTGCAGATCCCTCAGCGAAAATCTTTTCTCCAACAAATTAAAAATAATTGGCTCTTCTTGTATCTTTCTCTGTAAGACCTGTAAACAAGTGTCAAGAATTTGTTTGTGATCAAATGCCATTGACTTAATACCTGCAACTGCATGCCAGCTCAAGGCATTGTCCATTGTCTTCAATTGATAATCCTTGATGTTGACCAAAGCCAAATAGGCTGTTGTAATAACGCGACCAGAAGGATGTCGGTTTACAGAGCCGAAAGTTTTCACCTGCTCCAAAAACATATCAGTCAATCCCGTCCGCTCTCTCAATACTCTGTAAGATGCCTCGTCTAAATCCTCACCAGGCCTCAACAAATCTCCTAAAAGAGACCACTGACCTTTGTATTGTGGAAGATCACTCTCGATAAGTAATACTTTTAAAACGCCTCCGTCATATCCAAAAATGACGCAATCGACAGAATGTGCAAACTGGAAATTGTGTTTCATTTGCACCTCAGTGGTGTTGATATTAGGCTTTAGCGATTCGCTCATACTAGTATTAAAGGTTGTAAGGGTTGTCGCAAAAATAATTTCAATTCTTAATTCACAAAAAGAAAATCTAATATTCTACTTTTATCCTTCAAGTCAACCGCATGTATTCCAACGAAGAAATCAGGGATTTACAGGGAAAAAGCAAAATTTTCATCTCCAAAGCACAAGATGAGGAATTTTTGGTTCAGAACATCAACATGTTAAGGGACCTTATCAAATTTCATGAACACCGGTATTATGTAATGAACGATCCGCTTATCTCTGATTTTGAATTTGACCAATTGTACAAATCTCTTGAGATCCTTGAAAAAAAACATCATGAGCTGATTACTCCAGATTCTCCAACACAAAGAGTTGGACCAGGTATCACAAAACAATTCAATACTGTTCAGCACCTTGTTCCCATGCTTTCTCTTGAAAACTCTTATGATGAAGAGGATTTGCTGGATTGGGACCGAAAAGCAAGGGAGCTTTCTGGATTGGATGAAATAGAATATTGTGTTGAGCCGAAGTTTGATGGAGCAAGTATTTCTCTGCTCTACGAAGATGATATGTTCGTTAGAGGAGCAACCAGAGGTGATGGCATTGCGGGAGAAGACATCACCCTTAATCTTAAACAAATCAAATCCATTCCTCTATCTGCAAAGTTTTCAGCCTATGGTATTCAACAGGCTGAAATAAGAGGGGAAGTTTTGATGAACAAAACCAATTTCAAAGCATATAACGACCAACTCCTGGAACAAAATCTTCCACCACTTGCCAATCCTAGAAATGCTGCATCAGGAGCATTGCGTTTAAAGGATGCGAAACAGGTGGGAAAAAGAAACCTAGAAGCGTTTATCTATCAGCTTGCGTTCACGGGACAAACAACAGCAGAATCCAGTGTGCATACCCATGCCGATACTTTAAACATGTTATGGGAACTGGGTTTTAGAAGTCCAGTTCACGAAAAACAAACTTTCAAAGGAATTCAACAGGTGATTGATTTTTGCAAATCATTTGAAGCAAAAAGAGATGAGCTGCCCTATGAAATTGATGGATTGGTAATAAAAGTCAACCCATTTGCTGTACAGGATCAA
>JBKCGF010000368.1:0-9840 GCA_046303455.1 Chitinophagaceae bacterium | reverse complement strand
TCTTCAGCCAATGCAAAGCCATCCATTTTAGGCATCATTACATCGAGCAGACAAATATCGAATTTCTCTCTTTGGAAGGCAGCCAGACCCAAACGGCCATCTCTTTCGAGTGTGACATCGAAATCGTTGAGTTCCAAGAAGTTCTTAAGTACAAGTCCAAGATTTGGATCATCCTCGCAAAGTAAAATTCTTGGTTTGGTAGTAGCTGACATATTAGACGGTTTTAAACAAATAAATATATAAAGTCCCATATTCGGAACTTACTGCCAATAAAATTTTGTTAAACAGCACTGTATTTTGATAATAACTTGGTTTTCATAGTTTTTAGATGAATAGCAAAAGTTTAGACATTTCTTATTTCTGGCTGATATTCAGGTGCTTGCTTTTAAAAAAATCTAAAAAAGTAGGCGTTTAATAGTCCTTAAATGTGCATAACTATTGGTTTCAAAACTTGCATTCATGCTAATCAAAAGTTAATTTCGCTTTGGTTTTTCATAGGATATTGGATTTTTACGGGGCGGATTTCTATCCAGCCCTTTTTTTATTTTAGCCCAACTTTGCCTCCCTGCTGTATTAAAATTTTGTTTTAATCTTTTAGAAAAGTTAGAGCTGTTACTATTGATTTTTCGTCTGCCTCAATACTATTTTTTAAGTATTCAATAGTTTTTGCTTCTTCCTTTACTAGTAATAAAATTGCGTTGATGATATCGGGTATCAGTTTTTCTCTCGTTTTGATCAGTGTTTTTTCTTCGCAATTGTCGCATGTCCCGCAAGCTTGAATTTGAGTATCACCAAAATAATTTCCTATTAGTATGGATTTACAGGAATCATCCTTTGTATAATTGATTATGCTTTTTATTCTTCCTGTGTATTCTTTTTTTCTGAGCAGGTAGTTTTCATGATTAATCTGTAATTCTTCTGATTTTATGCGTTCTTGTAAATAACAGATTTGAGGTTTGTCGTTTTTGGGTAGGTATTCTATGATGCCCGACTGATGTAAAGCAAGCAATTGCTCTTTGATGGTGATGATGTCTCTTTTTAAAATCCAGGCCAATTGTGTTTCGTTGATATGAACAGGACCGTCAAAAATACCTCCGTAGGTTCTTAGCAGCGCTTTGATGATGGGTTCCAGATCTAAATGAAGTGCTTCAAAGTTTTCGATTCTGTTCCTGTTAGAAATAAACTGTGCTGAAGAAGGAGAAAAAGTTTTTTCCAGATAGGAGATAATCTCTTCTTGTTTTAAAGCCTGTAACGAATACACAACTTCATTTAAATCGAGTTTAAATTTTATAATAAAATCTTCCAAATTAAAATTTAAATTTTCTCCTTTGCCTGCACCAATTGGTAATTGAAAATAATTTCCAAGTGCATGGTATACTTTTCTGATTGTATATATGCTTGGATACTTAACATCGGGCAAGGCTTTGAGTTCTTTCAGCTCCTGTTCTTGGTAGAGCAAGATTGCTTTCGCGGGTTGACCATCTCTTCCGGCTCTACCAGCTTCCTGATAATAATTTTCAAGACAGTCCGGCACATCAGCATGTATAACAATTCTCACATTTGCTTTGTCAATTCCCATTCCGAAAGCATTGGTACAGACCATAATCCTGGTTTGTCCTTTTATCCAATCTTCTTGTTTTTGTTTTCTTGTTTCCTGATCAATTCCTGCATGATAGAAATCGCTGATGATTTGATGACCATTGAGCAAATCACTGATTTCTTTTGTTCTTTTTCGTGTTCGACAGTATACGATACCACTTCCAGGTGTTTTCTTGATCCAAGAAACAATTTTTGTGATTTTATCATCACTTTTTTCTGCCCTGTAGGAAAGATTTTTCCTGTTGAAAGAAGTCATGAAGACATTGGGCGATCTCATTAAAAGTCTTTCCTGTATATCTTTTTTTACTTTTCCAGTGGCAGATGCGGTGAGTGCTATTACTGGAATATCTACAAGACTTTCTCTTACTGAAGCAATATTTAAGTATGCAGGTCTAAAATCATATCCCCATTGTGATATGCAATGTGCTTCGTCTACTGCAATTAATGAGATAGGCAATTCTTGCAATGTTGCAATAAAACTTTTTGTTTGTAAACGTTCTGGGGATACGTATAGAAATTTTAATTCATTGTTTATTGCAGCTTCTAAAATTTCATGTTGATCTTGAAGGCGCATGCCTGAGGTAAGTGCTGCAGCTGCCATATTGTTTTCCCTTAGTCTGTTGACTTGATCTTCCATCAATGCAATCAATGGAGATATAACAAGACAAAGACCTTCTTTGGCCATTGCAGGCACTTGGAAGCAAATCGATTTACCGCCTCCTGTAGGCAATATTGCGAGTGTGTCATTCCCTTGCAATACAGCGTTTATGATATCAAGTTGAGAGGGTCGAAATTGTTCATGTCCCCAATAGGTCTTTAGGATATGTTCTGGGGTCGTGTTCAAAATTACTAAATCACTTTTTTGATGAAGAGTCGAACAGAATTAATTGCCAGGACTACATCACTGAGCCCCATTACCATAGCACCGAAAGTGGGTGTAAGGAATCCAAATGCTGCAATGGGTATTGCAATTATATTGTAAAAGAAGGCCCAGAAAAGGTTTTGCTTGATTGTCAGGTATGTATGTTTTCCAAGACCTAATGCAGTGGGTAATTTTTTCAATCCTGCATGCATCAAAACAACTTGAGCACTTTGAATTGCCATTTGTGAAGCTTCGCTTAGTGAAATTCCAATTGTTGCCTTGGCTAATGCTGGTGCATCATTGATGCCATCACCAACCATCGCAGTGGGTGTTGCAGCATTAAGGTCTGCAATTTTTATGAGTTTTTCTTCTGGAGTCTGCTCTGCAAATACTTCATCCATTTCGAGGAGATTAGCGATATGTACACACTTCTCTTTTTTATCACCACTCAATAGTATTGTTTTAATTCCTTTTGATTTTAAGTATTGCATTACTTCTTTGGCTTCAGGTCTTAATTCATCTTCAACATCTATCCAGCCTATGAGTTGATCATTTTTTAGAATATAAACATTGTGCAGGCTCTCAGTGGAATGGTTGATGGCAAGTTTATAGGATCCTGCCCAGAATATATTTCCATCGTTATCCTCGCCCTTCATTCCAAGACCTTTTACTTCTTCAATTGATTTCCATTTTATTTCATCTTTTGTTTTAAACGAAGATGCCACACACTGGGCAATGGGATGATTTGAATATTTTTCTAAGGAATAGACAATGCTTTTCCATTGATCTTCAGTGAGTTCACCTTTTTCATATTCCGCTAATTTAAAATTGCCTGTTGTGAGTGTACCTGTTTTATCAAAAACAATTTGTTTGATGTTTTTGAAATTTTCCAGGCTGGTAGCATTTCGAAAAAGAATACCAGTTCTTGCAGCCCTTCCCAAGCCTACAGCAATTGCAGCAGGAGTTGCGAGACCCATTGCACAGGGGCAAGCAATAACCAGCACAGCGATACTCCTCATCAGGGCTTGCGTAAATACGGCAGTTGTTACACCCGTGTTCATTAAATAAATGTAATTGCCAATAAATGTTACTAATGCAATACCTACAACAAGTGGTACAAAGATGGCACTGATTTTGTCGGCCATTTGTTGAATGGGTGGTTTTTCACCTTGTGCCTGTCTTACGAGGTTCAGAATTCCAGAAAGTACAGTATCATCTCCTGTTGCTGTTACTTGTGCCTTGATTGAACCTGACTCTACAATACTTCCACCTATAACTTTGTCTTTAGCTACTTTATGCACAGGGATACTTTCTCCTGTTAGCAAGGATTCATTTACATGTGCATCACCCCATAAAATTTTACTGTCGATAGGAACTTGTTCTCCACTTCTTACCAATACAAGATCGCCTACTTTCAATTGTGTGTTTTCAATTGGCAAAATAACTTCCTGATGGTTTTCATCGAAAGCAATCATGTTGGCCATGACCTTTTGTGATTTGACAAGAGACTTTAAAGCACGTTGTGTAGATTGCATGGAGGCATCTTCCAGGTAATTACCAAGAAAGACAAGTGTAATAATGGTAGCAGCTGTTTCATAAAACAAGTACTGTTCTCCTTGTCCCATTAGCGTTCCAATCAAACTATATACAAATGCAGCTGTTGCTCCTAGTGCAATCAAGACATTCATGTTGGGCATCTTGTTGCGTAAACTGATCCAGGCGCTTTTACCAAAAAAAGACATTCCTACAATATATACGGGAAGACAAAGTACAAGTTGAATCCATGGGTTCATGAGCCAATGAATATGGATCCAGTTTTCTAGCATATGAAGCATCAAAACCAGTGTAAAAGGCAATGTGAAAAGCAAGCGGTTGCGTTGGTTGGAGAAAAAAGGTTGTTTGGCTGCTGCGCCTTGTTCTTGGTCGATAACATGATACCCAAGATCATTAATGCCCTTAATTAGTGATTTCGCATCTCCACCTTCAACTTTTTCAAAAGTAACTTCTGCATCAATGGGATTAACCCTGATGTTTTGCATTCCTTTTTTATCGAGGTACTTGTTGATGGTTAGCGCACAATTTGCACAAGTCATTCCCTCAACTTTCCATTTTACGGTTTCCATACTACAAATTTACTGATTAATTTATCTTCGCAGTGTTATGATGTGGATGGACAAAAATTACGGAATTGCAGAAATGCAAATTGTTGCAGCTGAATTGTCAGAACTGATCAATCAATTCAAGGTGGTCACTTTCTCAGGTAATTTAGGAGCAGGCAAGACTTCGCTGATCAAAATGCTTTGTCACTTATGGGGCGTTCAAGAAACTGTAAGTAGTCCCACTTACGCTTTGGTAAACCAATACAAAGCAGATTCCGAGAAAACTGGAACCTTGATCTACCACATCGATTTATACCGGCTGAAAGATGAAGAGGAGGCTTTTGAAGCTGGTATTGAAGACCATCTTTATAGTGGTGAGCTTTGTCTTGTAGAGTGGCCTGAGAAGGCAATGGGAATTATACCCAAGGGGGCACTGGCAGTTGAAATCAGTTATGTAAGTGATGAACAGCGTCATATACGGGTACTTTCAGATGAAAATTGATTAACTTGTACTACAATTAACCCATGGCAATCAGAAAACCATTCATCAGTTCTAGTATTCATTATGAACCTTTGGAGGAAACACTAGATGTAAAGCCTTCCTCATCAGCTTTAAAAATTGCCATTCCTAAAGAAAATGCGTTTCAGGAAAACAGAATTGCCTTAACACCAGATGCAGTTGGGGTATTGATCAATAATGGTCATCAGGTTGTTGTAGAGCACAATGCAGGAGAGGCAGCTCATTTTTCTGATAAAGATTATGCTGAGGCCGGTGCACAAATAGTACATGATAAAAAAGAGATATTTACCAATGAACTGATCATGAAATCTGCTCCGGTTTCTGATGAGGAATTGCCTTTGTTGTCGGTTGGACAAACCATCATTTCACCCATTCATCTTCCAGTGATGAAAACGCATATACTGGAAAAAATGATGGAGAAAAAAATTACCGCTTTGTCTTTTGAAAATCTAAAAGATGAATCCGGACACAATCCAATTGTGAGAAGCATGAGTGAAATTGCGGGTAGTGCGGTTATGCTAATAGCGGGACAATACCTGAGCAGTGCAAATAATGGTAAAGGCGCATTATTAGGTGGAATATCTGGTATACCTCCCACTAAAGTTGTGATCATCGGTGCTGGTATAGTAGGTGAGTATGCTGCTAGAACTGCTTTGGCACTGGGAGCCAGTGTGAAAGTATTTGATAACAATATTTATAAATTAAAGCGACTGCAAAACAATATGGGTGTCCGTTTATGGACTTCTGTGATTGAGCCAAAAATACTGGCCAAACAACTCAAAACCTGTGATGTTGCTGTTGGCGCTTTAACCTCAAGCGGTGGAAGAACACCAGTTGTGGTATCTGAAGAAATGGTTTCACAAATGAGACCTGGTAGTGTTATAGTTGATGTGAGTATTGACAGGGGCGGGTGCTTCGAGACTTCTGAAGTAACATCTCATGAACAACCAGTGGTTTCTAAATTTGGAGTTTTACATTATGGTGTTCCCAATATTCCGTCAGGTTTTGCACGGACTGCCTCACAAGCAATAAGTAATGTTTTAATGCCATTGTTGATTAAGATTGGAGATGAAGGGGGATTAGAAGAATTGATTTGGCAGCAAAGCAATATTCGAAATGGAGTATACATGTTCAAAGGGTCGCTGACGAACTTTCATTTGAGTCAGCGGTTTAATTTGAAGTATACCGATTTAAATCTGCTGATAGCAAGTCAGCGTTAACCAAAACAAAAATGAAAGCGATCATACCTGTAGCCGGTGCCGGCACTAAACTTAGACCGCATACCTATACTCAACCCAAGGCCTTGATTCCACTTGCAGGCAAAACAATTCTGAGTATCATCATAGATCAACTGGCAGAAGCGGGTATCAAAGATTTTATTTTGGTTGTAGGGTATCTTGGTGATAAGATCATGGATTATGCAAAAGCAAAATATCCTGAATTGAATATTACCATCATTTATCAGAATGAACGCAAAGGATTAGGTCATGCTGTCTACTTGTGCAAAGATGCAGTAGGTCACGATGAAGTGGTGATTGCCTTAGGAGATACCATATGCGAATACAATGTCGAATCATTTTTACAAACCTCAGGATCTGTGTTGTGTGTAAAGAAGGTTGATGATCCTCGAGATTTTGGCGTTGCTGAGACTGATGAAAATTTTGTTGTGACCAAATTGGTGGAAAAGCCCCAAATCCCTAGAACCAATAATGCTTTAGTAGGTATTTATAAAATTGCTGAAACAGGATTGATGTTCAAATTCATAGAACAATTGATGACAAAAACCATTGCTGAAGAAGGTGAGATGGGACTAACCCCAGCATTGGATTGCATGGTAAATGGAGGTGCAATTTTTACAACCATGAAAGTGGCCAATTGGTTTGATTGTGGTAAAAAGGAAACCTTATTGGAAAGCAATGCAACACTACTTAAAAAATGGGGTGGTGAAATCGCCAATAATGAAGGATATGAGAATACCATCATCATACCTCCTGTTAGCATAGCACCGGGTTGTGAAATTCAAAATTCAGTCATTGGTCCTAATGTCACCATCGGTGAAAAGTCGGTCATCAATTATTCAGTGGTAAAAGAATCCATTGTGGGATCCTTCACTAAACTATACGACGTTGTATTGTATGATTCACTCATTGGTTCTGATACGGTCATTAAAGGTGAAACTCGTACGTTGAATATAGGCGATAATACAGAAATTGATCTGGGTTAAATTAGTTCAGTTTACCCACCATTTCAGATGGTACAACCCATTGGTCAAATTCTGCTTCACTGAGATAGCCTAATTTTACAGCCATTTCTTTGAGTGTGGTTCCTTCTTTATGGGCCTTCTGAGCAATTTCAGCTGCTTTATAATAACCAATTTTGGTATTGAGTGCTGTTACCAGCATCAATGAATTGTTGAGGTGCTTTTCAATGTTATCATGTAAAGGTTCGATGCCTATTGCACACTTGTCGTTGAAGCTTACACAACCATCACCTATCAGTTTTGCACTGTGCAGGAAGTTGTAAATCATCATGGGTTTGAAAACGTTCAATTCAAAATGTCCGTTGGCTCCACCTATATTAATGGCAACATCGTTTCCAAGCACCTGTGCTGCAATCATCGTAAGCGCTTCGCACTGTGTTGGATTTACTTTGCCCGGCATGATGGATGAACCTGGTTCATTATCAGGAATAAATATTTCACCAATTCCACTTCTTGGTCCAGATGAAAGCATTCGAATGTCATTTGCAATTTTCATCAAACTGACAGCAACTGTTTTCAGTGCACCATGTGCCTCAACAATCGCATCATGTGCTGCAAGTGCTTCAAATTTATTATCAGCTGTAACAAAAGGTAATCCTGTTAGAGAAGCAATATGTTTAGCAACATTTTCTGAATAATTTTCTGGTGTGTTGATTCCAGTCCCAACTGCTGTGCCACCTAATGCAAGTTCTGAAAGATGGGCCAGTGTGTTTTTAATGGCTTTGATGCCATGGTTGAGTTGCGACACATAACCACTGAATTCCTGTCCGACTGTAAGGGGAGTGGCATCCATGAAATGTGTTCTTCCAATTTTCACTACATGCATAAACGCCTTGCTTTTTTCTGCAAGCGTATCTCTTAATTTTTCAATACCTGGCAAAGTGGTCCCAATCAACATTTTGTAGGCTGCAATATGCATTGCAGTTGGAAAAGTGTCGTTGGAGGATTGTGATTTATTAACATCATCGTTGGGATGAAGAAATTTGTCTTTATCATTTAGATTACCACCTTTCAATACATGTCCACGGTAAGCAACAACTTCATTTACATTCATGTTGCTTTGGGTTCCGCTCCCTGTTTGCCAAACCACCAAAGGGAAATATTCATCAAGTTTGCCAGCTAGAATTTCATCACAAACTTGTCCGATGAGTATAGATTTTTCTTCTGACAATACACCAGCTTCAAAATTGGTTATTGCAGCGGCCTTTTTTAGATAAGCAAATGCCCTGATGATTTCTTTAGGCATTTTATTGGTGTCTTGAGCTATTTTGAAATTGTCTATACTTCTCTGCGTCTGTGCTCCATAATAGGCGTTACTGGGTACGCTTACTTCGCCCATTGTATCTTTTTCAATCCTGTATTCCATTGTTCAAAATTTGATTGCAAAATTAGTGAATGTTGATTCGTGAAAGGCGACTTATTTGAAATTGGCTTTTCTTTTTTCCAGAAATGCCGTTACACCCTCAACCATGTCGTCACTGGCAAAACTTTTTCCAAAGCAAATAGCTTCCGTTTTCATCCCTTCTGCAGGATTTTCATCGGCAGCATTTGTAGCAATGATTATTTGTGTGAGTGCAATACTCGATTTGCTGGTTATTGTTTTCATTTTTGCTTCTGCAAGTGCAAGCAGATCCTCTTGTTTGCAAACATGATTGACAAGTCCAATTCTAAGCGCTTCCTGAGCATCTATATTTTCTCCAGTCATCATCAGTTCCATTGCTCTGCCTTTTCCAACCAGTCTTGTAAGTCTTTGGGTTCCACCATAACCGGGGATAATACCCAAATTGATTTCGGGTTGTCCAAATTTTGCATTTTCAGATGCAATGCGGAAATGACAACTCATGGCTAATTCGCAGCCTCCTCCCAATGCAAAACCATTTACAGCAGCAATGATGGGCTTACTGGCATTCTCTATACTTGAAAAAAGCGTTTGTCCTTTTGCTGCAAAATCTGCGCCCATATTTCTATCACCCTTCAAAAATCCACTGATGTCTGCACCAGCCACGAATGCTTTTTCTCCTGAACCAGTAATGATAGCTCCTTTCAAGGCATCATCCTTTAGGAATATTTCTAAGGTATATTTTAAGGCATCAAGAACAGTTGCGTTAAGCGCATTTAATTTTTCAGGTCTGTTGATGGTGATCAACAGTACAGCATCTTTTTTTTCTGTTAGAATTACATTGTCGTTCATATGGTAAGCTTTAGAATGATCTGTTGTCAACAACCCATTGGCTGATATACGATGCTATTTCAGTCGATGCCGTACCTGGAGGAAAAAGTTTTCCAATACCCATATTTTCAAGTTGAATCCTGTCTTCATCAGGTATGATTCCGCCTCCTGTGAGTAATACATCATGCATTCCTTTTTCTTTCATCAGGTTAATGATTCTAGGAAAAACAGTCATGTGTGCTCCAGATAAAATACTTATGCCAATTGCATCAACATCTTCTTGTAAAGCAGCTTCCACAACCATTTCCGGAGTTTGTCTCAATCCAGTAT
>JBKCGF010000367.1:0-5694 GCA_046303455.1 Chitinophagaceae bacterium | reverse complement strand
GTAAAAGGAGCTGCTAACCCAACCTATTCAAACATTACAGCAATCGATAGACATGCTATCAATGGTGTTTTCCATAAAATTGATCAAGTATTGCGTCCGCAGTAATACTATTGATTGCATAATTAAAAAAGACCGACTTTTCAGTCGGTCTTTTTTTTATGTTATAAACTAATCATTTATACTGCAAATCTGAAATGCATGATATCGCCATCCTGAACTAAATAATCTTTTCCTTGTACTGCCATCTTTCCGGCTTCTTTACAGGCATTTTCTGATCCCAATGAAACAAAATCATCATAACGAATAACTTCTGCCCTAATAAACCCTTTTTCAAAATCTGTATGAATTACACCTGCAGCCTGAGGAGCGCTCATGCCTTTTGTAATTGTCCATGCCCTTACTTCTTGAACACCTGCAGTAAAGTAAGTTGCTAGGTTTAATAATTTATAAGTCGATTTAATTAACCTTACGAAACCACTCTCAGTTAGCCCCATGTCTTCTAAAAACATTTGTCTGTCCTCATAACTCTCCATTACCGCAATATCACTCTCAATTGCAGCACTAACAAGCAAGATTTCAGCCTGCTCGCTTTTGATGGCTTCTCTAACTATTTCTGTAAACTTATTGCCACTTACAACACTTTTCTCATCCACATTGCAGACATATATAACAGGTTTAATGGTAAGCAGGAACATGTCGTAGATGAACTTTTCTTTTTCTTCTGAGCTCACCTCATAAGCTCTAGCATTTTTACCTTGCTCTAAATGGGATTTCAACTCTTTTAAGATCTCCATACCACGAACAATATCTCTGTCACCCGTTTTCACCATCTTCTCAAGCCTAGACATTTTCTTCTCAACACTATCCAGGTCTTTTAACTGTAACTCAGTATCAATAACTTCTTTATCTCTGATCGGGTTTACAGAACCGTCAACGTGAATGACATTATCGTCTTCAAAGCAACGCAAAACATGGATAATGGCGTCTGTATTTCTAATGTTTCCCAAAAACTGATTTCCTAATCCTTCGCCCTTACTGGCACCTTTTACCAAGCCAGCTATATCTACAATCTCAACGGTTGTTGGAACCACTTTCTGAGGTTTTACAATTTTCTCTAAAGCCACCAGTCTTTCATCAGGTACTGTAATTACTCCTATATTGGGCTCAATAGTGCAAAAGGGGAAATTTGCTGCCTGTGCTTTTGCACTGCTTAATGCATTAAATAAAGTTGATTTTCCTACATTTGGTAACCCGACAATTCCAGCTTGTAATGCCATAAATTAATTTTTTGCGTGGCAAAGATACTATGAATGAAACGATATGCTGCTAATTGTCGCTTTTGATTAAAAAAACAATAATATGGCATTGAATTATATCTGGTTTTTCTTTTTCATTATTGCCTTTGCCATAGCTTTTGTGAAATGGCTCGTAACAGGAGATCCATTGATTCTCAAAACAGTTACAGACGGAATTTTTAAATCAGCCTCAGACAGCGTAGATATTTCATTCAAACTTATTGGAATCATGACCTTGTTTCTGGGTTTCATGAACATAGGGGAGAAAGCTGGTGCAATTCGTTTCCTTTCCAGGATAGTTGCTCCGTTTTTTAGTCGCCTCTTTCCTGAATTGCCTGAAAAACATCCTGCATATGGTCATATGATGATGAACTTCTCTGCTAATCTATTAGGACTTGATAATGCTGCAACTCCTTTCGGATTAAAAGCCATGGAAAGCTTACAATCCATTAACCCTGATAAAGAGAAAGCAAGCAATTCTCAACTGATGTTTCTTGTTTTACACGCATCAGGGCTTACTTTGATTCCTATCAGTATCATCGCAATGAGATCAGCTGTCAACCCACCTGCAGCGAATCCTACTGATATCTTTATTCCTTGCATGATAGCAACTTTTGCTGCGACAATGGCAGCAATGTTTATTGTTTCATTCCGACAAAAGATCAATCTCTTTCAACCTGTTTTTCTAACCTGGATCCTAGGGATATCAGCCATCATTGGCTTGTTGATTGCCTACCTAAAAATCTTTCTCAACCAACTTGAAATTGAATCCTTCTCAACTGTGTTAAGCAATGGCTTGATTTTACTTATTTTTCTAATCTTTCTCAGTGGGGGCATATATAAGAAAGTCAATGTCTTTGAATCCTTTGTTGAAGGTGCAAAAGGAGGTTTTGAAATTGCTATCAAAATCATACCTTATTTAGTTGCAATGCTAGTAGCAATAAGTGTATTGAGAAGTTCTGGTACTTTTGAGCTGCTTATTGAAGGGATGAAATCTGTTTTCACTTTGATGGGAATTGATACCCAATTTGTAGCCGCATTACCAACTGCTCTAATGAAACCATTGAGTGGAAGTGGAGCCAGAGCCATGATGATTGATACCATGAATACTTATGGTGCAGATTCCTTTGCAGGTAGACTTTCAGCAGTGTTTCAGGGGAGTAGCGACACCACTTTTTATGTAATTGCTGTCTATTTTGGGTCGGTTGGCATCAAGAATACCCGATACGCGATTCCAAGTATGCTTTTAGCTGATCTGGTTGGTATCATTACTGCTATCTTTGTAGCCTACTTGTTTTTCGGTAATTAATATGCAGGTTATTTTAAAGGATTTGTATTTGTTTGGCTACCATGGCGTTCACCCATTGGAAAAAAAAGTGGGAACACCTTTCACTATGAATATCACTATTGAGCTTGCTGTTAGCAAAAGCATAATTTCAATAGAAGATACTTTAGATTATGCTAGGGTCTATGAGACAGTAAAACGAGAATTTGATATAGTGGAAGATTTACTGGAAGTATTACTGGAAAGAATCATTTCGTCAATTCAGCAACTTTCAAAACACATAACTGATATAGATATTACACTTGAAAAACTAAATGCCCCCATACCAGGTTTTAAAGGAAAAGTAGGTGTTAGAATTACCAAATCATTTATATGAAAAAAGGCTTTTTGTGTGTTTTGATTTTGGTTTTACTTGTTGATTTTGTGAAAGGACAATCCAATCAACTAATTGATGAAGCAAGGGCCTTGGAAAGACAATACAATACTCCACAAGCTGTCTTAAAATACGAACAGTCGCTTAAAGAGAACCCTCACCAGTTATCTGTAATTGTAAGGTTGGTCGAAATTTATTGTTTTGAACTTGTTGAAGTAAATGATGATGACAAAAAAAGGGAACAGCTGCATAAAGCGAAAGAATTACTCCAGCTTGCCAAGTCGATTGATTCTACATCTCCAGACTATTTATATAGCCAGACAACCTATCTCGGTAAACTTATCGAAGTAAGTCCAGTTAAAGAAAAGGCCCAAATAACAAAAACAATCAAACAAATACTTGATGCAGCATTAGCAAAAGACCCTAACCATGTTAAATGCCTTTATTCGTTAGCAAATTGGAACCAGGAGGTAGCAAGTTTAAACCCTGCAGTCAAAGCAGCAATGAAAGTTATTTTCGGAGGTCTCCCTCCAGCATCGCTTGATATGGCCATTGAACTTCATCAAAAAGCCCGTAAATTGAATCCTGGTTTCCTGGCCAATAACCTGGAGCTTGCGTTATTGTATAAAAAAACAAATCAACCAAGTAGAGCTATTGAAATCCTTGATGCACAAATGAAATTGCCAACCAAAACAAAAGAAGAATTAGAAATTAAAAATAAATCTAAACAACTACTTCAGTCTTTACAATAAATAAATTAACAATCAATTACTTATGAAATTGAAATTATTTTTACTCTCCTTTGTTGTTCTTTTTTCTCAAGCTTTTTCTTGGGCTCAAGAACAAGATAAGCCCGTCTCAAAATATGACCCGAATGAACTCTTCAATCCATTGTTTTACAAACAATATGGTAACCACATTAGAACTGGTAACGGGGAACCTGGACAAGGATATTGGCAGAACAGAGCTGATTATTCAATTAAGGCTGAACTCAACGACAAGAACAACCAGGTAAGTGGTTCCGTGACCCTGACTTATACCAATAATAGTCCACACACACTTGGCTTTCTATGGTTCCAACTCGAGCAAAACCTTTTCAATCCAAGTTCAAGAGGTTTTGCGAAACTACCAGTCGGCGGAAGAAGCAGATATGGTAATTCTGCTAACCCTTTTATGGGCGGCTACAACATAAAAAGCGTAAAACTCATTACGACGAATGCAGGAAAAACAACCGAATCCGATGTTGTAACAGACATTGTTGAGACAAGAATGAGGTTGGATCTTCCAAAAGCGCTTAAGCCTGCGGGGGACAAAGTAGTAATTAAAGTTGATTATGAATACACTGTTCCAGAATACGGAGCAGATAGAACAGGTGTTTTAAAAAATGCAGATGGCAATATTTATGCAATTGCACAATGGTATCCTAAAATCTGTGTTTTTGATGATATCCAGGGATGGAATACACTTCCTTATTTGGGGGCAAGTGAATTCTATTTAGAATACGGAAATTTTGATGTTGCTATTACAGCGCCGGCCAACCATGTGGTAGTCGCTTCCGGCGATTTGCTGAACCCTTCAGAGGTAATGACCGCTGATCAACTTAAAAGATATCAGCAAGCGCATCAATCTGATGCTACAGTAATGATCAGAAGCAAGGATGAAGTAAAACAAGCTGGTTCCAGACCTTCAAAACCTACTTTGACCTGGAAATATCATATCAACAATGCAAGAGATTTTGCATGGGCTTCATCTGCTTCTTTTATTTGGGATGCTGCAAAAATCAATTTACCCAGTGGGAAAAAAGCCTTGGCTCAATCAGTGTATCCAACCAGTTCTGATGGGAATAATGCATGGGGCAGGAGTACAGAATACACCAAAGCAAGTATAGAGAACTATTCTAAGCGCTGGTTCGAATACCCATATCCCATTGCGACCAATGTGGCCAGTAATGTTGGTGGGATGGAATATCCTGGAATCGTTTTCTGTGGTTCGACTGCCAAAACAGCTGGATTATGGAGTGTAACTGATCATGAGCTTGGACATACTTGGTTTCCAATGATTGTAGGTAGCAATGAAAGAAAATACGGATGGATGGACGAGGGTTTCAATACTTTCATTAATGATATTGCTTCGAAGGATTTCAACAATGGAGAATACGCACAACCTGCTCCCAGTGCACATGAAATGGCTAAAATGATGTACAGTGACAGGTCTGAAGGAATCATGAAGACTCCCGATGGAATGAAAGAGTTCAATATCGGACTTTCGCTTTATTATAAACCAGGTTTTGCATTGGGACTCCTCAGAGAGCAAATTGTAGGTGAAAAAAGATTTGATGAGGCTTTTAAGAAGTATATACGCGACTGGGCCTACAAGCATCCCTCACCATGGGATTTTTTCAGAAGCATTGAAAGCAGTGTTGGTGAAGACCTAGGCTGGTTCTGGAAAGGGATGTTCCTTGAAAACTGGAGATTAGACCAGGCGATCACCAAGGTTGAATACCAAAATAACAATGCTAAAAATGGTGCAATTGTAACCATAGACAACCTAGAAAAGGTTGCGATGCCAGTTGTTATTGAATATGAAACCGTTTCAGGTGCTGTTTCCCGGATCAAACTTCCAGTTGAAGTATGGCAAAGTACTTCAACTGTAAAAACGAGGATTCCGGTAACCGAAGAACTCAAGCGTGTAACCTTGGATCCTGATAAGGTTTGGCCAGATTATAACGGTGAAAACAATAC
>JBKCGF010000366.1:0-1212 GCA_046303455.1 Chitinophagaceae bacterium | reverse complement strand
GGCAACACCAAGGGCTCAACAAATCGCTCTTTTCATTGGTGCTATCGTATCCTCAATTGCAATTGGATTCACCATCAAAGTACTTGATACCCCTACACAAGAAATGATTTCATCAGGTATCAACCATGCCATTGGAACAGACAAATATGCAGCTCCGCAAGCCACATTGATGGCGACTTTAATCAAAGGAATTCTGTCCTTCAATTTAGATTGGCAGTTTGTTTTGGTTGGTGTTGCGATTGCCATTGTAATGGAACTCTGTGGTATCAAAGCACTCAGCTTCGCTATTGGAATCTATCTGCCATTATCTACTACATTACCGATATTTATAGGTGGTGCAATACGTGGTATCATAGACAACAAGCACAAATCAAAAGATGCAAATGAAGAAGAGGACCTGAGAAAGGGGAATTTATTTGCAACTGGACTCGTTGCTGGTGGTGCAATTGCAGGGGTAATTGTTGCATTCCTTTCTGCAAACGAAACCATTGCATCCAAATTGAATTTGTTGAACATGGAGCATGCAATAACAACTGCAATAGGTGAACAAGGTTACTATTTGTTGGGCACATTGTTCTTCTTTGCAATGGCATTCATTCTCTATAGAATAGCATCAAAACCAGAAGACAACGCATTGGAATAAATAAATCATATGAAAATAAGGGCTTTAAAATTTGCAGCACCTCTAAGCATCTATGTACTCGCTTGGTTTGCCTTTCATGAAAAAGGATGGGTGATTACCTGGCCTATACTTTTTGCTTTTGCTTTCATTCCTTTACTGGAAATGATGTTGCCAGCTGCAGAAGAAAACATGTCTGAAGCAGAAGAGCAAATTGCAAAAGAGGACAGACTCTATGATTTTTGGCTCTATCTGATTGTGCCTTTACAATACTATGCACTTTATCTATTTTTTACTTCTATCCAAGACCCTACACTCACCACTTTGGAACACGTTGGAAGAATTGTGGTAATGGGACTATTATGCGGAACCTTTGGTATCAATGTAGGGCATGAACTCGGACACCGCAGAAAACTTTATGAAAGAAATCTCGCAAAACTTTTATTGCTCACTTCTCTCTACATGCATTTTTATATTGAGCACAACAAAGGCCACCATAAAAATGTATCTACCAAAGAAGATCCTAGTAGTGCAAGAAGAGGTGAAATCGTTTATTTGTTTTATTTCCGTACAGTAATATTTGGTTTTTTATC
>JBKCGF010000365.1:0-1236 GCA_046303455.1 Chitinophagaceae bacterium | reverse complement strand
GTAATGATTGATCCATTCAGACCGTTGATGTTAACTGAACATGCTATCGAAATTGAAGATGAATCTTATCACAAAAGCTGGCAATTTAATATAGAGTAATATGAGTATGGAAACACAAGATTTTTTACCATTATTGGGAACAGACTTTGTAGAATTTTATGTGGGTAATGCAAAGCAGGCTGCGCATTATTACAAGACTGCATTTGGTTATGAAGGGTTAGCTTATTCTGGTCCAGAGACTGGCAATCGTGAAAAAGTTTCTTATGTATTGAAGCAAGATAAAGTTCGCTTGATTCTTACCACAGCTTTGCATCCAGATCATCCCATTGCTCAACACACTACTTTTCATGGTGACGGTGTAAAGGCAATTGCGTTAACGGTAAATGATGCACGTGATGCTTTTCATCAAACGACATCCAGAGGGGCAAAGGCTTATATGGAGCCAAAAGAATTGACTGACGATAACGGAACCATTGTAATGAGTGGAATACATATCTATGGTGATACTGTTCATTTGTTTGTGGAGCGTAAGAATTACAATGGAATATTTATGCCAGGTTATAGAGAATGGAAATCAGAATACAATCCAGAGTCTGTCGGCTTAAAGTATATTGATCATTGTGTAGGTAATGTAGGATGGAATGAAATGAATCCTTGGGTGAAGTTTTATGAAGAGGTAATGGGATTCAGAAATATTTTGACATTTGATGACAAGCAAATCTCAACAGAATATTCAGCGTTGATGAGTAAGGTGATGAGTAATGGTAATGGTTATGTGAAGTTCCCCATCAATGAGCCTGCTAAAGGGAAGAAAAAATCACAAGTAGAAGAATACTTGGATTTCTATGGTGGTCCAGGTGTACAGCATATTGCAATAGCAACTGACAACATCATGGAGACTGTGACCAAATTGCGTTCAAGAGGTGTTGAGTTTCTTCAAGTACCAGGAACATATTATGATGATCTTGCAAAGCGCGTTGGTCCAATTGAAGAGGACATTGAAAAGCTTCGCCCATTAGGTATATTAGTCGACCGTGATGATGAGGGCTATTTGTTACAAATCTTTACCAAGCCAGTTGAAGATCGTCCAACATTGTTTTATGAAATCATCCAACGCCGAGGTGCAAAATCTTTTGGAGCAGGTAATTTCAAAGCATTGTTTGAGGCTTTGGAAAGAGAGCAGGGCTTAAGAGGAAATCTCTAAAGTTATTTGTAGTATAATTCACCATAACTATC
>JBKCGF010000364.1:0-1571 GCA_046303455.1 Chitinophagaceae bacterium | reverse complement strand
AATTGGGTATTCCTACTGTCATTGAAAATGACTCCAAAGCAATGGTATTAGGAGAATTTTCAAATGCAGATGCGGGCAATGAAAAGAATGCCATCCTCATTAATCTTGATTATGGAATTGGGATGGGCATTTTAATTGATGGAAAAATTTACCATGGTAAATCTGGCTTCAGTGGAGAATTGGGACATATCCCTGTATTCGACAATGAAATCATTTGTCACTGTGGCAAAAAAGGATGTCTTGAAACCGAAGCATCTGGCATCGCACTTCTCAGAAAATTCAAACAAAAAATTCAATCGGGTTCCACCTCTCTTGCTTTCGATGGAACAAAAGCAATTGAAGAGATCACACTCAACAATATTATTGAAGCAGCAAAAAACGAAGACACACTGTGCATTGAAATTCTTGAAGAGCTGGGAGAAAAATTAGGAAAAGCGATTGCGATTGTCATCAATATTTTCAACCCTGAAACAGTGATTCTTGGTGGCACTTTATCAGAGACAGGTGAATACCTTCGCTTCTCTGCAAAGAGTACACTCAACAGATTATCGCATAGCATCGTAAACAACGATACCCATTTGAAAGTATCTCAACTAGGTGAAAAAGCTGGCGTCATTGGCGCCTGCCTCAATGCAAGAGCAAAATATTTATTTGATCAATAAGCCATAGCAAACAAAACCCTTTGTTTACTTGGTTTTCCTGAGAACACACAAACACCGTCCTCTTCTTTGTTTCCATGTGGAATACAACGAATGGTTGCTTTTGTCTCCTCTTTGATCTTATCTTCTGTCTCACCAGTACCATCCCAATGTGCTGAAACAAAACCACCTTTTGTATTCAACACTTGTTTGAACTCATCCCAAGAATTCACTTCAGTGATGTGTGAATCTCTATAGGCCAAAGCACGGTTGTACAAGTTTTGCTGAATATCATCAAGCAGTTGTATGATATAATTCGATAATCCTTCAGCAGGAACGGATGACTTTTCTTTTGTATCACGGCGTGCAATTTCTACCACACCATTTTCAATGTCTTTCGGACCAATCGCAATGCGCACAGGTACACCTTTTAATTCGTATTCAGCAAATTTCCATCCTGGTCTTGTGTTGTCTGCATCATCATACTTCACAGATATACCTTGCTTTTTCAATTCAGACATGATACCATGCACCTTCTCATCCACCATTGCTTTTTGCTCTGGTCCTTTATAGATAGGTACAATCACCACTTGCAATGGAGCAATTTTTGGAGGCATTACCAATCCCTGATCATCGCTGTGCGCCATGACCAATGCACCAATCAATCTTGTAGATACACCCCATGAGGTAGCCCAAACATATTCTTGTTTGTTTTCTTTGGTGAGGTATTTTACTTCAAACGCTTTTGCAAAATTTTGTCCAAGGAAATGCGAAGTACCCGCCTGCAAAGCTTTTCCATCCTGCATCAAGGCTTCAATGCAATAGGTTTCCAATGCACCCGCAAATCTTTCATTAGGTGTCTTAACTCCTTTCATGACAGGCAATGCCATGTAGTTCTCAACAAAATCGGCATATACATGCAACATTTTTTCA
>JBKCGF010000363.1:0-21669 GCA_046303455.1 Chitinophagaceae bacterium | reverse complement strand
CCTCAACAGCATGTTTTCCAACATGATAAAACCCATTTTGGTTGGGTATGCTTCAGATAAGATCATTATTGCTCCACGTGGGATGTTGAATACCTCAGCTTTGGCGGTTAAGCCGATCAGGAAGTTTCTTTATCTATGGTTTTTGTGGACTTTCGGATTTGCGAAACATTTGAGGTTTCACGCTACAAGCGATGAGGAGAAAAAAGTGATACAACGCATTTTTCCAAATGCCCATTCGATTATAGTCGCAGGAAACATACCTGCATCTCCCTCTACAACGTTGCATCCAGCAGAGAAACAGACCGGGAAATTGAATATTGTCTTTACTGGCAGGATGCATCCCATCAAAAATTTACATCTGTTGTTGGAAGCTTTGAAAAATCTGAAAGGGAATGTTGAGCTGAGTGTCATCGCCACAAAAGAAGACCATGACTATCAAGAGAAATGCAATCAATTAGCCCTTGAACTTCCTGCTCATATTACCATCAATTGGTTATTGGATTTGCCACCGACTGAAATTCAAAAACACCTTCTACAAGCGCATCTTTTTGCATTGCTTTCTGAAGTAGAAAGCTTTGGGCACGCCATTTTCGAAGCACTGGCTCTCGGTTGCCCTGTCATCATCAGCGATAACACACCTTGGAAAAATCTCGATCTACAAAAAGCAGGAATGGATTTTCCTCTTAACAATATGCAACAAATTACATCGGGTTTACAAAGATTTGTAGAGATGGAAAACCAAGAATGGCAGTCGTTTAGAAAAGGTGCACATGATTTAGCATCATCCTATGTAAATAAGCTGGATGTTGATAAACTCTACCATACACTCTTTGAAAATTGATTTAATTTAATATCCTTGAAACAACATGACAACCAAACTCCAACATTACGATGAGTACAATAAAGCGTATGGACAAGGTATAGGGGCTTCAAAATTGAAGCAAATACTGTGGTTCATCTTTAGTGTTCTTTTCGTTCGAAATCCTCTTCATCCTTTTAGTTGTGTCCGCAAATGGACGCTTCAACTATTTGGGGCCACAATTGGAGAATCAACCATCATCCGACCAGGAGTTCAGGTGAAATATCCCTGGAAATTAAAAGTTGGTAATCACGTCTGGCTAGGAGAGAATACTTGGATTGATAATCTGGCTCTGGTGGAGATAGGCGATCATACCTGTATTTCACAGGGAGCAATGCTTTGTACAGGCAATCATAATTATCATTCTCCCAGATTTGAATTGATAACGAAGCCTATTATTTTGCACAATGCAGTATGGATAGGCGCTAAAGCAGTAGTTTGTCCGGGTGTTACCGCCCATTCTCATGCCATGCTCACTGTAGGTTCTGTAGCCAATACTGACTTAGAATCATTTGGTGTTTATCAGGGTAATCCAGCTGCTTTAAAAAGAAAAAGAGTCCTCCGTTCTTTCTCATGAAAGTCTCCATCATCACTGTTTCATTGAATGCTGCGCAATCCATTGCTGACACATTATCGAGTGTAGCATCGCAATCTTATACATCAATAGAGCATATTGTTATTGATGGGGGATCAACAGATGGTACTCAGGAAGTAGTTAAGCAGTTTCCACATGTAGCAAAGTTTATCTCGGAAAAAGACGAAGGTCTTTATTTCGCGATGAACAAGGGATTGGCGCTTGCAACAGGAGATATCGTAGCAATTCTCAATGCAGATGACTTCTATACCCATACGGGCATCATTTCAAAAATTGTGAATTCTTTCATGACTCAACAAGTTGATGCCGTATATGGGGATCTTGTTTATGTAAATGCAGATTTTACTAAAGTTACACGCAACTGGAAAGCCGGATCTTTTAGTCCTTCAAAATTTTACCAGGGGTGGATGGTCCCTCATCCAACCTTATTTGTGAAAAGAGAATTTTATGAAAGATTAGGATATTTTGATACTTCATTGAAATACGCAGCAGATTATGAACTGATGCTCAGGTTTATGTTTAAACAACAGATTAAAATATTTTATATACCTGAAACGTTGGTGATTATGAAAAGTGGAGGGAAGACCAATGCTTCTTTTAAAAACAGATGGACCATCAACCGGGAAGATAGAAGAGCATGGACCATCAATCATTTGCAACCTCATCTTTTTACTTTAATTTTGAAGCCACTTAGAAAACTAACGCAATACATCAACCTATGAGTAAAGTAGCACTTGTAACGGGGGTAAATGGACAAGATGGGGCATACCTGACAGAATTGTTATTGAGTAAAGGATATACTGTTCATGGCATCAAGAGACGATCTTCATTGTTCAATACTGCTCGTATTGATCATCTCTATCAAGATCCACATGAAAAAGGTGTGAAGCTGACTTTGCACTATGGTGATTTGACCGACTCAACCAACTTGATTAGGATTATACAAGAAACTCAACCTGACGAAATTTATAACCTGGCTGCAATGAGCCATGTGAAGGTGAGCTTTGATACACCTGAATACACTGCCAATGCCGATGGTATTGGTACGCTGAGAATTCTTGAAGCGGTTCGATTGTTGGGATTAACACAGAAAACAAAAGTTTACCAGGCATCTACTTCAGAATTATACGGACTTGTGCAAGAAGTACCGCAGCGAGAGACTACACCTTTTTATCCTCGCTCGCCTTATGCCGTTGCAAAGCTCTACGGTTACTGGATTACAGTAAACTACCGCGAAGCATATAATATGTACGCCGTTAATGGAATCCTGTTCAACCATGAAAGTCCATTGCGCGGTGAAACATTTGTAACACGCAAAATTACACGTGGTGTTGCGAAGATTGCCTTGGGTGTGCAAGACAAAATTTACCTCGGTAACCTCGATGCAAAAAGAGATTGGGGTCACGCAAAGGATTATGTAGAAGCCATGTGGTTGATCTTGCAACAACCAGTCCCGGAAGACTATGTAATTGCGACTGGTATTACAACTCCTGTTAGAGAGTTTGTAAAAATGGCCTTTGCTGAAGTTGGCGTAGAACTTGAATTTAAAGGAGAGGGTTCAAATGAGCGTGGTTATGTTGTGGCATCTACTCATCCTGATTTTCAAGTAGAGATTGGAAAAGAAGTGATTGCTGTCGATCCAAAATATTATCGTCCAACTGAAGTTGATTTATTAATTGGTGATCCTACAAAAGCCATGACACAACTCGGCTGGAAACCTAAATATGATTTACCTATGCTGGTGAATGATATGGTAACCAGTGATGTTGAATTGTTCCGCAAAGAAAAACTCTTGAAGGATTCTGGTTTTGAAGTGAATGATGCTCATGAATAAAGAGGAAAAAATATTTATAGCTGGTCACCGTGGAATGGTAGGTTCTGCCATACACAGGCGACTAACTGCATTGGGTTATGCTAATATAATAACCAGAACATCAGTAGAACTTGATCTGAGGATTCAGGAAAGGGTAAATGAATTTTTTGAAGCAGAGCGTCCAGAATATGTTTTTCTTGCGGCTGCAAAAGTGGGTGGAATCCTTGCCAACAATACCTATCGGGCTGATTTTATTTATGAGAACATCATGATCCAAAGTAATATCATCCACTCTGCTTACGCAACTGGAGTGAAGAAATTGATGTTCCTTGGTTCATCTTGTATTTATCCCAAATTAGCGCCTCAACCACTAAAAGAGGAGTATTTATTGACGGGTTTATTGGAGCCCACCAACGAACCATATGCTATAGCAAAAATTGCAGGTATCAAAATGTGTGATGCCTATAGAAGTCAGTACGGCTGTGATTTTATTTCAGTCATGCCGACCAACCTCTATGGTCCGAACGATAATTATGATTTGCAAAATGCACACGTTTTACCATCGCTTGTCCGGAAGTTTCATGAAGCCAAAATCAACAATGCGCCGGAAGTTAGCATTTGGGGCACCGGTTCACCTAAGCGTGAATTTTTACATGCGGATGATCTTGCAGATGCCTGTGTATTCCTCATGAATACATATAGTGATGAGGGTTTGGTGAATATTGGTACCGGCGAGGACATATCAATCAGTGATCTTGCTTTATTGATCAAAGAAGTGGTTGGTTATGAAGGCTCAATTGTATATGATCACACAAAGCCTGATGGTACGCCAAGAAAATTAATGGATGTATCCAAATTGAACCAACTGGGATGGAAGTACACACTTCCGCTTAAAAAAGGATTGGAACTGGTCTACCAGGAATACCAATCAAGGCAATAATCTCTACATGATTAAATTGAGTTTTTTGTAGCATGTTTTCTTTTTTTCATAGAAAACAAAAAGAAATTTTTCCTTTTCATCAGCTAAAAACCGATGTGCATGCTCATTTACTTCCAGGCATAGATGATGGATCTCCAGATGTTACAACTTCCATTCACTTGATAAAAGGGATGATGGATTTAGGCTTCCAGCAATTCACTGCAACGCCTCACGTAATGCAGGATATCTGGAAAAACAATGATGAAACCATCAATGCAGCTTCTACCTTATTGCAAACTGCCTTGAGTGAAAATAAGATGAATGTTGATGTTACTGCTGCTGCAGAATACATGGTGGATGAGCACCTGGAATTTCTTTTGAAACACAAAAAGCCTTTGAGGACTATCCGTGAAAATTGGGTACTGATAGAAGTTTCATTCTTACAACCACCTTTACAACTCAAAGACATCTTGTTTGAATTGCAGGTGCAGGGATACCAACCGGTTTTGGCACACCCAGAACGTTATTTGTATTATGCAGGGAAAACCAAAGAACTTAGTGAATTAAAAGATATAGGCTGTAAACTTCAATCTAACCTGCTCTCTTTCTCAGGATACTATGGAAAGGAAGTGCAGCGTTTTGCAGGGCAATTGGTGGAATTGGATTTGATTAGTTTACTTGGAAGCGACCTTCATCATGAAAGGCATCTGCAGGGCTTAAAACAACTCAAATTCTCTAAATCCCTCCAAAAATTGATGGCAATTATCGAAAACTAGAATTTATTTTTAAAATATATTTATTTTAAAACCCCCAAATCCTGGGGGTTTTGTTTATATATAAGTTGAAAATGGATAAATAGATTAAACAAGAAGACTAAAATCAATAGGAATTATGCCATTTCCTACAGTTTTTTACATTTGCATCTGTTTTTAAGGAAATATCTAGGGTTTAAACCAGCGACTATAAATATCTTCTTGCAACAATTTCTCACAATTCCTTGTTATAGCCTACATGAACGCATTTACCATCAAAGATCTTGAAAACCTTACGGGCATAAAGGCCCACACGATCCGTATATGGGAACAGCGTTACAATTTCCTGAAACCACAACGTACAGATACCAACATAAGGTATTACAACAACGAAGAACTCAAGAGGATCTTGAATATTTCTTTGCTTAACAAATACGGCTTCAAGATCTCACATATCGACAAGATGAATGAAAATGATATGAAGGAAAAAATCCTGAGTATCAACAACCTTCAAGCGCAACAAGAGCGTATTGTCAATTCGCTTATTCAGGCGATGGTCGATATGAATTTGGAGGGATTTGAAGGTTTAATGGAAGATCATATCAGAGCGAAAGGAATTGAAAAAACAATTCACCAGATCATCTTCCCTTTTATGGAAAGAATCGGTGTACTCTGGATTACAGGGCACATCAACCCTGCACAGGAACACCTTGTATCCAATATCATTCGTCAGAAATTGATCGTGGGAACTGAGGCGGTTAATCCACTTTTCAAATTAAAAAAATCAGGACTCCTCTTTCTTCCCGAAGGAGAGTTTCATGAGTTAGGATTGTTGTTCATCCAATATTTGTTGAAGAACAGAGGAATCAAAGTATACTACTTGGGTACAAATGTTCCACTAGAAGATGTTGAATATGTTGTAAAATACAAGCAACCTGATTTCATTTATACCCACCTCACATCTGTATCGAGTGTTTTCAATTTCGAGAAATTTTTACAACAGTCGCTTAAGCGATTCAATGCAACTCCAGTGATCATATCTGGAAGATTAGCGGCCACCTACGAAAAGAAAATTCCTGCTCAAATTCACTTCAAAAAATCATTGCAGGAAGTGACTGAATTCATCACAGAATTGGTCTAGCATCATTGAATTCCCCCTTTTTTTGTGCTAGTTTAGCTTGATTTTCAAAAGAGTTTCTTTTGTAAATCATTATTTTTCAAGTCTTTATAATTGTTTAATTTAGGGCAATAAAAAATTAAACAAAAATTAGGTTAGCTCAATATTTTTTGTTTAAATTTGATTTAAGAAAATTAAACAAAACATGTCAACTAGAGAATTCAATCAACTTTTACTTCAGAATTCTGAATACCTGAAACCCTTTGCAGTTACGTTGACGAAAGATCAGGAAAGTGCGAAGGATTTGTTGCAAGAGACGATGTTCAGAGCATTGTCTAATCAAGAAAAATACAGTGTTGGCACAAACATCAAAGCATGGTTGTATACCATCATGCGTAATATTTTCATCAATAACTATAGAAGGAAGTCTAAGCAAAACACCATTTTTGATAATACTCCAAACGAATTTTTGCTTGATCACAATCAGGCTGCAGTTCCTAATGGTGCCGAGACTACCATCAGAATGAAAGATATCAATAAAGCAATTCACGAACTGCCTAGTATTTTCAAACAGCCCTTCATGTTGTATTTCGAAGGTTACAAATACCATGAAATTGCTGATATGCTCAATGAGCCTTTGGGAACAATCAAAAGTAGAATTCACTTTGCCAGAAGGTTATTAAAAGATCAGATTAACAAGTTTTAACCTAACTTTCCCCTGTGTCCCCAAAAGCAATTGTAATTGGAAGTGGATTCGCTGGACTTTCAGCAGCTACTTTTTTGTCGAAATTCGGCTGGGAAGTCGATGTAATTGAAAAGCATGATCAAGCCGGTGGGCGATGCAGGCATTTTAAAACTGAAGGATTCACCTTTGATATGGGTCCCAGCTGGTATTGGATGCCCGATGTTTTTGAACGATATTTTGCACAGTTCAATAAAAGTGTTCACGACTATTATAAACTGCTCAGATTAGATCCTTCTTACAGAATTTATTGGAATCAAGACCACATGGATGTTCCGGCTGATTATCAGTCGCTCAAACAACTCTTTGATTCACTTGAACCTGACGCTGGGGAACAGTTGGATGCCTTCATGAAAGAAGCTGAATACAAGTACAGGGTTGGAATCAATAAATTGGTATTTAAACCAGGACAATCACTCCTTGAATTCATGGATTTTGAATTGGTGCTTGGTCTTTTCAAACTTGATGTTTTTCGTGATATCAAAGCACATATTGCCAAATACTTCAAGCATCCCAAGATCAGGCAAATGATGGAGTTCCCCGTACTTTTTCTTGGAGCACTTCCAGAAAATACGCCTGCCTTGTATAGTCTAATGAATTATGCCGATATCAAATTGGGTACATGGTTTCCTGAAGGTGGGATGTATAAAATTGTTGAAGGCATGCAAAAGCTTGCAACAGAACAAGGTGTAAAATTTCATTTCAATAGTAATGTAAACGCTATACTGGTTGAAAATGGTATAGCAAAAGGTGTTAGCATTGAAGGTGCGGCACCAATGTATGCAGATGTAATAGTGGGTGCAGCTGACTATCATTTTATTGAAACGAAGTTGCTTGAACCTCAATACCAGTCGTATACAGAAAGATACTGGGACAAGCGAGTGATGGCTCCGGGGTGTTTGATTTTTTATGTTGGAACCGGTTGTAAAATACCAGGACTACTCCATCATTCATTGTTTTTTGATGTCCCTTTTGACCAACATGCAAAAGAAATTTATACTACACCTTCATGGCCTAAAGAACCATTATTTTATTTAAGTGCTACATCGGTTACTGACCCAACACAAGCTCCAGCGAGTGGAGAGAATCTGTTCTTCCTTATACCGATTGCAGCAGGATTAGATGGCGATGATGAGAAAGTAAGAGCGCATTATTTTGAAATCCTATGTGATCGATTGAAAGATAGAACTGGAGTTGACATCAGAGAACACCTGGTATATAAACGTGCATATTGCAATGCGGATTTCATTGCTGATTACAATGCCTTCAAAGGGAATGCTTACGGATTGGCCAATACCCTGATGCAAACAGCTAACCTTAAGCCATCGTGTAAGAGTAAGAAGGTTAAAAATCTTTATTACACAGGACAATTGACCGTACCTGGACCAGGTGTGCCACCAAGTTTAATCAGTGGGGAAGTAGTTGCAAGCTTGGTCAACAAGGAATTGAATACATAAAAAAATAAAAAACAGATAAACTCTTTGAACAAACTAAAACTAACTGCGTTTTATTGTTTAACTTGAGAGAGCTCTGGCCAAAAATAAGTTCAACGTTATATGATAGGAATTTTCCACGATGTCTCACACGAATGCAGTCGCGTTACAACAAAGCGATACAGCACTTCTTTCAGCAGTGCTATCAAGTTGTTGCATGCGGATATTCAGGGGCCTATCTATGATATTTACGGACTGGTTCGATTTGCTGATGAGATAGTCGATACTTTTCATGATCACGATAAAGCATTGCTGCTTTCAAATTTCAAAAAAGAAACTTACGACGCCATTGAAAGAGGAATCAGTCTTAATCCCATTTTACATAGTTTTCAGATAACGGTGAACCGTTATAATATTGATTTGGCATTGGTTGAGGCTTTCTTCAAAAGCATGGAATTTGATTTAGAAAAAGCCAGCTATGATGCAAATGGCTATGCTGAATACATTTATGGAAGTGCTGAAGTAGTAGGCTTGATGTGCTTATATGTATTTTGTGATGGTAATCAAGAGCAATACGAAAAACTCAGACCCAGTGCACAATCACTAGGCTCTGCATTTCAAAAGGTCAATTTCCTGCGTGACGTAAGTGCTGATTACCAGCAGCTCAACCGAGTATATTTTCCTGGTGTTGATTTCAATGCTTTTACTCCTGAAATGAAGGATAGTATAGAACAGGATATTGAAAAAGATTTCAGAGATGCTTATGAGGGAATCATCAAGCTTCCTCTTAAAGCAAGATTCGGTGTCTATCTTGCTTATAAATATTACTTGAGCTTATTCAAAAAAATCAAGGCAGTTCAACCGCAACGCATTCTTGAAGAACGTATCAGAATTCCAAACTACCACAAAGCCTGGGTAGCAGCTAAAGCAATGGTGCGCACTCAGCTCAATATGCTTTAAAGATTTCTTCCATTACTTTCCCTCTAACATTCAAGTCCCCAAATGTATTGCTGGCTGTAGGTTGAACCCTGTTGGCAAGTAAAACAAATACAATTCCTTTTTCTGGATCGGCCCATGCACAAGTTCCTGTAAATCCAGTATGTCCAAATGCAAGTGCAGATGTATTTAATGTAGGATAGGCTACTGCTCTTTTAGCATTGTCCTTTTCCGCTTTATCAAATCCAAGTCCCCTTCTGCTGATATCACTTTGATAAGTGGTAAATAAATTTACTGTATTAGTAGAAAGATATCTTTTGCCATTGATAACACCTCCATTCATTACCATCTCCATCAGTACGCCAATTTCATAGGCATTGCTGAACAAGCCTGCATGTCCGGATACGCCTCCAAACATGGCAGCACCTGGGTCGTGAACATAACCTCTTACCAATCTTTGTCTGAAGTAAGGGTCTTGCTCTGTTGGAGCTATAGCTTGCTTGCTGATTGAAGAAGTTGGATTGAATGCTGTACTTCTTAATCCAATGGGTCGATAAAAATATTTTGCTGCATACTGGTCAATCGACAAGCCACTAACCGATTTAACCAATTCTCCTAATAAAATAAAATCGTTATCACTGTATACGTATTGTTTTTTCTTGTCGACTGCAGAAACAAGAATGCGTTTATACATGGTGTCTACCCAATCAGACCTCATGTATAGTGAGTCATCTACTTTTACGCCATACTTATTATCCGCTTTTTTACTGAAATACCCAGGAAGCGCTTTCATGGTTATGCTGTCTGCAATTTCCTTGTAAAATGGAATATATACTTTTAAGCCAGCCTGGTGTAACAAGATGTCTTTTATGATTAGATTTTCTTTATCACTTCCTTTTACCCATGGTAAATAATTTCCAAGTGGTTGATCCAGTTTTATTTTTCCTTCATCAACCAACTTCATTACAGAAAGGGTGGTTGCACAAATTTTGGTGACAGAAGCCATATCGTAAACCGTTTCTATTGAAGTGGCTGTTCCTTCTTTGTAACTTGTCTTACCATAAGTTTTTTGAGCCACCACCTTCCCATTTTTAAAGGCCATCAATACCATGCCTGGTGCAGCTTTTTTTGCAATAGCATCCATGATAATAGAGTCAATTCGTTGAATTGGTTGATCATCTTCTATTAAAACAGTTGGATGGTTAACCGGTATGGTAAATCCTGTTCCAGCGGGCATAGCGGGACAAACACTGACAGGAAGTTGTCCCTCTGGCGCTTGTACACCAAGTAGCATATTCGCAGCTACACGATGCGTAATAGGATCATCGTCGTAACAGGCAATGATATTTTTGCTTTCACAAAAACTCTTTGCTGCATAAGGATTGCCGAAAATGAAAATATTCGTTGGTTTATTCCTGCTTATATTATTCACCAGTGCTACAGCAGCCTTACTCATGTTAAAATTATTAGCTGGGTACCTGGGTAACTCATGAATAGCCACAATGATTTTTTCATAGTGAGTGGACAGGTAGTTGAATAAACTATCTGCTTCAGCTTGCGACTTACTATGGTCGAATAAAAAAATATCAGCATTGTAATTTCTTCTCATTTCATTACTGAAAGCAGTCGATTTGTTTTTTGCTATATCAATCAATGCATACTTGCCTGTTCTGTCTGTTGCCAAAGGAAAAGATGAAGGATCATCATACTTGGCAAGTGTGATTGCTTTTTCCGCTACCAATTGTTTGATTGCATTGCTTTTTTCATTTAATCTCATTGTGAGTCCTTCAGTAGGAACCGACTTCCAATTGGATAGACCTGTCTCGTATTTTGTTTCCAATACTCTTTTCACACGTTCTTCAATTTGTTCCCAGCTGATTCTGTTTGCAGCAATGGCTTCTTTTGTTTTATTGATAACAGTAGATACTTCTCCAGGTAAGCAAAGCATATCAACCCCTGCTATTAATGATTCTACTCCTGCTGCTCCATTAGGATAAGCATCTGCAACACCTTTCATTTCCAGTGCATCAGTAAA
Source organism: Chitinophagaceae bacterium (assembly GCA_046303455.1). Taxonomy (GTDB): domain Bacteria; phylum Bacteroidota; class Bacteroidia; order Chitinophagales; family Chitinophagaceae; genus Pollutibacter. The sequence goes on along the minus strand of JBKCGF010000363.1, from coordinate 10,468 downwards.
AATCAATCCCTTATAACCCATCTCATTTTTTAAAAGGCCTGTAATGGTTTTTGTTGAAACAGAAGATCCTCTGTTTGGAGTGCTATCTATCACTGGAATGAAAAGGTGTCCTACCATGGCACTTCCAACTCCTGCTTCAAATAATTTTTTGAAAGGATAAAGTTCCAGTTCGTTTAGTTGTTGTTTTGATTTACTGATTTGAGGAAGGGCGAGGTGTGAGTCAACATCAACATCGCCATGGCCAGGAAAATGTTTACCACTTCCCATTATGCCACCTGCTTTCATGCCCAGCATATATTGTATGGCCATGTTGGCTACTTTGTATTTATTTTCTCCAAATGAGCGATCATTGATTACTGGGTTATTAGGATTGTTGTTGACATCTGCGACGGGTGCAAAATTCACTTGTATGCCCATTTGTCTGCATTGTTCTGCTACCCATTGTCCATAAGTATAGACTATACTGCTGTCCCTCATTGCCCCCAGCATCATCATTTTGGGTAGGTTAGCAACACTATCCAACCGCATTCCCACTCCTGTTTCCCCGTCAATTGCAATTAGAATTGGGGTTTTGGCAATGGACTGAAAATAATTGACAAGATTGGCCTGCTTTACAGGTGCCCCCTGAAAAAGACAGATACCACCAATATTAAATTGTTTGATGTCACGTTCTACCGTTGTGTCGTAAAAACTAATTTTTCTTGTCCTGAGGTCGATAGCAGACAACCGAACCATGATCAACTGGGCAATTTTTTCATCCTCGTTCAAGGTTTTTAATACACTATCTGCCCATTGGGATGCTTTTTGTGCAAAACTGACAGATCCAATCAGTAAAAAGAGAGCCAACACTGTTGTTTTTCTCGTGATCATACGGCGTCTATTTGTTATTTTTGAAGTTATGAAATTTGTTTGTTGATGCCCAACCCAATTCAACTTTTACCTCCTCATATTGCCAATCAGATTGCTGCCGGTGAAGTGATTCAACGTCCGGCCAGTGCTGTTAAGGAATTGCTTGAAAATGCAGTCGATGCCGGAGCCACTGAAATCAAGCTGGTTGTGGTGGATGCGGGTAAATCTCTTTTACAGGTAATTGATAATGGGAGAGGGATGGATCCTGTTGACGCAAGAAATTGTTTTGAGCGACATGCAACATCCAAGATCAATGCTATTGAAGATTTGTTCACGATCAAGACAATGGGTTTCAGAGGTGAGGCCTTGGCTTCCATAGCAGCTGTCGCACAGGTATCGATGAAGACGAAAACTGCTGAACAGGAGTTGGGGACAGCAATTGAAATTGAAAACAGTACCATTGTAGATCAAACACCTTGTGCTTGTGAGGTAGGTACCAGTATCAGCATGAAGAATCTCTTCTTTAATGTGCCTGCAAGAAGGAATTTCTTAAAGAGTAATGTGGTTGAACTGAAACATATTACTGATGAGTTCATGCATGTTGCGCTGGCTTTCCCCAATATATTTTTTTCCATGACAAGTAATGGTCAGGAAGTTTTTCATTTAGAAAAAGGTAATCTCAAGCAACGTATTATTCAGTTGATGGGGAATAGTTATGCAACGCGTTTGGTACAAGTGGAGGAGAAAACCGACTACCTCAATGTGTTTGGTTTCATTGGAAAGCCTGATACAGCGAAAAAAACACGTGGAGATCAATATTTGTTTGTCAACAACCGTTTCATACGCAATGCGTATTTGAATCATGCAGTTGTTAGTGCTTATGAGGAACTTATTCAGCCAGGATCTTTTCCATTCTTTGTCTTGTTTATTGACTTGGATCCAGCGCATGTAGATGTTAACGTTCATCCTACCAAACAGGAGATCAAATTTGATGATGATAAAATAGTCTATGCTTTCATTAAATCGGCTATCCGACATGCTTTGGCACAGTTCAGTATTGCTCCTGCATTAGATTTTGAACTTGATCCGAATATTCAGCAATTGGATGCTGTTGAAAAACCTTTCACGCAAGTTCGACAAGAGCAAGCTGCATCAGGAGGATTATACAAATCGTTTGTCGATCGAAACCAGGCGCACAAGATTGAATCTTCAAGTAATTTGAAGGACTGGCGCAGTTTCTTTGAATCAGCTCCCAAAACTGAAATGCCTGAACAACAATTTATGGCAGGGGAATTGCTGCAGTCGAAAACTTCGGTACCTTCTTTTATGTCAACCTTGCCTTCACAGGTAATGCAGTTGCATGCTTCCTACCTGGTTTATGAAAATACAAATGGACTGATCATTCTCAATCAGCAATTGGCTCACCAGCAAATTCTTTTTGAAAAATTCAATGCTGCCTGGGGAGGAAAACCGATGACCATTCAGCAAGAACTATTTCCTCAGGCCATCTCCTTGTCACCTTCAGATACACAACTTTTGCAATCTATTTTGTCTGATCTCTTACACCTGGGGTATCAGTTAGAACCTTTTGGTAACAATACATTCCTGGTGCAGGGAAGTCCGGCTGATCATCCAACAGAAAACAATCAATCTGTGATTGAAATGATTTTGGAAGATGTGAAAGATAGTACATCAAAACTCCATCAGTCCTATAAAGAAAGAATCAGCAAGACCTTAGCCAGAAAACATGGTATAAGAGTCGGAACCAAACTCGATGAAAAGGAAATGCTGGAGTTAATTGATTTATTATCAACATGCACTCAGCCCAAAGTTCATTTTGACGGGAAACCTATTTATGTAGAAGTGAAAAACGACTACTTAAGTGGTGTTTTTGGAATTTGATTAAAGCGATTGCAGAAAAGCTTCAACTTTTTTTCTTACTGTGCTTGTGTTGCTATCGTGGTTGTTCACCATTATGGAGAAATTCATCCATTTGCCCTTTTTTGTGAGTACATAACCACTCAAGCAGTAGATACCACTCATAGAACCGGACTTTGCGTAAATAAATTCTTCTCTTTTATCGGAAAGTGCTCGGAGGGTACCCTGACCAGCTTTAGGGAAGATGGTTTTTATTTTTTGCCAGTCTTGCTCAACTTTTAATTGATTGAGAACAACAATCATGTCTGAGGGACTAAACTGATTGTACCTGCTGAGTCCACTTCCATCTGTCCATCGGGGTTTTACCGGCAACTGACTCAAGTCTTTTTTCACCAGTTCTTGAATGATTGCAGCCTCATCCATTCGGTTCAAATGCATTTGACTGATCATGAGCAGACTTTGGTCGGCATAAAAATTATCACTCCTGTACATCATTTTTTGAAGCAGGGAGTCCCGGTGTTGTGAATGGATTATTATGCCAGATTGGCCTTTTGAATATTGGATCAGCTCTTCATCTGCAATTTGCACAGCTTTACCAAGACTATCCTTTAATAAGGTTAAGCCGCTGAGTAATCCATTTGTGATGAAAGGGACAGCTTGTATGGCAGATTTTTCTTTTCCTTCCGATAGTACAAAGAAATTGTCGTGCTCTTTTCTTTTTACCTGGAAGTTGTTGCTTGATTTTCCAAAATCAACCGACCAGTTGATTTCTGGATTGGAATAAATGAAAATATCAATTGTGTCTTGTGGGGTGGTTGGATTTTCTTTGATGGATCTCTCCTGAAACCATTGAATCAGATTGCCATATACAGGGAAGGCATTTCTTTCTGCCTGATAATCTTCATTGTAATCATCTGTACTCCACCCATTGCCAATAGCAGGGGTATTCCAATTGTCATTGCGCATATACAGAGGCTTGGAAGCCAATTTCAAACGATCAAAAAGAGGATGTTTTTTAAAATCAGGGTGTAAAAAACTGGGATCTCCCATTGGTGTAATGAGAATGGCAGTATCCAATTCGGTCCAGACTGCAGAAGGTAAAAACTCTGGAAGATTTTTTAATGCAGCATAAGCTGTAACAATTTTTACATTGCTTGCGGGTACAAATAATTTATCAGCCTGGTGCTGATAAGTGTACTTGTTGGTAGAGGGGTCATGGACTGCAATACCAACATGCGCATGGGCCAAAGCTGGGTCATTGAGTAAAAGCTTTTTTGCGTTTTTTTGAATAGTATGTTGCATCGAGCAACTGCTCAAAAAAATAACTGTTGTCAGTAATGAAAAAAGTTTATTCATGATTCTGCTTAGTTTCTTTCCTGAAGCCTTAACCATCTTTCAGGAATATCATTGTTTCCTGCCTGGTTGAAATCATTTTGAGAGCAGGGCACATAATTGTTATCAGGCATCTTCATCCACCATCTGCCTGTTTTCATGCTCTTGATAAATGTTGTTTCTACTGCACCAAATGCAATATGACATTCAATGAACATTTCTTTTTCATTGAGGGAAGCTTCGGTTCTTCCTACGTGGATACCATCTATATAGTACCACAACATCTGCGAGACCTGTTTTGCTAAATTTGAATTAGGATCGTTTTTGTGGTTGTATCCGAAAATACCAAGTGTTTTCATTTTGTCGCTCATGCCTGCATATCTCATTAAGGTGCAGGCTTCTTCACCATTGAATCCATTGGGACTACTTCCTTCCCAGAAAGTAGGGGAGCCTAATGCTGAAAGATCAAAGCTCAATAAGTCGCTGCTGCGAAAAGCAGGTTCCATTTCTTCAATATTTTCTTTCACTTTACCCAATCTGTAACAATCAAATCTTAATTGATCCATGGTCTCCAGCATAGTGGGGTGAACATAATAGCTTTGGAAACCGATATGATTATAGTGTTTGATAAAGTTGGGGTCTCCAGTAAGCATTTCCATTAGAAAATTTCTGGAACGAACCGGGTTGTCGATTGATAAATCAATATACGCATCTACGCCTGTCGCCTCAATAATTTTACCCTTGTTCTGGTATACTTCGTACAAGGCTAGTGTCAGATCATGTGATCCACCCAACAATAGAAATCGTTTTCCAAGGTTGAGGCATTCGGTGGCGACTGCTTTTACTGCCGCATATGTGTCGCTTACAGAAGCACCTGATCTGATGTTGCCAATATCTGCAATTTTAATATCCTTGTGCCACTGATATAATGCATAAAATTCTTTCCTGATTTGATCTGTACCAGCACCATCCTTGAATAAATCCCCATCGCCTCTAAGATCATTACAGCTGGCAATTATTACATCCGCAGTAGACAAATCAGGCATTTCATCTTGAAAAATCATTAGGGTTTTGCCAATCTGACCTTCCCTTATTTCTGCATCTCCAGAAACCATGGCCAGGTGGACAGGTTCTAAAAAATCAGTGAGGCTATAAAATGACATGTAAAAAGTTTAAGCAAACCTACTGTAAACTCATGATAAATTGAATGGCGGTGTTGAATTTTCCAGTGTAGTTGTAGTGGGACAAAGATCTTATGATTCATTATCTTCGCAACATGGAAGAGATCCAAAAGCAAATTGAACAATACAGTGCAGAAATCAAAGGATTTGCTGCAGCTGATGCTGATGCATTAGAACAGTTTCGTATCAGGTTTCTTGGAGTGAAAGGAATTGTAAAGGCTCTGATGGGTGAGATGAAGAATGTTCCAGCAGATCAGAAAAAAGAGTTTGGTCAGACCATGAATGCATTCAAAGCATTGGCTGAAGAAAAATACAATGAGGAAAAAGAAAAAACCGATGCACAGGGTGGTTCAAATGTAGCCTCTATAGATATTAGCTTGCCAGGAACTCCATTGCCAGTAGGTAGCAGACATCCTGTTACTTTAATGCGCAATAGTATTGTTGAAATTTTTCAGCGACTTTCATTTACAGTGGCAGAAGGTCCGGAAATTGAAGACGACTGGCACAACTTCACTGCATTGAACCTGGATGAAAATCATCCAGCCAGAGATATGCAGGATACTTTTTATTTGTCAACTGACCCAGCCATCTTATTAAGGACACATACCAGCAATGTTCAGATCAGGGAAATGGAAAGGAATAAACCGCCTATCAGGATTATTTGTCCGGGTAGGGTTTATAGAAACGAAACCATCAGCGCCCGTTCACATTGTTTCTTTCACCAGGTTGAAGGTTTATATATCGATGAAAACGTTTCCTTCGCAGATCTCAAACAGACATTATACTTTTTTGTAAAAGAAATGTTTGGAGAAGATGTCAAAGTAAGGTTCAGGCCAAGTTATTTCCCATTCACTGAGCCCAGTGCTGAGATGGATATCAGTTGCATGCTTTGCAAAGGTGATGGTTGTTCAGTTTGTAAGCGAACTGGCTGGCTTGAAATTCTTGGATGTGGAATGGTGCACCCTAATGTTTTAAAAAATTGCGGAATTGATCCTGAGAAATACACTGGATTTGCATTTGGGATGGGAGTGGAAAGGCCTGCATTGTTAAAATATGGTATTACCGATATCCGCCTGTTTAGTGAGAACGATGTAAGGTTCCTAGAACAGTTCAGCGGTATTTGATCATGAATAAAAAAACCCTTGTTACAGGTGCTGCAGGTTTGCTGGGTGTTTATCTCATCCGTGAATTGCTCAAAACAAATGAGCCTGTAATTGCTATTTACCGCTCAAAAATTCCACCGCAGTTGAGTCTTGAAGAACAAGCGCAGGTTACCTGGATCCAAGGTGATATTCTGGACGTTTTGCTTTTGGCTGAGGTTATGGAGGATTGTGATAAAGTCTATCATTGTGCAGGTCTGGTTTCATTCAGTCCAAAACGAGTAAAAGATCTTTTCAAGATCAATGTAGATGGAACTGCAAATGTTGTAAATGCTTGTCTTGCTGCAGGAGTGAATAAATTGATTCATGTAAGTTCTGTTGCCTCTCTTGGTAGAAAGCGAAATGGGCAAACCGTGACTGAAAACGTGAAATGGGATGATAATGCCAACCCATCGGTATATGGTAAAACCAAATATTTAGGTGAGCTTGAAGTGTGGCGTGGAATTGCAGAAGGATTGAATGCCGTTATTGTAAATCCAGTTATTATTCTTGGGAAGGGTGATTGGCATTCTGGCTCCGGTGCTACTTTTAAAAATGCATACAATGAGTTTCCCTGGTATACAGAGGGCAGTAGTGGTTTTGTAGATGGTGAAGATGTGGCAAAAGCAATGGTGATGTTGATGGATTGTGAGATAACTGCGGAACGATTTATTTTATCGGCTGAAAACTGGACTTACCGCGGTTTATTTACAGCAATGGCCAAAGGGTTTGGAAAAAAGCCACCAAGCAGAAAAGTTACACCATGGTTAGCTGCTTTAGTGTGGAGGTTGGAAGCCATTAAAGGTTGGATAACGGGTCAAGATCCTTTGCTGACCAAAGAGACAGCAGAGACAGCTCAGCAGACTGTTAAGTTTGATAATACCAAGATTTTAAAAGCACTGCCTGGCTTTTCATTTAAACCGCTACAGCAAACAATTGAAGAATCCTGTTCCTACTATTTAAGCAAAATGTAGATGATTCGCTTTTCAACTTTATCTAAATCTTAGTTACTATTCTTTAGTATTTCCTTTTTTGAGCATTTCCCACATTTCAGGAATTCTTTTGATCCAAACCAGTTCTCTTTTTTTGGCGACAGCTTCTTCAGCAGGATAACCAAAATAAACCTTACCACCTGCGAGACTAGACGGTACACCAGTTTGTGCCATCACCACTGCATTTGCACCAATTGTGAGTGTCTTGCTAACGCCAACTTGTCCCCACAGAATCACTCCATCTTCAATTACTGTTGCGCCACCGATACCCACTTGTGCAGCAAACAAACAATTTTTTCCAACCACAACATCATGACCAATATGTACCATGTTATCCATTTTTGTACCTTCTCCAATGATGGTATCATGTGTTACTCCTCTGTCAATTGTACAACCTGCACCTACCTCAACATGGTTCTGTAAAACCACCCTTCCGCAACTTTTCATTTTTTTATACCAAACCGACCTGTCCTTTTTTGAATTGTAATAAAACGCATCAGACCCAATTATTGTCCCTGCCTGAATGATTACTTCATCTCCAATAATACAATGAGATGCGATGGTAACATTTGGATGAATGATGCAATTTTTTCCAATCACAACATCTTCTCCAATATATACATTTGGTGCTACCATTGTGCCTTCACCAATGCTTGCAGATGCATGAATCATACTTGTCTGCAGATGAAAAGGACGGAAGTGAGAAACGATTTTCTGATAGGCTTCAAATGGTTCGTCTACTATCAGCAAAGCCTTATGTGGCGGGCATTCTGTGCTTTGGTTGATGATGATGAATGATGCATCAGACTCAATGCATTTTTTGTAATATTTGGGATGATCAACAAAAACAAGATCACCCTCTTCAACCTTGTGAATTTCATTAATGCCAAGACAATTTCCATTTGTATTGCCTTCTATTTTTGCATTGATTAATGTTGCAATCCATGATACAGAAACAGGTGAAGGAAATTTCATTTTAGTTGATTTCACACAAAGATACTGCTATGTCAACTTAGTATTTTGAATGCATCATTTTCAAAAACAAATAGCGGTAATTCACAAATGTGATTGAAAGTGTGAATAAAATAATAGATAAAATATTTTCTGTTGATAAAATATATTTATAATATTGTGAAGGGAATTTATTCCCGGTACTTATTAACCCATCTATATATCAGCGTCCGGTTTCAACCGGACGCTGTTTTTTTATACTTACATTGCATTAAATTTTATTTATGTTAAGATCAATGACAGGCTATGGTAGGTCTGAACGCACCTTCAACGAGAAGAATTTTATCATTGAAATTCGTTCGCTCAATGGCAAGCAATTTGAACTACTACTCAAAATGCCTGTGCAATTGAAGCCCTATGAATTTGATGTTAGAAGTCTACTAGCAGAAAAATTAATAAGGGGTAGTGTTGAGTGCACTGTCACTATTAAGCAGAATGGTGCAGTAAAACCTTCATCAATAAATCTTGATCTTGCTGCATCTTATTTTCAGCAATTAAAAAAACTAGCCGACCAACTGCATGCTGATGATAGCCAGTTGTTGGCGTCGATACTCCGTTTACCAGAGGTGGTTGCCACTTCTACTGATGTGTTAACCGAACAGGAGTGGGGTGTATTTAAAGAAGCACTTCAGGAAGCCATGGTCATGATCAATAAGCATAGAATGGATGAAGGAGCGGTTTTGGAGAAGGAACTATTAAGCAGAATTGCCAATATTGAAAAAAGTCAGCAAGAGGTAATTGCTTTGGATCCGGGTAGAAAAGTAAAAATCCGAGAATCTATCTTAAAGTTGCTCGACGAACAAGTGGGTAAGGATAATGTGGATATGAATCGTTTTGAACAAGAGCTCATCTATTATATTGAAAAAATCGACCTAACCGAGGAACAAGTTAGATTGACGAACCATTGTAATTATTTCAGGACTTTATTACAAGAAGAAGAAATAGCAAAGGGTAGAAAATTATCATTCCTCCTACAAGAAATAGGAAGAGAAATCAATACCACCGGTTCAAAAGCATATGATGCGACCATTCAAAAAGCGGTTGTTGAAATGAAGGACGAACTAGAAAAAGCAAAAGAGCAGGTCTTGAATATTCTTTAAGCAAGCTCTTTTCCTACCATAACCAAATGATGCATAACTTTGCTTTATGCGCTTCAGATCAATTCAGATCATTTTTGTATTTCTTTTATTGGCCGGCTGCAAAGAAACAGGGCTTTATGAGAAAGTCTATTTCATGAAAGGCAATGCATGGTCGGCTCAAGAACAACCCTCATTTGAATTCGAAGTAAAAGATACTGCCTCTAGGTACCAGTTGTATTTTTTAATCAGGCATGCTGATGCATATGAATATAATAATGTATGGATCAGTCTTGAAAGTCAACTTCCTGGCGACAGCATCAAGCGCAAAGAGCGATTTGATATTCCTTTAGCTGATCAAAATAAATGGTTGGGCTCTGGCATGGATGACATCTTTGATCATCGTGTATTGTTGTACAGGGAGCCGGTAAAGTTTGGTAAAACCGGACTTTATAAAGTAAATATCGGACACGAAATGCGTGTGGAGCCATTGGAACATGTTTTTAATGTGGGACTTCGAATTGAAAAAGTCAATTAAGATGAAGAGTCTATTCGACCGTATACCGTTAAAGATGATCATTTATGTATACTGGTTGTTATTGCTTTATTTGATCGCAGCACTTGGTTGGTGGTATTATGAACTCGATCAGCAAAACGATCAAATGCTGGCTTACCAGCAAGAACAAATTCAGAAAGGATTTGGAGGGGACATAACATTGGCAGAAGCAAAAGATGCTCATGATAGGAATGCCAAACAGTTTATTGGAGAAGGTATGACCTTTCTCATCTTTACGGTTCTAGGGGCAATTTTTGTTTATGGCGCAGTAAGGCGTCAAATTAGATACCACCTTCAGCAAAAAAACTTCATGTTGGCGGTCACCCACGAATTGAAAACTCCCATAGCGGTTACCAAGCTCAGTCTCGAAACCATGAAAAGACATCAACTGAGTGAAGAAAAACAACAGAAGTTGTTGGGGGATGCTATCAATGAAACAGAGCGATTGGATATG
>JBKCGF010000362.1:0-3283 GCA_046303455.1 Chitinophagaceae bacterium | reverse complement strand
GGCCTGAAATCATGCCCCCACTCTGAAATACAATGGGCCTCATCCACAGCAAAAAACGAAATTTTCAAATCACTGAAAAAATCCAGATTTTCTTGTCGCGTTAATGTTTCTGGAGCTACATACAAAAGCTTTGTCACCCCAGATCGGAGGTCATCATGCACCTCCTTGATCTCTTTTTTGGTGAGCGTGGAATTCAAAAAATGGGCAACATTATCCTGACTACTATAGCCTCTTACCAGGTCTACCTGATTCTTCATCAAGGCAATTAAAGGAGAAACAACCAGTGCACATCCCTCACTGATCAAAGCCGGGAGTTGGTAGCAAAGGCTCTTGCCTCCGCCCGTTGGTTTGATGACGAAAGTATCCTTTCCCCCTAAAACATTTTGAATAATTGCTTCTTGATTTCCCCTAAATGCCTCAAAACCAAAGTATTGTTTAAGTGGAGACAACAAATCAATGCCCTTTTCATTAGCAGAACTGGCCGTTTTGTTGTTTTTAGTCGTTTTTTTAGAGATTGAAGGAGGCATGGGAATGGGGAAAAGAGAAGTTTTGTTTTATTTTATCAAAGGATATATAACGAAAAAATAAACATTTGGTTTCAAAAACCCCTTGAATTTAAGAGGGTATAACAAATTTAACCCATTCAGCGCATAAAACCACATGATCAGGGGCTTTGAACATGTTTAAATTATGGTACTTTTGTGCAGTTGTTACAACAACCATAACTTCCTCAGATGCAGAAACTTTCTCTTCAGGAAATTGCCAAAAATACGCTGACCCTAGAAGCCAATTCCATTTTGGAATTGCGCGATTTCATCAACGATGAATTTGAAAAGATAGTCCAACTGCTTTTACAAACTAAAGGCAGGCTGGTGATCAGTGGAATTGGGAAAAGTGCCATCATCGGACAAAAAATAGTCGCTACCCTTAACAGTACAGGAACCCCTTCTATTTTCATGCATGCCGCCGATGCTATACATGGCGATTTGGGAATGATAAGAGAAGATGATGTAGTGATGATTATTTCAAAAAGCGGAGAGAGTCCCGAAATCAAAGTGCTTGTAACCCTCATCCAAAACCTAGGTAATTCTTTGATTGCGATGGTGGGCAAAATTCCATCCGCGCTTTCAGAAGGTGCATCTCATATATTAAATACAACTGTATCACAAGAAGCTTGTCGCAATAACCTGGCCCCAACATCCAGCACCACAGCCCAAATGGCTATGGGAGATGCATTGGCAGTCTGCCTGATGGAAGCCAAGGGCTTTACTTCTGACGATTTCGCCAAATTCCATCCTGGTGGGGCTTTGGGTAAAAAACTTTACCTCAGGGTAAATGATTTAAGCAAGCAGAATGAAAAACCAGCTGTAAAAGAATCGAGCACATTGAAAGAAGTGATTGTAGAAATAACAAAAAGAAGATTGGGTCTCACAGCTGTTCTCAATGAAAACGATGAGTTAACCGGTGTGATAACGGATGGTGATTTAAGAAGAATGCTTGAAAAAGGTGTTGACCTGGAAAAGACGAATGCAAAAGACATCATGAGTCCCTCTCCAAAAACAATTGCTCAGGATGCACTTGCTGTGCATGCACTTGATACCATGCGCAAGAACAACATAACGCAGCTACTGGTTGCTGATGAAAAAAATTATGTTGGCGTCATCCATCTCCACGATCTAATTCGTGAAGGATTAATTTAACCTATTTAAAATGCAAAATAAAAATCATTACGTTGCAATTATGGCTGGCGGCATTGGAAGTCGCTTCTGGCCAATGAGTCGCACCACCTATCCAAAACAGTTTCTGGATATACTCAATTCCGGAAGAACACTGATTCAGGGTACATACGACAGATTTAAAAAATTTATTCCTGAAGAAAATATTTTTGTGGTGACCTCAGAAGACTATGTAGAAATAGTCAAAGAACAATTGCCTGAACTAAAGATCGACAACATCGTTGCAGAGCCTTCCAGAAAAAATACAGCACCTTGCGTAGCTTACATTTCTTATAAACTCAGAAATATTAATCCCAAAGGTGCTCTGATCTGTGCGCCTGCTGATCATATTATTTTGGATGAAACTGCGTTTACTAAAGTGTGTCTCGAAGCACTCAACTTCACCTCACAACACAAAGCACTGATTACACTGGGTATTAAACCAACTCACCCAAATACTGGTTACGGCTATATTCAATACGAACAACATCCGGTAAGTGATAACGTGTATAAAGTGAAGACATTCACTGAAAAGCCAACTCTTGAAATTGCAAAGACATTTTTGGCAAGTGGCGACTTCCTTTGGAATGCTGGTATTTTTGTTTGGCAAGTAGAAAATATTATTCACGCTTTTGAAAAGCACCTTCCGGAAATAGCAGAAATTTTTGAAGCAGCATCACCTGCCTTCAATACAAAAAAAGAAAAACAAGCCATTGGTAAGGTATATCCTCTATGTACCAATATTTCAATCGATTATGGTATCATGGAAAGAGCACAAAACGTATACATCATTCCATCGTCTTTTGGATGGAGCGATTTGGGTACATGGAACTCTGCTCATGAAAACATGGAAAAAGATTACCTCGGCAATGCAGTCGCCGGTAGCGATGTGATGATCATCGATGCTAAAGACAATATGGTGCATGTACCCAACCACAAACTTGTTTTGTTGCAAGGAATGAATGATTACATCATCGTTGATACAGAAGATGTGTTGATGATTTGCAAAAAAGAAAAAGAACAGGAAATCAAACAATATGTTGCAGAAATCAAACGCAACAAAGGAGATAAATATCTTTAATGCTATCGATTAATTCAAAACTTCCTGCAGTAGGGACCAGCCTATTTACCGTAATGAGTGCATTGGCTTCAGAGTACAATGCAATCAACCTGGGACAAGGATTTCCTGATTTTCAAATGGATGAAACACTGGCCGATCTTGCAAGAAAAGCCATTGCAGATGGATACAATCAATACGCACCAATGGCGGGCTACATGCCCTTGAGAGAAACCATTGCACAAAAAGTAGAATCGCTCTACAACAATAAAATTTCAGCAAGCGACAACATAACCATTACCCCTGGTGGTGGCTATGCCATTTGCACCGCCTTTTCAACAATACTGGACCCAGGTGATGAGGCCATTGTTTTTGAGCCTGCATTTGATAGTTATATTCCCAACATTGTTTCTTGTGGCGCTATACCAGTAATTCTTCAACTTGAATATCCTTCATATAAAATAAATTGGGATAAGTTGAAGTCGGCCATCACTCCCAAAACAAAAGCAAT
>JBKCGF010000361.1:0-2094 GCA_046303455.1 Chitinophagaceae bacterium | reverse complement strand
TGTCCCAATTGGAGCAGGATTAGTTTTCAACAAATTGCTTGCCGGCAGATCCGAATGGATAAATAAGGCCATGCCTGTTGTATCCATGGTCGGCATTGCCTTGATCATTGTTGTCATCACTGCTGCAGGAAGGGATAGCTTATTGAATATTGGTCCTTTACTGGTATTGCTCGTCCTCATACATAATATAAGTGGCTATTTTCTTGGTTATTGGTCTGGCCGTTTATTTAAAATGGATGAAAAGGATTGTCGCACCATCGCCCTTGAGGTTGGCATGCAAAATGGTGGATTGGCTTCTGGAATTGCAAAAGGGATGGGAAAAATTGCAACTGTTGGCCTAGCCGCTGCAGTTTTCGGTCCGCTTATGAATATTAGCGGTTCTATTTTGGCTTCCTATTGGCATAGGAAGTCTTTATAATGCGATGATTGAGTATTGAACGATAAAAAAGTTATAAGATAAAATAAGTTATACCCCTCTTTTTAGTGTAAGCCCAATTTGGCCTGAATGATATGAATTATGATATAGTATGTGGGAAAACAATTTAGCTTTTGACACAGCTCCAAAAAATGGCGTTTCAACTATTTCTGACCATCCTGAGTTAGGAGTACTTTCTATAATCTCTTCTAGCATTTTAAATCCTTTTTCAATTAGTATTTTACTTTCCTCAAAATCTTTCCCTTGGCCCTCATCTTGCTGACCCATAGTGGTATTTTGAATCTCACTTGGTTTACCGAAAAAATATCCAAACATTAGCATCGTCTCACCGATATGTCTATATATGAATCCAACAGAAGATGTCTTTTCATTTAACTTTTTAGAGACATTCTCATTATTAACCATATCCAACGAAAAACTACAAGAGATAATATTTTGTGCTAAAAGGTCTTTAAAGATTTCTTGTCCCATTTTTAATAATCCAGAGGTTAACTATTTTACAAATAAAAAAGGTTACACTATAAAAGTATCACCTTTTTTGTATTTAAGACAAGGCTGTAAATTTGTACGGAACTTTAAAAATCAAAATTGCAATAATTTTATTTTTCATTTTTAGAAAGTAAAGCCATCGCCGCATTATGACCGGCGATGCCGCTAACCCCACCACCGCGTCGCGCTCCAGCACCTGCAAGATAAATATGTGGATCATCTGTTTCTGCTCCCCAAATTTGGTGACTGCTACTTTCATCATCAAGGAAAGGGAAATCCAAGTCGCGGTGAAATATATTTCCACGCGGCAGGGAAATTTCCTGCGCAAGATCGAGCGGTGATTTCACTTCAATTGCTAATGAACCATTACTACATGGAGCCAACACGGATTCAATAGGATCAATCAAGTATTGATTCAGACTAGCGATGGCACGCTCTTTGGCTAAAGCCTTGGCGGCATCTGGATCAGCATCAAAAAGTTTTGCGGGTGTATGCAAACCAAAAAGCGTTAGGGTATGAAAACCTTTTTCATTCAACGCATCGGATAAAATAGATGGATCAGAAAGTGTATGACAGTACATCTCCAAAGGCAGAAGCTGCGGCATTTCTCCATTAAGTGCAGTAGCGTAAGCAAGTTCCAACTGTGAGTAGCTTTGATTCACGTGGAATGTACCTGCAAAGGCGAGTCTTGGATCTATATTTGACTTAAGGCGAGGCAGACGAGATAATAGCATATTAATTTTCATCTGTGCACCCTCCAAAGATTTCGGAACAGCGCTCCCGCGTAATTTCGCTAAATGCTGAGGAGCGGCTGCAAAAAGCAGATCCTTGGCAGTGTATATTTCGCCAGATTCCGTTTCAATTCGAACACCCGTCGATCCACTTTCAAGTGCTGTCACTTTGGATTGTAGTTTTATTTCTACGCCCCATGAAATTGCAATGCGATGAAGCTCGTTCACCAACGCACCCATACCACCCTTAGGCACGCGCCACTTTCCATTGCCGTTACCAATTAAATGATATAAAAAACACCGATTGGCCTGCATATGATCAGCCGACGAAAATGTTCCGATTAATGCATCGGTTAAAACCACCCCTTGTACCAAATCATCGCTGAATTGATTTCGAATAACTTCACCAATTGGAACTTCCATCAGGTTGTGCCATAC
>JBKCGF010000360.1:0-1681 GCA_046303455.1 Chitinophagaceae bacterium | reverse complement strand
AGGTTCTTTGTTTAATACGACCAAAGGGGGCTTGGGTTTGATAAAGAACATCACCAGAACTGCAAACGACAACATGATGATCATGATGACGAAGGCAAAAGTAATTCCCTTTTCCCCATATAAAAGTCCACCTACAGCGGGACCCGATACTGCTGCTATTTGCCAGGAACTGCTGTGCCAGCTAGTTGCATTGGGGAGCTCTTCTTTAGGCACCAACATGCTGACCAATGCAAAGGAGGTGGGACCGCTAAAAGCTCTTGCAATACCAGTAAGAAAAGCAATTGTGTAAACCGCAAACAAGACGGTTGTCTTACTGATGATTTGCAATGCGTGTTCACTTGTAATGTATGCGAAAAGTATAGTGAGTAAAAGGTTAGCAGCTAGACTATAATGCAGTAGTTTTTTCTTATCGCTTTTGTCTATGATATAGCCTGAATAAATTGCCATGATTACAGCAGGAACAAATTCCACCAATCCAATCAGACCAATGCTAAATGGATCTTTTGTTATGGCAAAAACCTCCCAACTGATGAGGGTTGCCTGCATGGTAAGCACCATGATAAATAAAAAGCGCGCAGCAATATAAATTCGAAATTCAGCATACTGCAATGCTGCAAAACTCTTGTGTCTAAATAAACCCGACATGCATGCAAATGTCGCTTTTTTATCTTTAAACCTGCTATGGAAAAGTAATTACATGTTGCCCTTCTTCATAGTCTCTTTCAAGTGCTTCCAAAATGATATTCAAATGCATTTCATTGTGGAGAAAATCTACATTACTGGCATCAACAAATAATGTTCTAAGCGGATGTTGTTTGATATAATGCGTATAAGTCTGTTGTATTTCAAATAAGTAGTCGTCTTTAATGTTTTGTTCGTATGACCTGTTTCTCTTTTTGATGTTTTCTTGCAGTTTGTTTACTGGGGCATGCAAATAAATAAGCAGATCCGGTTGAATCAACTGGGGTTGCATCATTTCAAATAAGCGTTGAAATAACCTGAATTCATCGTTAGGTAAATTGACTTTCGCAAATAATAAACACTTGGTAAAAAGGTAATCTGAAACAGTTGTGGTTTGGAAAAGATCTTGCTGACTCAAGAGGTCTTTCAGTTGTTTAAATCTTTCAGCCATAAAGAATAGCTCAACAGAGAAGGCATATTGGGAGGGATTATCATAGAATTTGGCAAGAAAGGGATTGTCTGCAAATTCCTCTAGTACTAGTCGCGCATTGAGTTTTTCAGACAACAAACCCGCCAGCGTGGTCTTGCCCGCACCAATATTTCCCTCAACGGTGATGAACTTGTACTTCATTTTGTCAAACTTACAGCAGCTAAACTAAACCTTGGTTTTTTATTTACTGGTTTTTTTCATAAACATGCACGGTTAATTCATCCTCACAGTCTTTGAGCATTGCTGCTATAGTTTTCTCAGTCTTTGGATCCAAAAATTCAGGAATCATTTCAAACAAAGGAATCAAGACAAATTTTCTAATGGGGATACGCTCATGGGGTATCTTTAAACCCGGTAAATTGATGATTTCTTCTCCAAAATAAAGAATATCAATATCGATGGTTCTGGCACCATTTTTTTCTGCTCTTTCTCTTCCAAGACTTTTTTCTATGGATAATAGTTCCTCTAATAATCGGATAGGCTTTTCAGTTGTTTCTATTTCCAGTACCT
>JBKCGF010000359.1:0-3699 GCA_046303455.1 Chitinophagaceae bacterium | reverse complement strand
GCGATTGGCTCAAGTAAGGTACCAATGGATGCAGGTGTACTGTGCTGAAACAATAGATTACCATTCAGAGATACTTTGAGCCTGTTGGGGTTGTTAAAACTTCTGCCCACAACTTCACTAGTCAATTCATACTGACTTCCTGGTAAAACACCATCTGAAGCTACCTGAAAAATCCTTGAATCAGGATACCCATTTCCAAAGGTTTCACCAAACCACTCTCTACCGCTATTTAAAAAATTGAACGAATCCCGCTCAAAACGAAGATGCTCCACAAAGCTTTCAACATTCTGAACTGCACTCCCATTTAGTATTTTCTCCATTATCCTGCTTCCTGAACCATCACCTACCTGGATAAAATAGAAGGAAAGATCAGAATAGAAATTTTTGGAGAACTCGAATTTTTTAGACTTGTCGTTGTACCCCCATTGATTTGCACCAGGGGCATAAAAAAGGAAATAATCTTCCCCATCCAAAAGACCATCCCCCCCATCAAAAACCTCAATTTGATTTTCCAGCAAATCATCCGGAGCTGGCAAATGATTTGCCTCTGGAAGCATTCCACCCCCATTACCGTACAATCGAATAGACGCAGAAGAAATTGGAGCTGTAAACCCTGCTTTTGTAAGGAATGAAGCAGTCACTTTGAATACTCCTTCGCCTTCAGTACCCACCTTTATCCATTTACCAGTTGACAAAACTGAGGCAGTTGCATAGTTTTTCTGACCCTTTGCAAAAAGGGAAAGGGTTAAAACAGCTAAAAAAAACACCCATCTTTTCATAAAGGCCTGTTAACAAATTTAGCATTTAGTAAACATAATTCTTGGCGTAAAGCATTGATTGGATTTAATTTAACACTTACATTTGTTCCTGTACCCTTGAGTGCCTGGGCAATATCCAGAACACTTTCCCGTTAAGAAAACAGGATAAAAAAATGTGTAACGCATGAGAAATCTTTTGTACTTATCATCTATCGCGCTTTTGTTCAGTGCTTGTAAAGGAGGATTACCCTTTGCCAAGAAGAAGTATGAATCATCAAGTGTAACCGGATGGAACTATAATGACAAAAATATGGGCGGATTTCAAAAATCCCCTGTTCAGGAACAATCAACTGGTCCTGGTTTGGTATTTGTACAGGGTGGAACCTTCACCATGGGTGCTTCTGATGAAGATATAATGGGCGACTGGAACAACGTTCCCAGAAGATTGACTGTATCATCTTTTTATATCGATAGATCAGAGGTTGCCAATATTCATTATCGCGAATACTTACATTGGATCGAAAGAACCTTTGACGACCCAATGTATGAAGCTGTGATAAATGCAGCTAAACCTGATACCTTGGTTTGGAGAAGTGAACTATCTGCCAATGAACCGCTCGTAGAAAGTTATTTTAGACACCCCTCTTACAATAATTACCCTGTAGTAGGCGTAAGCTGGAGACAAGCAAACGATTTCTGTATATGGAGAGGTAATAGAGTGAATGAACTTATCCTTGTCCAAAGAGGTTTGGTTAATCCTAACCAGCTTAAAACCATTCAGGGTCAAGCAGAAGAAAACTTTACAACAAAATCATATTTATTGGGACTATACTCAGCTCAACCTGCGAGACAGAAAAAAGCAGCGCTTGTTGATGAAAATGGAAGACCAAGAAATTATGTAAAAATTGAGGATGGTATTTTACTACCTGATTACAGACTTCCAACAGAAGCTGAATGGGAGTACGCAGCCTTAGGTTATATTAACCAAAACCCAAGCGTAAAGACCAGAGAAGGCAAGCGTGGAGAAGAATTGATTATGAATAAACAAGTTTATTCATGGTCGACCAATATCAATGGTGTAAGAGATAACCGTTTCGGAAGCTGGCAAGGACGCTATATGGCGAACTTCAAGCGTGGAACAGGTGACTATATGGGTATTGCAGGTGGATTGAATGATAACTCTTCTATACCCGGACCTATCACTGCATTTTATCCTAATGGATTTGGCTTGTACAATATGTCGGGCAACGTAAATGAGTGGGTAGCAGATGTGTACAGACCCATGTCTAGCAAAGACGTAGATGACTTTAACCCATACCGTGGTAATGTATATACTAAGCTATATAAAGATGAGAATGGTGAATACCAAAGGGATAGCTTGGGTAGAGTAAAAACTGTTGTTGTACCTGATGATGAAGCTGCGAAACGCAGAAACTATCAAAAAGGTAATGTAATCAACTATGCTGACGGTGATTCTACTTCAATGGTTAACTATGGTTATGGCATGACTACTTTGGTGAGTGATAAATCTCGTGTTTATAAGGGCGGCAGCTGGGATGATCGCGCATATTGGTTAAGTCCAGGTACACGTCGCTTCCTAGATGAAGACCAATCAACATCAACTATAGGTTTCAGATGTGCGATGGACAGGTTTGGTAGTCAGGAAGGTAATGGATTCAGAAATGGAATGCATTTCAGTGCAAGGCGACAAAATGCGAGAAAGAATTAAGTTCTACATAACAAAATTTGAAACCCCCGCATTAGGGGGTTTTTTTATTAATTTAGTTTTATAAATAATCTGAATGACCTTCCCTATACTATTTGGAATCATAGCCGTCATCATCATTATGTACAGAAGACATAGAATTGCGAATCGTCAAAAGAAACAAGATCAATAACTACACTTACTTCCACTTGTAATTTGATATTATCTTTGCCAAATGCAGCTGGAAAAAATCTACAACCTCTATCTACAACATCCAAAGGTTCAAACAGATACCCGATTGCTTCAAAAAGGGGACTTATTCTTTGCATTAAAGGGACCCAACTTTAATGGCAACCAATATGCTGCAAATGCTCTTTCATTGGGAGCAGCAGGAGTTGTAATTGATGAACCTATTGGAATAGAAGGTGAAAATATTTTTCTGGTTGAAGATGGCTTATCAGCACTTCAAGCGCTTGCACTTCACCATAGAAAACAATTTAATATTCCTTTTATTGCGGTCACTGGAAGCAATGGGAAAACGACCACAAAAGAGTTGATTCACGCGGTGCTTTCTTCATCATTTAAAACCTATACTACAAAAGGTAACCTCAATAACCATATTGGAATACCGCTTACTTTACTTTCCATCAATGCGGATGCAGAAATGGCAATAATTGAAATGGGCGCCAACCATCAAAAAGAAATTGAAAGTTATTGCAAGATTGCATTGCCAACACATGGCCTAATCACCAACTGTGGGAAAGCCCATCTGGAAGGCTTTGGCGGAGTAGAAGGGATTAGAAAAGGGAAAGGTGAATTGTATGATTATTTGTCGGGAAGCAGTGGCACTGCCTTTGTGAACAGCGAACTCGACTACCTGCAAACCATGGTTGAAAAAGTACCTCAGAAAGTATATTACGGAAATAACAAAGGATCATTTACAACTTCAATATTGGAAACAGAAAACCTTTTAGGTATAAAGGTTTGTGCTACAGGAATGAGCTGCCAAAGAATTTTTTCAAGATTGGTTGGCAACTACAACAGAGCCAATATAGAAGCAGCAATATGCATTGGACTCCATTTTGGCGTGAGCTTTGACAACATCAGAAATGCAATTGAATCATATACTCCTGATAATGCAAGATCACAACTCATCAAAAAAGGAAGCAATACCATCATTTTAGATGCTTACAATGCAAACCCAAGCAGCATGCAAGTTGCCATTGAAAATTTTGC
>JBKCGF010000358.1:0-21735 GCA_046303455.1 Chitinophagaceae bacterium | reverse complement strand
GAATTGGAGCATGCAAAAAGAAGAGGTGCAACCATCTATGCAGAAATTGCAGGTTGCGGCGCTACTGCAGATGCCTACCACATTACTGCACCTCATCCAGAGGGATTGGGAGCGTTGAATGTGATGAAAGCTTCGTTGCTAGAAGCAGGCATGCAACCTTCGGATATCGATTACATCAACGTACATGGTACCTCTACCCCGTTGGGTGATATAGCCGAGACAAAGGCAATTCTGGGCGTTTTTGGTGACCATGCATACGATTTGAACATCAGCTCTACCAAATCCATGACAGGCCATTTGTTGGGCGCTGCTGGAGTTATAGAAGCAATCGCTTGTATAAATGCAGTAATTCACGATATAGTTCCTCCTACAATCAATCATTTTGTAGACGATGACCAATTGGATTCTCAATTGGACTTTACTTTTTGGAAGCCTAAAAAACGTTTAGTCAGAGCCGCTTTAAGCAATACATTTGGCTTTGGTGGACATAATGCATCTCTCATCGTAAAGAAGTATCTTTAATATATAGGTTCTTGTACTGGTGTACCCTGTACAACTTTAAAGCCTAATCATCTTAACCGTGTTTTATCGGCTCAAATACCTGTTTAGTAGCAGCAAGAAAAAAGCATTTTTACAGCAGCTGTGTAATGTACTAGGCTTTACACCTGGCACAACGAGTCTTTATGTTGCAGCACTATCACATCGATCGGTAAAAGAAAGGGCAACAGATAACAACGAACGATTAGAATATTTAGGGGATGCTA
The DNA here is from genome assembly GCA_046303455.1 of Chitinophagaceae bacterium. Taxonomy (GTDB): domain Bacteria; phylum Bacteroidota; class Bacteroidia; order Chitinophagales; family Chitinophagaceae; genus Pollutibacter. Next base: position 20,971 of record JBKCGF010000358.1, on the reverse strand, counting down.
TTTTAGGTAGTATTATTGCCGACTATCTTTTCATGAAGTATCCATATAAAGGAGAGGGGTTTCTTACTGAAATGAGGAGCAAAATGGTAAACAGGCAGACCCTAAATGACATTGCTTTAAAAATGGGACTTAAAAAAATAACCTCATTCAATAAAAATGATAACTCACTCAGAGTAAGTCAGATTTTTGGTAATGCACTGGAAGCCTTAGTGGGCGCCATTTATATTGATAAAGGCTATGTAAAAACTCAGCAATGGGTATTGAAAAAAATTATTTTGCCGCATTTGTATCTGGAGGATCTTGAGAATCTTGAGATCAACCAAAAAAACAAGTTATTTAGCTGGGCAAACCGATCCGGGAAACTGTTGGAGTTTGAAACGCTGGAAGAGAAAATGGAAAATGGACGCAGGTTGTTTACTGTTGGTGCCGTGGTGGACGGCGAAGTAATTGCTGAAGGAAGGGCGTTTAATAAAAAAGATGCGGGACAAATTGCAGCACAACAAGCAGTAGAAAAACTTAATCTTTCTTAAAAACAGACGGGGCATCCTGACAAAGCTCTATCAATACTCCGTTGGTAGTTTTGGGGTGTAAAAAGCAGATCAACTTTTGATCAGCACCCAGTTTGGGCGTCTCACTGATAAATTCAAATCCCTCGTTTTTTAATCTGTCTATTTCTTTGCTGATGTCCTCTACAGCAAATGCAATATGGTGAATTCCTTCGCCCTTTTTTTCAATAAAACGATTGATGACCCCATTCTCATCGGTGCTTTCCAGCAGTTCAATTTTACTTTCACCAGTCTGGAAAAACGCAGTATTCACATTTTCTGAAACTACCTCCTCCTTTTTGTAGCAGGGGGTACCCAGTAGTCGCTCATAAAGCGGAATGGCTTGTTCAAGTGATTTAACTGCTATAGCTACATGTTCAATTTTATGCATGGTGCTCATCTGTTCTATAAAAGTACAATGGAATTACTAAAACCAGCTGTCCTTCTTTAAAACATTGGTTTTCTGAGAATGCTTAACTTTGTATTTGAAATTGAGCAGTATGGAAACAGCAACTTTAATGACCGGCATCTACATCAGTGATAAAGCCAAATCTCGTGTAGAACAATTGCTTTTAGAAGAAGGCAGGGGAAAGGACCATTTTGTTCGTGTTAGTGTGGTAAGTGGAGGTTGTTCAGGACTCACATATAAAATGGATTTCGATAATGAAATCAAACCAGGTGATCAGGTCTTTGAAGATAAAGGGGTTAAGCTGGTAACCGACAGAAAAAGTATACTTTATCTCTTTAATACTACATTAGATTATACTGATGGCTTAGATGGTAAAGGGTTTCATTTTATGAATCCAAATGCCAATCGCACTTGTGCCTGTGGTGAAAGTTTCTCTGTTTAACTCACTGTTTTGTAAACTGAAAACTTTTCTGTCTATCAGCAAATTGAACAATCAGGAAATAATTCCCACTCCCTAAACGATTGATTGCTATCTGAAAAAGAGTATCATTTTTTTCAAAATCAGCAATAATTGTCATTCCGTTTTGCAGTATGAAATACATCTGCATGATCTGTTCTTCTGTTTTCAAATACAGCTTGTTTTTTGATGGATTGGGAAACAAAACATCAGCAGCATGTAGCGTCTTCACAAAAATGATGTTTGAATAATGTGAATTCCTGTCTTGATCAACACCTCTAATCCTTAAGAATAATCCTTTGTTTACTTGTATTTCCAGTCTTTTTGAATACAAAGTCTTTCCTATATTTTTCAAAGATGTCACCGTATCAATTGAAGAAAAAACATTTCCGTTTTCACTTTGCTCAATAAAATAATATTCTGCGTTTTCGTCGTCATTCACATTCCATTTTAGGAGCAATCCATTTTTAGTTGATTGTTTTTCAAGAAAAATTGTTGACAGTGGAAGTATTGCATATTGGGCTTTTGCAAGGGTATAGCTTCCTGAAACCAATGGATTGATATTGGTGAATAGGTTTGTTTGAGCAGTCTGGAAATTAAGGTTTGAAGCCAGCCTCCAATGTTTATTGATACTATCAAATATTGCAATACAATTGATTGAGTGGGTAGAATCTGCATTGTTTTTGATTAGTTCTAATTTTTCTTCAGCAAAATCATGCTGATTTGAATTTGTTTTTGATAATGTCCAATAGTATGGGCTCATTATCTTTTCAATTGGTCCGATGTTTTGGCTCAGGGATGTGTCTGATTCAATTCTTTTGATTCGCATTGCATAAACTGTTGCTGTAGTTGATGTTCTTGAAATGATCGCAGGTAAGAATCTGTTGTCTGTTCCTAGAGGAAAATTTAATTGAAGTTGGTTATTGCTTTGTATGATTTGACCTTCTATGTAACTGCTGTCGTTTCCGCTACTACAGAAATTACGGATATCAATAGAAGAAGTATCTGGCAAACTGATGATCCCTTTATTGAGAAGCAGCGTGTCGTTTATGATGAGCGATTGTGTAAGGTTGAGTTTTGCATTTTGTTTGTTTAATATTAATCTGTTGATCATTAAGGGAAACCTTGCCCCAGTTGCTTGTGTATTTGTACCATAACAGGTGAATCGAGCGTTTGGATGAATGCTAATTTGTTGTGTAGATATATTGCTCACACTGTCATCACTTATGATAATCTGTCCAGAACATGCAAAGCTTGTATTGGTTTCAGCAAGAAATGTTCCCATACCTTTAATCGAATGGTGTTTTAAGTCGACTTGAGACCCTGCTTTAATTTGCATTATCCCGCTGGTTTGTTCTATGGAAATGTTTGATTTAAGAACAGTGTGACCGGAATTGATTATCCATTTTCTAAAGTGAATACCTTGATTGAATTGGCCCGTCACCTCAATTTCTTGATGAGTGCCATTCATTTCCAGACATCGTCCTGAAGTATCTTGTGACACTGGATTGATGTACAATCTTCCTTTGATATTGAGATTGCCTCCTAGGCTAATGTTGTTGGTTATACTTGATGTAAATCCGGCTTGCTCATTTATGATTAAGTCACCTTCTATGCTCAGTTTATTGCTTCCACTTGAAGTATAGGTTTTCCTTGTACTTGTTTGTCCGCTGAATATGAGCGTTCCAAAGTTTCTTCCAGATCCAGAAATAGTATAGGCACTATTGCCGGGTACATTGAACTCGAAAATACCATTTCTGTTTTCAGCGGCTATCGCTAAGCTGGATACGAGCAAAGCATTTCCTCTTGTTGTTTGGTGACTATACTTTCCACCATTTTCAATTTTTATTTTTCCAGTCAGCACAATTGCATTTCCAGCAGGAGCACCGGAGGCGTTGATAAATACTCCACCATGTCCGATATAAAGAGCTGTATCAATTGAAGACAGGTTTAAACCGGGGGAAGCCGTATTAGACATTGGAAGGGTTAGTCTGATTTGTTTTGAAACTCCTGGTTGCAGCTGAAGTGAGTGGATAGTTGTTGTTATCATTCCACCTGGCATTACAACTGCATAATCAGTTGTAACCCATTCATTGTCGAGGTAAACTGATTCAGCAGCAGCAGGAACACCATCAGGAGACCAATTGAAAGGATTGCTCCAGAGACTATCTCCGCCACCACCATCCCATTTTTTTTGCGACCAAACTGATAGGCTGAGCAGTATTAAGTTTAAACTCATTATGAATAGCTGCTTACACACCACTGATTTCATTCTCCACATGAATGCAACTTATTAACACTGCTTTTGGTTGAAAAGGTTTTTCCATCGTGATTTTTAAGTTATTTTCACGGCTCTATTTAATCTTGGTTAATTATGTTCGCTGTTGTCAAAAAGGAATTGAGGCAATATTTTAGTGGTCTTTTGGGCTACATGACGATTGCTGTATTCTTGTTGCTTACAGGGTTGGTTTTATTTGTGCTTCCGGAGTCAGGTATTTTAGATCTTGGCTATGCGACTATGGATTCTTTTTTTTCCAGTGCTCCTTATATCATGTTGATCCTGATTCCTGGTATTACCATGAAAAGTTTTAGTGAAGAATACAAGGCAGGAACATTTGAGGTTTTGCGAACAGCGCCATTGAAAGTGAGTGATTTGGTTTGGGGTAAATTTTTTGCCTGTTTACTTGTGGTTTTGATTGCTTTGTTGCTCACGTTGGTTTATGTTTATTCATTAGCGCAGTTGTCGACTGAAGGAATTGATACAGGCGGCATACTTGGTTCTTATATTGGTTTATTTTTTTTGTGTGCTGTTTATGCTGCAATAGGCATATATACCAGTAGTTTACAAAAAAATGCCATTACAGCATTCATGTCTAGTGCCTTGATTTGTTATGTAGTTTTCAGTGTATTTTCTTCCTTGGCTACAATTGATGCCTTATCAACCGGAGCTGGATATTATTTGTCGCTTTTAGGGATAGAACATCATTATCAAAATATCAGCAAGGGGTATATTGATACAAGAGATGTTGTTTACTTTATCACTGTGGTTGTTTTGTTTTTGAAGCTTACCAGTTTGAGAATCAAAAATCATAAGCCATGAGGAATTTAAAATCATTTCAATTGTTGGGATGGATACTGGCTTTGGTATTGATCAATGTGCTGTCTGTTTTTTTCCATACAGGCATTGATTTAACTGCTGAGAAAAGATATACTTTGTCCACTTCTACGGAGGTTTTGGTCAATTCACTTGATCAACCCATGAAGCTCACTGTTTATATGGATGGTGATTTGCCTGCGGGGTTTAAAAAATTAGCTGATCGTGCAGAAGATATCTCGACTGCTTTTAGGTCGATGAGCAAAGGAAATTTTGTGGTTGAATTTGAACGTCCTGGTGCTGGTCTCAATGATACAGCGAAAGCGATTCTATTTGATTCTCTACAATTGATGGGTATTAATGCAACCAATGTAAAAGCACAGCAGAAGGATGGCGAAAAGACTGAGGAGACGCTTGTGTTTCCAGGGGCTATTTTAAGTGGAGAAAAGGGACAGGTTGGAATTGATTTTTTAGAGGGACAAAGTAATTTGAATGGATTGGAATCCCTCAACAATGCCGAAGCTTTAATGGAGTTTAAAATAGCAAAGGCTATCATGTTATTGAAACGTGATACCCCACCATTGGTTGGTTATTTGGCAGGAAATGGGCAGCCCTTGGATTTGAGCGTTTACGACCTTATTGAAAATGTGATAAGGAAAGATTACTATTTTAAGATTTTGCCAATTGATTCAGTAGCTGCCATCCCACAAGATTTCAAAGCGATTGTGATTGCAAAGCCTAGTACTCCTTTTTCAAGAGAGCAACGTCTTAAGATTGATCAATATGTAATGCATGGGGGTAAAATCATCTGGGCAATTGATCAGCTCTATGCAAGTATGGATAGTCTTCAGCGTAGCAATGGTTCGTTTGTTGCTTATGATCAAGGGTTGGAATTAGATGAGCAGTTGTTTAAATATGGGGTACGCATCAACAGGGATTTGGTACAAGATTTGGAAAGTGATAAAGTGCCTTCAGTAGTAGGCAATATGGGCGGACAGCCTCAAATTGAATTGTTGCCATGGCCATATGCTCCATTATTAAGAAATACCAGTGGGCACCCTATTGCAAAAAATTTAGATTTCATCAGTTCTTCATTTCCGCAGTCAATTGATACGATCTCAAGTCCAGGGATAAAAAAAGATATCCTCCTTACAAGCTCAAGTTATGCCAGAAGTCTTCAAACGCCTGCCCTGGTGGAGTGGAGGAGTATCAGGACTGAACAAGATTTGCAGCTGTTCAATAAAAAAGAAATTCCTGTAGCCGTTTTGCTTGAAGGTCAATTTGGGTCGGCTTTTAACAACAGAATTTCTAAAGAAGAAATGGAAGGGTTGTCGCTTACGGGTACACCTTTTTTAGCTGAAACGCAATCGCCCAACAACATGGTTGTGATATCAGACGGAGATCTGTTGTTGAATCCAGTCAGTGAGCAGGAAGGGCCAATGGCTATGGGGATGAATAATTATACGAGACAGCCATTTGCGAACCGTGACTTCATCAGTAATGTTTTGTTTTACCTGACTGGCGGGCAAGAAATTATTGCTGCGAGGTCAAAAATATTCCAATTGCGTTTAATTGATAAGGCTAAAATGGAAAACGATAAGTTTTTCTGGCAAGTATTGAATATGACGATTCCTCTTTGTTTATTAGGTTGCTTTTATTTCATCAATGCATTGCTTAGAAAAAGGAAATATGCTCATTCCAACTTGTCTTAAGCGGAGAACTAATGATTATCTTTGTTGAAACAATTGGTGTAGAATGACTGTCGATCAAATTACTTACCTCACATTTGGCTTGGTTCTTGTTGTTGCTTTGGTTCTAGATTTGGGACTAATGAGCAAGAAAAATACAGCAGTGAGCATGAAGAAGGCGCTTTATCAAACCCTTTTCTGGGTGGGACTATCCGTAGCGTTTTGTGTTTTTCTATGGTTTGAAAAAACCCCTATAGTTGCCACTAAATTTTTTACAGCCTATCTAATGGAGTGGTCGCTCAGCATTGACAATATCTTTGTATTCATTTTGATATTTACCTACTTTAAGGTAAATGCCAACGATGCAGGAAGGGCTTTACTCATTGGTATTCTGCTTGCAATTGTATTCAGAATCATTTTCATTGCCTTGGGTATTGAATTGATCAATCGATTCCATTGGATTTTATATGTTTTTGGATTCTTTTTGCTTTATACAGGTTATCAGCTTTTCTTTAAAAAGGATGAGGCAGAGTTTGATCCAGGTGAAACCAAAATTTATAAAGTCATCAATAAGTTCTTTAGGGTTACACTGGTAGAGCCAAATGGCAGATATCTACTCAATCTGCATGGCAAGGTTTATTTCACAACATTATCTGTTGTGGTATTGATGCTCGCTGCTGTAGATGTTGCCTTTGCATTGGATTCAATTCCTACTGTCGTTTCATTGGTCAGGGAAAAAGCAAATGCATCATTCAGCTCAGATGATATTCTTGTTATTTATTCGTCAAATATTTTTGCTGTACTCGGGTTAAGGTCTCTTTTCTTTTTGTTAAAAGGGGCTGTCGACAAATTTGATTACCTCCAACAAGGAATTGCCATTGTACTCGTTTTTATTGGTGTTAAAATGTTGATAGAGTATTTTGGTATTCACATCAATATCTTTATTTCATTGGGTGTTATACTAGCGTGTCTATTAGGTTCTGTACTTTATTCCATGAAATATCCAAGGCCGAAGCCACATAACCAAGAACAGTAAAATGGAGTTTTATACCCCTGAACATATTACCAGTTTGATTGGTGGAAGACACCATGGTTGTTCAGGAGATGTAGCTGTCAGTTATTTGCTGATTGATAGCAGGAAATTAGTTTTTCCTTCCTCAACTTTATTTTTTGCAATTAAAACTGCTACTGGTGATGGGCATGCCTTTATTGATGACCTCTATCAGGCTGGTGTAAGAAGTTTTGTAGTTACTCAGCTGCCTGAAATATCGCATTTTCCAGAAGCCTGTTTTTTTGAAGTACCTGATGTTACTCAAGCACTTCAGTCGTTTGCCACGGCTCACCGCAAAAAATTTGTATGTCCTGTAATTGGAATTACTGGAAGCAACGGGAAGACTATTGTTAAGGAATGGCTCAATCATTTGTTGCATCATAAATTTCAAATTGTGAGGAGTCCCAGAAGTTACAATTCACAGTTGGGTGTTCCATTGAGCATTTGGGGAATGGGTGCAGAGCATGATTTAGGAATTTTTGAGGCAGGTATTTCCCGCCCTGGTGAAATGTCGGCATTACAAAAAATCATAAGGCCAACTATTGGATTGATTACAAATATTGGTGAGGCGCATAGTGATGGATTTGTTTCCATTGAGGAGAAATTAAAAGAAAAGCTTTCTTTGTTCAACGAAACGGAGGTCTTGATTTATTGTAAAGATCATGTTTTGATTGAAAATCAGATAAAGGAGAGGTTGAAAGAGGGGAAGATTAAAACTGTTTTTTGCTGGTCACATAACTCTAGAGAAGCGGATTTGGTTTTAACTAAAATAGATAAGCAAGACGGTCATTCTACTTTATTTGTTCAAACTACTTCTATAGAATTATCATTTACAATTCCATTTATTGATGAAGCTGCTATTGAAAACGCAATGCATTGTTTTGCAGTCTCTTCGTATTTAGGAGTAGCGAATGATGTTTTAAGTGGTATGCAGGATTTGCCACCATTGTCTATGCGGCTTGAAATGGTAGATGGTCAGTTGGGTTCAAGAATCATCAATGATAGTTATAATGCAGATTTGAGTGGGTTGCTGAGTGCTCTTGATTTTATGGGACTTCAAAATCCTTCCTGGAAAAGGACAGTAATTTTATCTGATATATCAGGAATCAATAAGGATGCAGAAAAGGTATATGCACATGTTGCATCTTATTTGCAATCAAAGAAAGTCGCGAAACTTTATGCAGTCGGCTCCGCTATACATCAGCATGGTCACTTCTTTTCTGAACTTGAGATTGATGCTTATTTTTTCAAAGACACAGACGAGTTGCTGAGGAATCTTCATGTATCTGCATTCAGAGACGAGTTGATTCTGATAAAAGGGGCAAGGTATTTCCAGTTTGAAAGGGTTGGAGATTTACTTGAAAACAAAAAACACCGAACCAGATTGGAAGTCGATTTATCAGCGATTGCACAAAATTTACATCAGTATAAATCAAGCTTGAAACCTAAAACCAAATTAATGGTAATGGTAAAAGCTTTTTCTTATGGTGCAGGAAGTTTTGAGATTGCGAATCTGCTTCAATACAGTCATGTCGATTATATTGCTGTTGCATATGCTGATGAAGGTGTTGAATTGAGAAGGGCTGGTATCAGGACACCAATTATGGTCATGAATACCGAAGAGGAATCTTTTTCTTCAATTGTGACCTATAATTTAGAGCCAGAGTTATATTCAAACAGCAGCACTAAAGCTTTTATAGATTTTTTATCTCGAGAAGGAATAACACATTATCCTGTTCATTTAAAATTGGATACAGGAATGCACAGGCTGGGTTTTGAAGAAACTGATTTGTTGGATTTCTTTCAACATGCCAACCTTCAGCAATTGATACATGTGAAAACGGTATTCACTCATTTTGTAGCATCGGAAGATGCTGCCCAGGATGAATTCACCAGCAATCAGCTTTCCTTATTCAAAAGACTCTGTACAATTTTGGAACAACAATTGGGATATGGTTTTCTTCGTCATGCTGCAAACAGTTCTGCCATAAGGCGTCATCCTGAAGCTCAATTGGATATGGTGAGGTTGGGTATAGGATTATATGGAGTTGATCCTGGAAACAACCATTCAACCTTGGTCGAGGCTGTTGCATTGAAAACAACCATCGCTCAGATCAGAAAGGTCAAAAATGGAGAAAGTGTTGGATATGGAAGGAAGGCGAAATTGAGTCGTGATTCATTAATTGCTACCATCAGAATCGGCTATGCAGATGGATATCCCAGGGTATTGGGAAATGGAAAGGGAACCGTGATGATCAATGGCAACCTGATTCCAACTGTGGGGAATGTATGTATGGATATGACCATGATTGACATTACCGATTTTCCGGAAATTTCACGCTATGATGAAGTATTGATCTTTGGTCCAGAAAAATCTATTGTGCAGATGGCAAAACAGGCGGGTACCATTCCATATGAAATAATGACAGGAATTACACAGCGTGTACCTCGTGTTTATTTAGGATAGGCGTTAGTTTCGTGAACTACTTTGGTTATCAGTATATTTGCAAAAATCAAGATTGTGAAGAAGACACAGGTTTTTTTACTTGCCTTTTTAATTCTGCTTGTTGATCAGGTGTTGAAGATATACATCAAGACCAATTATTATATGGGACAAGAAACGGTGTTGTTCGAGTCCCTGCCCTGGTTCAGGCTACATTTTGTTGAGAATGAAGGAATGGCCTATGGTTGGAAATTGGGAGGTTCATGGGGTAAAATTGCGCTGACTACATTTAGGTTGGTTGCTGTGATTGTGGGTACATTTTATTTATTATCGATTATCAAAAAACAATTCCATAAAGGATACATCATCTGTGTAACCTTCATTTATGCTGGCGCAATTGGAAACTTAATTGATAGTCTTTTTTATGGAATGGTGTTTGAGTTCAGTGATGTATATGCTCAGAATCTTGCCAAAGGGTTTTGGGAGGAAGGGTTTAAGGTTGGTTATGAAGGTTTTTTACATGGCAGGGTAGTTGATATGCTCTATTTCCCAATCATTGAAAATGGTCGTTTCCCTGAATGGTTCCCTATTTGGGGTGGTGAAAGTTTTGAGTTTTTTAGACCTGTATTCAATATAGCAGACACAGCCATTTCTGGCGGTGTTTTTACATTGATTCTTTTCCAGAATCGTTTTTTCCCTGAGGTAAAAGAGAAAAAAGAGGAAACCCCGACAGTTCACGACACATTGTCCTAACTGCCCCAACCTTCTCTGTCGAGGTTCCTGTATTGAATGGCCTCTGCTATATGTTCTGTTTTGATTGTTTCGCTGTTATCTAAGTCGGCAATCGTCCTGGAAACTTTTATGATTCTGTCGTATGCTCGTGCCGATAAATTCAATCGCTCCATGGCTTGTTTGAGAAGTTGCTGACTCCCTTCATTTAATGTACAGATCTTTTTTACATCAGAGGTTCCCATTTGTGCGTTGGCATACAAACCATGACTGCTTTTAAAGCGTTCAGATTGAATACACCTTGCTTTGATAACCCTCTCTCTGATGCTATTTGAATACTCACTATTTTGTTGTGAAGACAATTCATGAAATGCAACAGGTGTTACTTCTACATGTAGGTCTATCCGATCAAGAAGGGGTCCTGATATCCTGTTCAGGTATTTGCCGACTACTCCAGGCTGACAAGTACATTGTTTTTCAGGGTGATTGTAAAAACCACAGGGGCAGGGGTTCATGGAAGCGACAAGCATAAATGATGCAGGAAAATCTATGGCAAGTTTTGCTCTTGATATCGTCACTTTCCTTTCTTCCATTGGTTGACGCATCACTTCAAGGACCGTCCTCTTAAACTCTGGCAGTTCATCTAAAAATAAAACTCCATTGTGTGACAATGATATTTCACCTGGCTGTGGAGTAGATCCACCGCCGACCAACGCTACATCACTAATGGTGTGGTGAGGATTTCTAAATGGCCTTTTGGTAATAAGTGTTGAGTGCTCTGGTAATTTTCCTGCTACACTGTGAATTTTTGTGCTTTCTAATGCTTCCTCTAATGAGAGTGGAGGTAGTATAGATGGTAAACGCTTTGCCAGCATGGTTTTCCCGGCACCGGGCGGACCAATGAGAATTACATTATGTCCGCCCGCTGCCGCGATTTCCAATGCACGTTTTATATTTTCTTGTCCCTTTACTTCAGCAAAGTCATAATCAAAATGCACCTGAGCATCATGAAATTCTTTTTGAATATTGATGCTCACGGGAAAACTGTTCACTCCGTCTGTTTCAATAAATGCAATCACTTCTTTAATCGATTGCATGCCATAGACATTGATACCACTGACCATTGCGGCTTCCTTGCTATTGGCCTCTGGTAAAATAATGCCTTTAAATCCTTCCTTTCTGGCCTGAATAGCAATAGGTAAGGCTCCTTTGATTGGGCGAAGTTCTCCGTCCAGACTGAGTTCTCCCATCATGATAAATCCATCAAACTTTTCTGACAATTGAATTTGTTCTGAGGCAGCGAGTATGCCTATTGCAATTGGTAAATCAAATGCTGTGCCGCCTTTTCTGATGTCTGCAGGTGCAAGATTGACAACAATTCTTGTGCGAGGCATTTCTAGTCCATTTGTTTTAATTGAACTCTCAATGCGTTGCATGCTTTCTTTAATTGCAGAATCAGGAAGACCAACAATACAATATTCCTTGCCCTGGGCTGTCCAATTGACTTCTATTGTTATGGTGATGGCTTCAACGCCATATACTGCACTGCCAAAGGTTTTTACAAACATGCAGTGAAGTTCGCTTAGCATAATGCAACTCAAATGTGATTAGAAACAATTTGAGGGGGTAAAATTCTCCTGATTTTTTGTTGATTATACAGTGCTCGATGGCCTGTTGCCGATTTGGTCGAGTAAAGCAGTTACACCTTCTTTTTGCAGAATCAGGTAACCCATTCTATCCTGACTAACTCCATCTTTAAGCTGATAACTGAAGAAAAGTTCATTGTCGATGAGCTTGGTTTCAAAGTACTTGAAACTGATCGATGGCAATGATTTTAATTCTTCTCCAATTTCATATAAGTGTGTAGACAATATGAAAAGTCCGTTTTCCATTTTCACCAATCCTTTTATTACCGCCAAAGAGCACTTCATTGCATCTTGAATATTGGTCCCTTTAAAAATTTCATCAATTAAGACCAGCCATCTCTTGCCATTTGTAATCTTGACAATTGTTTCTCTGATGCGTTTCACTTCATTGAAAAAATAGCTTTCTCCTTTTACTAGATTGTCTTCAACATTGATATTGGTGAGGATTCCGTCAAATAAAGTGAGTTGCATGGAATGCGCTGGAACGCCCATTCCTAAATGCGCCATATACACTGAAAGGCCTATGGCTTTGATCAACGTACTTTTTCCAGCCATATTGGCTCCAGTTAGAAAAATAAAGTTGGCATTTTTATCCATGATTAAATCATAGGCTACAGGCTCTGTTAGCATGATATGCCTCAAACCGGTTGCATTGATTTCAGGCTCTTGTTGATCTTTAAATACAGGGGCTGAAAGTTTCAATGAATAATTAGCAAATGCCATTGCATACCAGGCGTCAAGCTGTCCATAAATTGAAATTAACTTTCTCACGTCGGCAATCATGTCTACATGAAACAAGCTTCCATAAGAAAGCATGTCGGCTCTGCTTAGCGATGTAAAAGATGGATGTGCTTTAAAGTTGATTAATCTCCGGTCGTTGATTATTCGTTCTGCTTGTTGCAACAGTATGGAAAGCTTGGAGGGTAAAGTTTGTTTGGCGAAGAAAAAAATGATTTCATCAAAACCCTTTATAAATTCAAACAATTGCTTCATTGAGAAGTGGATCATTGCGTAATCCGATTGATGAAATAACTTATATGCCAATGCCCTAATAAAATCCGGATGTCTAGGAATCGTATCTGGATTTTCATCTAAAAACTTTTCAATAATCAGCAAAGTGCCATTGGTGATACGCGATGGCCACTGATGAATTTTATCTTCGAACAGGTGTAAGATTTGTTGGGTTTCGTGTATCTCCTTGATGTTGTCAAAAGGAGTTGAAAAGAGTTGATACAAAGCGGATCTTCCTTCCGCAGTTCTGGTGTAGTCGAATTTCGAGAAAAGTGAGTTTTCGTCTTCTTTATGAAAAACAGCAAGGTCGTATAGTGTAGTTTTATCTACCCGCATCTTAATCTCTATTGAACTTTAACCGCATGCCTCTATATGATGCATCAACCTTTCCGTTTTCATAAACCGGGTAGCCGTTTACAAAAGTTTTTTCTACTGTTGCAGGAAATTGAAATCCTTCAAGTGGACTCCATCCACATTTGTATAAAATATTTTCTTTTTTTGCTGTAGTTGTGTTGTTCCTGTCTACCAATACTAAATCTGCATAATAACCTTCACGGATAAATCCGCGTTCTGCAATTTGAAAACAACGGGCAGGTGCATGACTCATTTTCTCCACTACTTTTTCTAATGAAATTTTTCCCTCTTTAACATATTGCAACATCAACAAAAGGCTGTGTTGAACCAGCGGTAAGCCTGCATGTGCATGCAGGTAGTCGCCTGATTTTTCTTCTATCGTGTGTGGCGCATGGTCTGTAGCAATTATGTCCAGTCGATCGTCTAGCAATGCTTCCCAGAGAGCGGTTTTATTTTCTTTCGCTTTGATAGCGGGGTTGCATTTTATGTTGTTACCAAGTATTGCATAATCATCAGCTGTGAAATGCAAGTGATGAACACAGACTTCAGAAGTGATTCTTTTTTGCTCGAGGGGTATCAGATTGGTGAAGAGTTGTAATTCTTTTGCGGTTGAAATGTGTAGAATGTGCAGTCTGGTATTGTTTCTTTTTGCCAATTGGACTGCCATCAAGGATGATTCGAAGCAGGCTTCTTCATTTCTGATTATGGGATGATCAGATGGCAATATATTTTTTCCACTTTTTTGAAATGCTTCAAGATTTGCTTTGATGATTCTTTCATCTTCACAATGCGTGGCAATCAGTAGTTCAGTTTCCCGAAATACTTTATCAAGCGTAAGATGGTTGTCTACCAACATATTGCCCGTAGAAGAACCCATGAATATTTTGATGCCACAGACATCATTTTTTTTATCATTTGTTCTCAGAATTTCATCTGTGTTTTCGTTGGAAGTCCCCATGAAAAAAGAATAATTGGCAGGAGAACTGTTGGCAGCAATCTGGTATTTTTCTTCCAGCAATTCCTGTGTTAATGCTGCCGGCTTGGTATTGGGCATTTCCATAAAACTTGTTGTACCTCCGGCCACAGCTGCAATAGATTCTGTGTGGATATTTGCTTTATGTGTTAATCCTGGTTCCCTAAAATGAACCTGATCGTCAATCACGCCCGGTAACAAGTATTTTCCCTCTCCATTAATTTCTATAGCGTTGTATTTATTATCAATAACTTGACTAATTTTAGAAATTCTATCGTCTTCGATTAACACATCGCCGCTATGAATTTTTCCTTCATTTACAATACTGGTGTTCTTAATCAAATATCTTTTCATAAACGGGGGTTTGTTGCTGAACTGCAAATTATAAAAACCTTTCTGCTCTTCATTCTTTTTATTGTTCCAGTTTTAACAAATGGGCAATCGACTTTGTTCCAACAGGGTTCCAAGGAGTATATTTTATTAGATCGTTTGGAAATCAAGATGCAAGGGGATAGCAACCTTAACTTTTCGGCATTTAAGCCCTATAACCGACAATGGTGGGTTTCTTCATTGGATAAGGCTTCTTCCATTGCCGATCAATTAAAACTGAGTGAAATTGATCGGTATAATCTTGACAGGGCTAAATTGAATAACCTGGAATGGACGAGCATGGGAAAAATTAGTACAACATCTAAGCATCCATTGTGGAAGACTTTCTATAAGGATCCAGCTAATTTTTTATTGGTCAATCAACCTGATTTTTTTCTTTCCATCAATCCTGTCCTTCAATTGCAGGGGATGCGTGATAATACATCTGAGCAAACGCATTATTTGAATTCGCGAGGGGTAGCCATAAGATCACAAATAGGCAATAGAATTGGATTTCAAGCCTATCTTACTGAGAATTTAGAGAGGCCGCCTGTATTTGCTCGTAAAGAGTTTGATACCTATAGAGCAGTTCCTGGTGCGGGACTATACAAACGATATCGCGGGACGGGTTATGATTCTTGGGATGCAAGAGGTTCGATTTATATTAAGCCTACTAAATATCTGGATGTACAATTAGGACATGATAAAATTTTTATTGGTAATGGGTATAGAAGTTTATTTATTTCCGACCAATCAGCCAGCCATGCTTATTTGAATTTGAATTTAAGAGCCTGGAAATTTAATTATTCCAGTCGCGTAATGGAGCTTCAACCTCAGTATACACGAAGAGGTTTGGGGGGAGATACTTTGTTGTGGAAAAAGTATGCAACCATACATTATTTGAGTTTTAATGCTCCAAAATGGTTGACCATCGGTTTGTTTGAAGGAGTTGTTTATGGCAGACAGAATCGATTTGAGGTGAATTACCTCAATCCTGTAATTTTTCTGCGTGCTGCAGAATTGAATGTAGGGAGTCCTGATAACTCTTTTATTGGCTTTGACATAAAAGCCAATCTTGCCAAGCGGGTGCAGGTGTACGGGCAAGTTATGTTAGATGAATTTTATACCAAGTTCATCCGTGAACGTAAAGGTTGGTGGGGAAATAAATGGGCTTTCCAAGCTGGTTTAAAATATATTGATGTGTTGGGGGTTAAAAATTTAGATCTTCAATTGGAAACCAATTGGATCAGACCATTTACCTACTCACATTTTGATACTGTTGCCAATTACACGCATTACAATCAGCCATTGGCACATCCACTTCAATCAAATGTGAAAGAGTATATCGCTATTGCCAAGTACCAGCCTGCACCAAAATGGTACATGCAGTTAACATCAATGTATTGGAGGAAGGGTGTTGATGTAAATGGGGTTAATTATGGAAATAATATATTCAAGGATAGTGACTCCAGGCCAACACAGGAAGGTTTTTTCTTTTTTACTCCTCAGGCAAAAAACAGTTACAATTTCAATTACTGGCTTGCCTATGAGCCTATGGAGAATTTGTTTTTGGAGGCTAATTTTAGTGCAAGAAAAACTGGTGCTGAGTCGGTTAATTATTTCGGGACAATTGGTATCCGGTTAAATATGCAAAGACGGGTTTACAATTATTAACGCCTTCTGCCACCCAATCCACCACCCTCAAAGTGCAAAGAGAACATGATCATTCTGCTGTTCATTCTGTCGATTACACTTGAATATATAAGTTCTTCATCTCTTGCATGAACATTTGAAAGTCCATAACTGAATTTGATTTCAGGTGAAAGGATAAAATAAGGAAAGAAAAATTGAAAACCGATTCCGCCTTCAACTCCGTAGTCTGATTTTTTTACCTTTAACATATTCTCTGTGTTTCTAGCAGCTGAGTTACTGGCCAGATCGAAATCGTATTTCATTCCAGCCAATGTGTATACCCTAAAGTTTTTTATTCTATCGCTTTTCAATCTCAACTGTAAAGGAAAACTCATTACAATGGATTCAACTTTTTGAGGATCTGTGCCAGGATTCAAATTTGATGCGGGATCAACAGTGTACAGAAATTTCTTTTCACTGAAGATGAGGTTTAAAGGATATCCTCTTAAATCCAGGTGCTTGGTCAATTGCAAGTTGGCCATGATGCCTAAATGGATTCTTCCTGCATTGACTGATTCTACAGTCTTAATTGGATTATTGGGATTGAGAAAAGAGGAATGATGTGTTAGGTTGTAATGTGATGTGTTATAACCCAACACAATACCAAAATAGTAAAGTTTATCATCATGGTCTGGCAGATTTGGTTCAAATGCTCTTTGGGCAAATGAATTTTGTATCAGCATCACCAAGCATCCAATTGTAATTATTTTTCTCCGGTATAAATTGTACATATGCCGAAACTTAAGGTTTTGATATTGGTTTTTTGAAAGCCGGCTTTATCTAAAACCGACTGAAAAGCTTTTCCTTCTGGAAACTTCTGAACTGAATCATTCAGGTATTGATACGCATTTCTATTTTTAGAAAAAAGGCCGCCCATTCCTGGGGTAACCACATTCATATAAAGTGAATAGAATTGTTTGATTAAGGGAAGTTTTGGTTTTGAGAACTCTAAAACAACAAGGGTTCCGTTTTTTTTCAATACTCGAAAAATCTCTCCTATTCCTTTTTCAAGATTTTGAAAATTTCGCACGCCAAAAGAAACGGTTACTGCATCAAAACTTTCATCAGGAAATTGAATCGCTTCGCTATCTCCAGTGTGCAGTTCAATAATTTCAGAGAGTTGATCCGCAGCAATTTTTTGTCTTCCAAACGATAGCATCCCTTCTGATATGTCTATGCCTACAACCCTTTTAGGGTTTAGTATTTTAGTGGCCATTATTGCCAGATCTGCTGTACCTGTTGCAACATCTAAAATCGAAGCTGGATTTTTCTTTTTTAGCAGACCCAATGCTTTTTTTCTCCAGCTGATATCAATTCCCGCAGATAAAAAACGATTTAAAAAGTCATATTTAGGAGCTATTTGATCGAACATCAAGGCTACCTGTTCTTTTTTTGGTAATTTTGAGTCCTGATCAGGTACAATCGTATCGTGAGCGAAGTTTCCCATCAGCACAAAAGTAATCAAATTCACTCCAAGCGCTCTTAAAGGAATTATAAATCTGAACATGGTCATTCGAAAAGCAACATATGTTATAAGTAGTCCGGATGTAGCTTCTTGCCCCAAAGCTGATAAGCCAGAATATGCCTTCATCGGCCGGAGTAATGTAGGAAAGTCATCTTTGATCAATATGTTAACTGACATCAGAAATTTGGCCAAGACTTCTTCTACGCCAGGTAAAACACAATTGATCAATCATTTTGTAGTAGAAAGCAAGTCCACTGAAAAGGCACCTGTTTTACATTGGTATCTGGTGGACCTCCCTGGGTATGGTTTTGCCAAGGTTTCAGCCAGTCAGCGTAAAAAATGGGAAAAAATGATTGAGGGATATTTGAGAACCAGAGAGACCTTGATCAACACCTTCATCTTGGTAGATGCAAGGCATGAGCCACAGCAGATTGATCTTGAATTTGTCAATCAGCTGGGTGAATGGGGTATACCATTTTCTATTGTATTTACTAAAGCAGATAAAGAAACACAAAAGGTGGTGAGTGCAAATGTGAAAAAGTTTTCAGATGCATTGCTTTCCACTTGGGAAACATTGCCTCCCATCTATATTACCAGTGCTGAGAAGAAAATGGGAAGAAAAGCTATACTTTCCGCAATCACATCTATGAATGAGTTAGGGAAGGAAATGATTAAAAGAAATCAAGGATGAGGTTTCCTGCACGTATCCCAAGTTGGGTCAAATGGGTTTACCCTTCATTTGTATGGCAAATGCCAGGAGATGAAAAAGCGTTGTATTTGACTTTTGATGATGGTCCGCATCCAACCATCACACCAATAGTTTTGGATCTGTTATCGAAGTATAATGCCAAGGCAACCTTTTTTTGTATTGGGGACAGGGCGAAACGTTATCCTGAAATCCTTCAAAGGATAAGACAAGAGGGGCATGCTATTGGAAACCATACGCAGCACCATGTAAATGGATGGGCGACTTTAGATAGAGACTATATAGATCAGGTAAATCAAGCTGCTGAATTTATCCCCTCTAAACTATTCAGGCCTCCATATGGCAGAATCAAGAGAAATCAGGCTGGTTTATTGCAAAAAGAAGGGTATAAAGTGGTGATGTGGACAATCCTCAGTGCTGATTACGACCATAAATTGTCGAAAGAGGAGTGTTTAAGTAGAGTAGTGAGGAGAATTGAAAGTGGCGATATCTATTTATTTCACGACTCAGAAAAAGGGGAGGAAAGAATGCTGGCAGTGTTACCTAGTCTCTTGAAAGTGGCGACAGACAAAGGATTTTTGTTTAAAAAAATTGAAGAAGTACGTTAATTCCCTTTACAAAAGGTAGGGCTAAGGTAGAAACCTCGGCCCGTTTTTAATCCGTACCCTATGAAAACTGTTCGAAAGATACTAATCTTTTTATTTTTTTTGCTAAAAATTACCCCCATTTAATATGGTAGATACGCACAGTCACTTATATGCTGATGAATTCGTTGAGGACTTAGATTTGATTTTCGAGAGGAGTCGCGTTGCAGGTATCTCTAAAGTTTATCTTCCAGCAATTGATAGCCATTCTCACAACCAGATGATGAATCTGGCCGATACGTATCCTGATATATGCATACCCATGATGGGGCTGCATCCTTGTTATGTCAATGAGCAATATGAATCAGAGTTGAGTATTGTAAGGTCTTGGCTTGATAAAAGACCTTTTGCTGCCATCGGGGAAATTGGACTGGATTTTTACCATTCAGTTGAATTTAAAACAGAACAGGAAAGAGCTTTTCAAATTCAAATTGAGTGGGCATTAGAGAAAGAATTGCCTATTGTTATACATTCCAGAAGCTCTATGGACGAATGTATTAAAATGGTTGCTCAACATGGAAAAGGAAAAGTCAAGGGTATTTTTCATTGTTTTGGTGGTGATGAGCGACAAGCAAAAAAGGTAATTGAGCTTGGGTTTTATTTGGGAATTGGAGGTGTTGTCACTTATAAGAACGCTGGACTTGCAACAATTGTGGAGCAAACATCTTTGGAGCATTTGGTTTTGGAAACTGATGCGCCTTATTTATCACCAGGTCCTTACAGGGGTAAAAGAAATGAGAGTAGCTATTTGGTTCATATTGCCAATAAGATTGCTGAATTGAAAGGCGTATCAGTTGAAGAGGTTGATAAAACCACAACTGCAAACGCCAAAAAAATCTTTCGCTTCTGAGTGAATACGTTTAATTTTGCACTCCTTCTAAGGGAGACTTGTCCGAGTGGTTGAAGGAGCACGCCTGGAAAGTGTGTATACTTCGAAAGGGGTATCGAGGGTTCGAATCCCTCAGTCTCCGCAAAGTCCAAACAGCTATTGTTTGGACTTTTGCTTTTGATCTTGAGTTAAAGCGAAGAATTCTTTAACTTTCATCTATGTCTGTTTCCATTTTAAAAATACATCCATCCGATAATGTTATTGTGGCATTGAAAAATCTTCCTGCTAACACAGAAGTTGAATTGGAAGGAGCATGTTATACTATGCTGGAAGATATCCAGGCTAAACACAAATTTTATACTGAAGATTTAGAGCTGGGATCTCCAGTGAAAATGTACGGGGTCTTGGTTGGAAAGGTTACCAAAGCGGTTAAAAAAGGTGAGTTGATGTCCACTCAAAACCTCCAGCATGCTGCAGAGCAATATACCATTAGGAATTCACAGTATCAGTGGAAGGCTCCTGATGTGAGTAAGTGGAAGGAAAAGACTTTTAAGGGCTATCACAGGAAAGATGGTAGTGTTGGGACGGCCAATTATTGGTTGTTTATTCCAACGGTTTTTTGTGAAAATAGAAACCTGGATGTAATCAAAGAAGCAATGCACAATGAACTTTGATATGCTGTTACTGATAAATACAAGTCCTTCACCAAATCCTTGTTAGCAGCTTATCAAGAAGGAAAATCGTTAGACCAAGAAGTTTAATTGACTGCAGGAAAAAAAGCAAATCGTGTATTTTAAAATATTGATGGAATAAAATTTTTAAACCATACTGGAGGATGCGGTGGTACCAGACAAGATGCAGCGACC
>JBKCGF010000357.1:0-1599 GCA_046303455.1 Chitinophagaceae bacterium | reverse complement strand
ACTGAAAGCCTTGGATGAAATTGGACAAGTAAACGATATGATCGTGACTTTAGTAAATGAACGCCAACAGATGGAACGTTTACTTTCTGAAATGACGGAAGTGGAAAAGGTTTATCCTTCAGATGCCAATTTCTTATTGGTGAAGTTCAAAGATGCTACCTCCTTGTATGCCTATTTAGTCGCTGAAGGTATTGTAGTAAGGGACAGAAGCAATGTGGAGAAGTGTGCAGGTTGCTTAAGGATAACAATTGGCACGCCAGCTGAAAATGAAAAACTAATTCAAGCAATAATTAATTTCAACCAAGCATAAAATGAAGAAAGTATTGTTCATTGATAGGGACGGAACACTCATCAAAGAAGCTCCTCCTACTTTTCAAATCGACCATTTCAGCAAACTTGAATTTTACCCAGGTGCTATACAATACATGTCGCGTATCGCTCAGGAATTTGATTTTGAGCTCGCAATGGTTTCCAACCAAGATGGACTAGGGACAACATCTTTTCCAAAAGAAGATTTCGAGCCCATACATGAGCATATTCTAAAAACTTTTTTAGGGGAAGGTGTAGTGTTTCACGAGTTGTTTATTGATCCAAGTCTGCCAGCAGAAAATTCACCCAACAGAAAACCTGGAACAGGTATGTTGGGAAAGTACCTGAATAATTCTAGCTATGATTTACAAGATTCATTGGTGATAGGAGATAGGTTGACCGACATACAGTTGGCAAAAAATTTAGGTTGCAAATGTATCTTCATCAACAATCCTGATGGTGTAGGCAGTCTAGATGTTAACTCACTCGATGTAGAATTAAAAAGCATCATTTGTTTGATGACAACTGAATGGTCGGAAATTTATCGCTACATTAAACATGGTATGCGAAAAGTTTTACACACACGTAAAACCAATGAAACACAGATTGATATTGACTTGAACGTAGATGGGAATGGTACTTCATCTATTTCTACCGGTTTAGGATTTTTCGACCATATGTTAGATCAGATTGCAAGACATGGGAAAATGGATTTATCGATTAAGGTCAAAGGAGATTTGCATATTGATGAACACCATACTATTGAAGATACTGGTATTGCATTGGGAGAGGCTATGTTTTTGGCGTTATCAGATAAACGCGGAATGGAGCGGTATGGATTTGCCTTGCCAATGGATGATGCTGAAGCAAAAGTTTTGATAGATTTCGGTGGAAGAAACTGGATTGTATGGGATGCAGAGTTTAAGAGAGAGAAGATAGGAGACATGCCGACAGAAATGTTTTTCCATTTTTTCAAATCCTTTTCTGATGCTTGTAAGTGTAATTTGAATATTTCCTGTAAGGGAGATAATGAGCACCATAAAATAGAAGCGATCTTTAAAGCTTTTGCGAAAGCCATTAGGATGGCAGTTCGAAAAGATTTGAATAGTGATGCACTTCCTACAACCAAAGGATTGTTATAATAGAAAAACCCGGTGAAAACACCGGGTTTTTTGTCTAAAGCCTTTACTGGTTAAAATTTTTGGATTCTTGGGTTTTCGGATTTTGGATTCAGGCTTTCGGACTTTTGGATCTTTGGTTTTTGGTTAGGATGATGGATAGATACGGATT
>JBKCGF010000356.1:0-1978 GCA_046303455.1 Chitinophagaceae bacterium | reverse complement strand
CTTCTTTATCATATCCTTCGCGATAACGCATGCGTTGAATGGTCTCATCAAGGTTATACGCTTTACCATCTGGATGCACATCAATTAACTTCAAAGTAATATCCGTATCAGCACCTGTCGATGAAACAAACAACGTAGATTCAATGAAACCAGTCACTTCCATTCCTTCGGTCAATGGTTCAGTAGTATAGACAAGAATATCATCACGAAGCTCAAGTTCTGATTGATCAAAAGAACCACCTTGAATTGCATTGCCTGTGCAGCATACGTTACCGCCGACAGAAGGGACCGGCTTTAATGGATCGTAGGTAAATGTATCTGGAGCATCTTTCGCTGGAGACTTAGTAGGTGCTGAAGCAACCAGTGCACCATCACCATTTCTGGTATTGGCATGTCCACCACTGTTAAGCCACATGTTTTGTATACGTGTTCCAGGCAATGGAAAACTATCGGCAGCTTGCCATTTATTTGCACCCATGGTATAGTAGCGCACACGAGGATTTTTTTGTTTGAAATCATTGGCTTCACCTTTTAAGTGAAGATCGAACCACGACCATGTGAGTTCATCATAATTTAATCTTGCATCACCAACACTGAGTTGACCCACTTTGGTGTCTTCTGTCGCGCGCTTATAAGAACAATGCAGAACAGGAGCAATCACTAAATATTGATTATCTGCAACTTTTTTGTCCTTTGCTGAATTACGCAGGTGATTGAACAATTCAATATTCGGACCAGAAGAAACATCAAACCAAGACACAAACCAATAACCCGGAACATCAATCGGCATGTTATCGTGCCATAATCCACCTGAATACCACTGTGGGTCATTGGGTGTACGTGCAATCATGTTTTCATACACACCTACCTGACCATCTACATTGCGAATGATTTCGCTTACTGGTAAATGGTTGAACGCTTTCCCCCAATCCACACGCGGCATTTCTGTCGCCATATCATAAAACCTAGAAATACGAATCAAATCCTGCTGCGTCATGTCCTTTGGAAGCGTCGGTTTGTATTTATCATTCTGCGTTCCATACAACCAGGATGTAAATAACATTTGCTGCGCTCCACCACGGAACCAGTTGCCTTGTTCCTGAAAACGACCCACCTTACCAACGCCTGCTCCAAAACCTTGTGCAACGATAGCACCAAGTGCAGGATGTTTGCGAGATGCAACGGCCATTTGCCATTCGGCTGTTGATGAACAACCAATCAATCCAATTTTACCATTCGACCAAGATTGGGCTGCAAACCAGGAGAATGCATCATCTCCATCGGTGACGGGCGTGCCAAGAATATCCCATTCGCCTTCAGAGAAAAAGCGACCACGTTCGTTTTGTACTGCAAAGGCATAACCGCGACTCACCGCTTCGTAGGCTTCTTCGAAACTGCGGGCAGTCATTTTACCATCCACCCAACTGTTGAAATTATAAGGAGTACGAGATAATATAAGCGGATGTTTACCACCACCTTTTGGTCGGTAAATATCTGTAGCAAGTCTTACTCCATCACGCATTGGAATCATCACTTTCTGATCAATGACTGCAATTTCTGCCAGCTTGCGGTAAATAGGCAACGTATCCTGAGCTTGTGAAGTCAAACTAACTATCAGCAAGAATGAGAGGAGTAGACGAAATTTCATGATGGGTTGTTTAGTGCTATGAATTTACTAATCTAGTTTGACATTTGAGTAGTTAATGAAATGCTTTAATTTACAGATATGAAAATCATTCTCTCTGCCATATTAATTATATTTCAGTTTGTGGTATTTGCGCAGCAAACTACATACACTGGAACCATTGTAGACGAGAATGGTAAGGCTTTGCAGGGTGCAACAGTTGCCGTAAAGAATACAACAACAAAAGTACTCAGCACGATCAATGGAACTTTCTCCATCAACGCAGAGAAAGGAGGCTACTTGGAAATTAATTTTAGTGGTTACAAATCAATGAGTATTCTATTAGGGAATGAT
>JBKCGF010000355.1:0-4711 GCA_046303455.1 Chitinophagaceae bacterium | reverse complement strand
GGGTTGAACTGGACGAACAAACCAAGCCCATTCAAAAACACTTTTCAACAGTTCTAAAGACGACATACCATATCCACTGTTTCCTGGCTCATTATACAAATCCCACATCAGTATTCGTTTATCATCTTTGAAGGTGGCAAGCACATCCTTAACATAGGCTTCGAGCAAATTCCAACGCAATGGATTGTCGTGCACTGCAATCGTTGGGCTCCTCACCCATCCACTGTTGTGGATGCCTGGCTTTGGAAGCGGTTGTTTTCCTGGATAAGCATCTGGGTTCCAGCAATCATCCAGCAACGTAAAAAGTATTTTGATCTTGTATTTAGCGGCTATATCCAAAAAAACATGCATTCTGTTTTTAAACCCTGCTGGGTCTACCTGCCATGCTAAATCGTGGAGATAGACACGCATCACATTCATGCCAATAGATGAAGCCCATGAAAGTTCTTTTGAAATAGTTTGAGGATCAAATGTATCAGCCTGCCACATTTCCAATTGATTGATCGCTGAACTTGGAAGAAAATTTGCTCCCACCAACCAGGGTTGTTGACTGTACCATTTGTTTGCTTCTTCATTTGTCCATACTTTATTTTCTTGTGCAAAAACTGCAAGAGTATTCAACAAGAACAATACGAGAGGCAACATTATTTTTTTTGCATGACAAAGTTTTTAATTCATTTTTTATTACAAGCTTATGACCAAAGTTTGATTGGGTTTCACCTGCCAAGTTTGTCCATTATAAGAAACGCGTGAGCCCAATGGATGCTTCCCTTTGATGACTGCTTTTTTCAACTTGCCATCCAACCAAGTAATATCGACAGTAAACCCTCCTCTTGCTTTGACTCCATGGATAGAACCTGATTTCCATTGTGCAGGCAAGGCTGGCAACAATTCAATTTCACCATCGTGGCTTTGCATCAACATTTCAATGATACCAGCAGTTGCACCAAAATTTCCATCAATCTGAAATGGAGGATGGGCATCCAATAAATTGGGATAAGTTCCGCCACCAGCCATCTTCACTTCATTTTTGTCTGCAGGGTAATAGGTCAGTATTGTTTGAAGCGCATCATATGCTCTTTCAGCATTGTGTAATCTTGCCCAAAGATTGATCTTCCACGCAATGGACCAACCAGTACCATTGTTCGTCCTCAGCTCCAATGATCTTTTCACCGCATTAGCCAATGCAGGTGTTTTATTGAAGGTGATGGAAGTACCAGGATACAATCCATACAAATGGGATACATGTCTATGTTTGGGGTCTTCATCCTCCCAATCATAATACCATTCCTGCAGATTACCTTTTTGGCCAATTTGATAAGGATACAAATCAGTATGCATTTGCTTTATCTGCGATGAAAAATCAACATCATTTTTTAAAACTGCTTCTGCGTCTAACACATTGGCGAATAATTCACGAATCATTGCCAGATCTGCAGTACCTCCATACAATACAGCTCCTTTGAATCCTTTGTTGTTGATGAATACATTTTCAGGTGATGTTGACGGAGCCGTTACCCATTTTCCATTGGCATCTTTCACCAAAAACTGCTGACAAAAAACAGCGGCTTGTTTTAAAATTGGATATGCTGTATTTTTAAGAAAAGAGGTGTCGTTGGTAAATAAAAAATGTTCCCACAAGTGGGTTGCAAGCCAGGCACCTCCCATTGTCCAATTTGCCCAAACAGGATCACCCTTGCCAAAATCACCAACAGGGTTGCTTATAGCCCAAATGTCCGAATTGTGGTGTGCGACCCATCCATCTACACCATAAAAAGTTTTGGCAGTCACGGCCCCTGTTTTACTCAGGTTCTTGATGAAACCAAATAGCGGCTTGTGAAACTCAGAAAGATTAGCCGTTTCAGCGGCCCAATAATTCATTTGTGTATTGATGTTGATGGTGTAGTTGCTGCTCCATGGTGGCCTCACTTGTTCGTTCCAAATACCTTGAAGATTCATTGGCACATCTGGTGTACGTGATGCGCTGATCATGAGGTACCGTCCAAATTGACAATACAAGGAAGCCAAATCATTATCTACTGTACCTTTTGCAAACTGCCTGAGTCTTTCATCAGTTGGAATAGACCTACGCTCTCTGTTTTCCAAATTCAATTGAACACGGTTGTAATAAGATGAAAAATCTTGTACGTGTTTCAATTTGATCTCTTCGTATTTCTTACTTGCTAATTTTCTCAGATGCTGATCGGATATTGCCAATTCATCTTTTCCTTGCAAGGCAGGATTTTTATCAAACCCATTAAAGCTGGTGGCCAGAGAGACGAACAAAATGATTTCTGTTGCACCATCAACCATAAGCTTATCGCCAACCGTTTTGATTTTGCCATCAGTTTGATAAATACCAGCATCCGCTACAAAACGCATCGATTTGGAGGAATCATATAGCACTGCATCTTTTATATTCCCACGATAATTTGGCTCCGCCACCGAAGGCGCAATTCCTTTCATTTGTAATCTGTTCTTGGATAACAAGAATGCACCTAGCTCTGCTTCCACTTTGTGGTGGAGTAAACTATTGAACGATAGAGAAATGTTCATTTTGTTTTTGCCAGACGACTTTATCTTCATCATGAGTACTTGATCTGGATGAGACACAAATGTTTCCCTTGTATAATGTGTGCCATCCGCATCAAAACTCATTTGGTGCATGCCAGTATTGAGGTCTAATCTGCGTTTATAATTACTAGCATCCTTTATTCCAAAATCAATGAATAAGTTGCCCAATGGTGCATAAGAAGAAGAGAATTTCCCTTGAATAAATCTGGTAAGACTATCTGCTTTTTTATAGTCTTCTGCAAACAAGGCTTCACGGATCAATGGCAAATAATTTTTTGCAGCAGGGTTCATGTTCGGATCTACTGGATATCCTGCCCATAATGTTGCTTCATTCAATGAGATTCTTTCCTTTTCAATTCCACCATATACCATTGCACCTATTCTACCGTTTCCTAATGGTAGTGCATCTTCAAAAACTTTTGCGGGTTTATCATACCATATAAAATCTGGGCTACTCTTTTGCGCTTGTGAAAAATGAAAAGAACAAAGGAGAAAGACAAAAAGCAATTGTTTCATTGTATTGGTTTATATCACTTGAAATCCATGTGCATATGGATCATCGTTGGGGTCAATCGAAATAATATTGTGTCCGTAAATTTTTGCCCAACCTTCTATAGATGGACGCATGGCTGGTTTACCATCGACTGTAGTCTCTTCTTCAATTCTGCCAATGAACTTACTGCCAATGATACTCTCGTGAATAAATTCATCTCCTTTATTTAGCTTTCCCTTGGTGTACCATTGTGCCATCCTAGCACTGGTGCCAGTTCCACAAGGAGAACGATCAATTGCTTTATCTCCATAGAAAACAGCATTCCTTGCTGTTGACGTTGGATCAATTACTTCACCACACCAAAGTATATGCGAACAGGAATGTATGGTTGGATTTTCAGGATGAACGAACGTATATTTTGCATTGATATTCTTCCTCAGTTGACGTGCCATGCTGATCAGCTGGTCCGCAGTAAAAAATTGAAGTCCCTTGAAATTTTCTTGCACATCTACAATTGCATAAAAATTTCCTCCATAGGCTACATCCACTTTGATGTTACCGAGCCCAGGACACTCCACTTCTAAATCTTGTTGGTCCAAATAACCCGGTACGTTGGTGAGTTTTACGGAAGTCACTTTGGTGCCGACCATTGTATATTCGATTTCAACCAAACCAGCAGGTGCTTCCATTCTTATTTTACCAGCTTGCTTGGGTTTGACCAATCCCGATTCGATTGCAGCAGTAATTGTACCTATGGTACCATGTCCGCACATGGGCAGGCATCCACTGGTTTCAATAAATAAAACAGCAAAATCGTTTTGGGGATCGTGCGGTGGGTACAAAATACTTCCACTCATCATATCGTGACCCCTTGGCTCGAACATCAATCCCTTTCGGATCCAGTCGAACTCCTTTAGAAAATGTTGTCGTTTTTCACTCATGTTGTTACCCTCCAATGCGGGTCCGCCAGAAACCACCAGTCGGACTGGATTGCCGCAGGTATGGGCGTCTACACATTCAAAAACATGCCCTGTACATTCGTGAGAAACCTTAGAAAGAGGAAGAGAAAGAGGAATTGTTGCCATGATTCTACAATTTAAATAAAATGAACGAAATTGGTGGGACAAAACAGTGAGATATGGAAACTTATGGAAAGATTTTACTGGTAGCGATGCCAATATTTCTATTGTTGGTATTACTGGAAAAATGGTATGGCATAAGAACTGGAAAAGATACAGTGAGAGTGATGGATATGATCTCTTCTCTCTCATCCGGTGTTACCAATGTAACCAAAGATGTACTGGGACTAAGTATAGCAATCATTAGCTATGACTGGATGTATAAAAACCTTGCCTTAATACAAATAGAAGAAAGTATTTGGGTTTACATCATTGCATTTTTTGCACTTGATTTTTCTGGTTATTGCATTCATCGCATTCAACACACGACCAACATTTTTTGGAATGCACATATCGTTCACCATAGCAGTGAGGAATTTAATCTTGCATGCGCGTTGAGACAAAGCATTTCAGTTTTTTTCAGAATATTCACCTTCTTTTTATTGCCAGCGGCCTTGTTGGGTGTTCCTGGAAATGTTATTGCAGTCGTTGCCCCCTTGCATCTTTTCATCCAATTCTGGTACCA
>JBKCGF010000354.1:0-1981 GCA_046303455.1 Chitinophagaceae bacterium | reverse complement strand
GTCCAACCAATACCCTGCTCAAATCTTTTTGTCGCGGGTTTTGCAATATCATGCAACAAAGCAGCCCAACGCAACCAAAGATTATCGGTATGCAAACAGATATTATCCAATACCTGTAATGTATGATAGAAATTGTCTTTGTGTCCTCTTCCATCGATGTACTCAGCACCAGCCAAATCAACCATCGCAGGGAAAATTACTTTCAACAACCCAGTTTTATAAAGCAGATCCCAACCAATGGAAGGCTTAGGAGAAAGCATGATTTTATTCAGCTCATCGGTTATGCGTTCCTGACTGATGATGGAAATGCGATGAGCCGTATCTGCAATACCAAGTAAGGTGTTTGACTCAATTACAAAACCCAATTGCGTAGCAAAGCGAATGGCACGCAACATTCTTAAAGGGTCATCACTGAATGTTTTATCCGGTGATAAAGGAGTCTTGATAATTTTATCTTCTAAATCTTGTACGCCATTGAAAGGGTCGACCAATTTGATTTCATCAGACAATGCTTCATGTAAATCAATAGCCAAGGCATTGATGGTAAAGTCTCTTCTTTCCTGATCGTCTTTGATGGTTCCTGGTTCGACTGTCGGGTTTCTGGAATGTTGCTGGTAGCTTTCTTTTCGGGCACCGACAAACTCTACATCATACCCTTGTATATTGATATGTGCTGTCCCAAAATTTTTAAACCAGGAAACCTTAGGTTGCGGCTGAAACAGTTCGCTCACTTTATTGGCCAATTCAATTGCATCACCCAAACAAACCACATCAATATCTTTACAGAGTCGGCCTAACAATTTATCACGCACGAAACCACCCACCACAAATGCAGGCAATTGAAGTTGGCTTGCAGCTTCAGCTACTTTACCAATGATCAACGTCTCTAATTTTTCCAGCTTCACTTGCATTGGTCAAAGTTAATCAAAACAAATAAGGGTAAACTTAAACCGATACGTTGAAATCGCGCAAAGCATCATTTAGACTGGTCTTGAGATCAGTACTGGCTTTACGCTGACCAATGATCAAAGCACAACCCACTTCGTATTTACCAGCGGGAAACTCCTTTGTATATGAACCAGGTATCACAACAGACCTTGCTGGAACACGTCCTTTGTATTCTATTGGAGTTGGACCACTTACGTCGATGATTTTTGTTGATTTTGTCAGCACCACATTGGCTCCCAATACTGCTTCTTTTTCAACCACCACTCCTTCTACAACTATGCAACGGCTTCCGATGAAACATCCATCTTCAATGATTACAGGAGTTGCTTGTAATGGCTCCAATACACCACCAATACCCACACCACCACTCAGGTGTACACCTTTTCCAATTTGTGCGCAACTGCCGACAGTCGCCCAGGTATCCACCATAGTACCCTCATCCACATAAGCACCAATATTTACGTAAGAAGGCATCAACACCACATTCTTTGCCAAATAAGCACCATAACGCGCAACTGCATGCGGCACAGCACGAACACCCAAAGATTTATAATCTTTTTTCAATAGCATTTTATCATAAAACTCAAATGGTGCCAATTCCCAGGTCTGCATTTGCTGGATTCCGAAATACATCAAAATCGCTTGCTTTACCCACTCGTTTACCACCCAGTCTTCATTTATTTTTTCTGCCACACGCAAACGACCTTTGTCCACTTCTTCAATTACCTCACGAACAGCATCCGCATACTGCGCATCTTTCAACAATTCACGATCACTCCAGGCAGCCAGTATCTTTTCTTTAAGTTCCATTATTTTAAATTTCCGCGAAGTTAAGGAAGATATGTTTAGGGAATAGGGAATAGGGAATAGGCAACAGGGATTAAGGTTTAGGTAGAAAATAAACAACTCCTCTCCAAGAATAGGTGTTTCATCCCGAGAGGGTGAAGCCCGATTCGGGAAGGGGTGGATCAAATGAGCGAAGCGAATGTGAGACGGGGTGGTACTCCCTAATCCCTGTTCCCTATTCCCTGTT
>JBKCGF010000353.1:0-6807 GCA_046303455.1 Chitinophagaceae bacterium | reverse complement strand
TGACAACATCAGAAATGCAATTGAATCATATACTCCTGATAATGCAAGATCACAACTCATCAAAAAAGGAAGCAATACCATCATTTTAGATGCTTACAATGCAAACCCAAGCAGCATGCAAGTTGCCATTGAAAATTTTGCGAAACTGGAAGGTGAAAATAAATACCTTTTTCTTGGAGGGATGATGGAACTGGGCAATGAGTCTATTCAAGAACACCAGCAATTGATTGAACAACTGAAAAATTTAAAGCTTACTAATAGCTTCTTAGTGGGCGGAGACTTTGCAGCGGTAAAGCATCCATATCATTTTTTTGAGAACGTTACTGCAGCAGCAGACTGGCTCAAAGCAAATTTACCTTCCAATGCACAACTGCTCATTAAAGGTTCAAGAAG
Source organism: Chitinophagaceae bacterium (assembly GCA_046303455.1). Classification (GTDB taxonomy): domain Bacteria; phylum Bacteroidota; class Bacteroidia; order Chitinophagales; family Chitinophagaceae; genus Pollutibacter. The sequence goes on along the minus strand of JBKCGF010000353.1, from coordinate 6,414 downwards.
CATTAAAATGGAAAAATTATTGGATGTGCTTTAATGCGACTTTTATCACAGAAGAATGATTAGAATCATGATAACTTTGCCAAAACAACATCATGGGATTCAAGAAAACATATCTCTATAGTATACTGAATAACAAATGTCCCCGTTGTAGAGAAGGCAATATTTTCTGTTCATCGAATGCCTACAAAATAGGGGAATTCACCAAAATGAATGAGCAATGTCCAGTATGTGGACAAGCAACTGAAATTGAAGTGGGCTTTTATTACGGAACGGGGTATGTGAGCTATGCGCTTACTGTAGCATTTAGTGTTTCTACATTTATTGCATGGTGGGTATTGATAGGACTGTCTTTAGATGATACACGTTTTTTCTGGTGGATGGGGACTAATGCTGTTTTGATGATTTTAATGCAACCCCTCTTCATGCGCCTTTCCAGAAGTATCTGGCTCTCCTGGTTTGTCCCTTATGACCGCGATTGGAAATCTCACCCCTTAGAAGTACCAGAAAGGGTATAGAGTATCCCTCATTTTTCCGATATTTGCCATTCCTAAAACAACCAACATGGGCAAATACAAAGCTGGAGTATTATTCGGAGAAGATCTTAAATCACTTTATCAAGACGCAAAAGACAATCAATTTGCATTACCTGCTGTAAACACAACAGGAACAGATACCATCAACGCCACATTGGAAGCAGCTGCTGCTGTTAACTCGCCTGTAATTGTTCAGTTCTCCAATGGTGGAGCACAGTTCATTGCTGGTAAAGGCATGCCAAATGATCAACTTCAAGCAAATATATCTGGAGCTATTTCTGGCGCTTTGCATATTCACAATATTGCTAAATATTATGGCGTGCCAGTTGTTTTACACACTGACCATGCAGCAAAAAAATGGTTACCATGGATCAGCGCATTAATCAATGCAGGTGAGCAATTTAAGAAAGAAAAGGGGCAGCCTTTGTTCAGTTCTCATATGTTGGATTTAAGTGAAGAGCCACTAGAAGAAAACATTGAAACATCCGCACAATTTTACAAAAGGATGGCTCCATTGGGTATGGGTATTGAAATTGAATTGGGTGTGACTGGTGGTGAAGAAGATGGCGTGGATAATTCTGATGTTGAAAATGATAAATTGTATACTCAACCTCAACATGTTGCTCATGCATATGAAGAACTAAAAAAGGTTGGCGATTTGTTTACTGTTGCTGCTGCATTCGGAAATGTTCATGGCGTATACAGCCCTGGAAACGTTCAACTTCGCCCTGAAATTCTGAAGAATTCACAAGACTATATTCAAAAGCAATTCAACACAGGAGAAAAACCTGTATTCTTTGTTTTCCATGGTGGATCAGGTTCTCCTCAACACCAAATCAGAGAAGCAATTGGTTATGGTGCAATCAAAATGAACATTGATACAGATTTACAATGGGCCTTCTGGGAAGGTGTACTCAATAATTATAAAAAGAATGAAGCTTATCTCCAGGCACAATTGGGAAATCCTGAAGGTGCAGATAAGCCAAATAAAAAATACTATGACCCAAGAGTGTGGTTGAGAAAAGGCGAAGAAACTTTCATCGCCAGATTAAAAACAGCCTTCGAAGATCTAAACTGTATCAACAGAAACGCATAAGCTATAAGATATCAGCTCCCCTCCTAAGATAGGAGGGGCTCCGAGTCCCGCTATCGCGGATAGAGCTTGTCCGCCGTAGGTGGATGAGGGGTGGTAAACCACCCCTTTTTTTATAAAGACACTCCCCGTTTCCAGGGTATAAAATCATCCTGATTCAATAGTACTGCTTTGGGAATTATGTCACCACTGGCAGCTTTAATGCAATACTCTAAAATCTCCTCCCCCATCTCTTCAATTGTTTTTTCACCAGCCACAATTGGTCCGCAATCAATATCAATGATATCCGGCATGCGTTTAGCAAGTGAGGTATTGGTAGATATTTTAATAGTTGGACAAACAGGATTTCCAGTAGGTGTACCTAATCCTGTGGTAAACAAAATCAATGTTGCACCCGATGCAGCCTTACCTGTGGTTGCTTCAACATCATTACCTGGAGTACACACCAAACTCAAACCTGCTTGAGTTGCTTTTTCTGTATAATCCAACACACTCACAACAGAAGATGATCCACCCTTCTTACAAGCACCTGCACTTTTTATTGCATCTGTAATCAGTCCATCTTTTATATTTCCAGGCGATGGATTCATGTGAAAACCAGAACCTACTTGCATGGCTTGTGCAGTGTATTCTTCCATCAAGCGAATAAACTTTTCTGCTGTTGGCTGATCTACACTTCTATCAATCAACTCTTGCTCAGCACCACATAGCTCTGGAAATTCTGCCAGCAATACTTTTCCTCCAAGTGCAACCAATAGATCTGCGCAATGACCGACTGCCGGATTGGCACTGATTCCACTAAACCCGTCACTACCTCCACATTTAACACCAATGGTAAGATGATCTAAAGTGGCAGGTTCTCTTGTTTGTTTATTCAACTCAATTAAACCTTTGAATGTAGTTTTGATCGCTTGTTTAACAATCTCTTCTTCACTTAAACCTGCTTGCTGTTCAAAACTGAAAACTGGTTTATCAAAAAGTGGATTACGTGTTTTGATGGCATCCAGCAACTCATTCAATTGAAGATGCTGGCAACCTAAACTCAAAACAGTTATTCCACCTACGTTAGGATGATCAGCATAAGCAGCGAGCAAGTTTTGCAAAGTGGCTGCATCTTGTCTGGTACCACCACATCCTCCAGTATGATTTAAAAATTTTATTCCATCAATATTTTCAAAAACGCGATTTGTTCTTTTCTCTACAGCCAATTCAAGCCCTTGGTCTAAAGATTTCCCTTCTTGATAAGCCGCTAACAAGCCTTTGGTGTAGGACTTGTATTTATCCGTAACCGCATAACCAAGTTCATTATGCAGTGCTTCTTTGATCACATCCAAGTTTCTGTTTTCACAAAATACTGTTGGGATAAACAACCAATAATTGGCCGTTCCAACACTACCATCATTCCTGTGATAGCCCATAAATATCCTATCCCTCCACTTACTCACATCAGGTGCCGTCCAATGAAATTGTGTATTCCTAATTACATATGGCTCTGCTGCATGCTGGAGATTTTGAGTCGACATCAACTCACCTTTTTTAACTGCTCTGGTAACCTTTCCAACCAAGACTCCATACATGATTACTGGAGATTTCAACTCCAAATCTTCAGTATAAAACTTGTGTTTAGCTTGGATATTTTCCAGCATTGTAAAATGTTCTCCATGCAATTCAACTTCTGTGTTAGCATTTAGATTTTTCAATGCCACAATAACATTATCGGCTGGATGTATTTTTAAAACGGAAACAGACATAGATGAAAGTTAAAGAATTCTTTGCTGCTACTCAAGAACAAAAAAACTAATGAAATTTAAATATTCTCAATACTGTTGCAAATATTTTTAGAATCACTCTATGAGTCCGGCAACAATATAAGCGTCCTGGATAATCGGACATTTTGGGTATTCGTCAATATTAAGCAAATAAGCCGATAGGCATCAAATCCTTACTATACATGGGTCAGCAAAAAGTCTGCATCAATTTGCAACCGTTCATAAATTCCTTTTAAGAAAGATACGTCAGGCTTTCTTTTACCTGAGAGGATTTCAGAAACTTTAGACCGGGATAAACCCAAATATTCAGCCAGGGCGGATTGAGTGATTTTCTGCTCAAACATTTTCAACTCAACCATTTCTGGTATTGACTGAGGCTGTCTTTGCGGTTTCAAATGAAGCACATCGTTCTCATATTTTTCTGCAGCTTCTGCCATGATTGAAAGCTTGTTCATTTCGGCCTCAGTCAGAAGATGCTCCCCTTTGTTCATCAGCTCATATACATCCACCATCGTTTGGTGATATTCCTTTTTGGAATTGATTTTGTATTTCATCGATCAATGTTTTTTAAAAGTGACTGTTGATGCATCCAATTGATCATAGTCGCTATGTGTTCCAACAAAAAGAATAAAAACAGTCCTGACTTTGAAAATAATCAATGCAATGAGCCGAAAATGATTCCCCTTCAAATCAAATACATATCGATCATTTCCAACTGCATCAACTGAATTAAAGCTATTTTTCATTTCAGAAAAATTTTTCCAATCTGAGGAACAAACCACATTATACCACTTAAAGACTGAAACAGCTGCCTCTGGATACTTTTCAGCGAAATCCCTAAGCACTGCCTTAGACACAACAACCATTCTCACTTATTTTTACAAAATTAGAATATATTTCTATTATTTAGAATTTATTTCCAATAAATAAAAAAAAGGGGCACAAGGCCCCTGTAAACTGATATTCAAATTCTTTAATCCGCTTTACTGGGTATTGATGCAACGCCCTGTTCCTTTTGCACAAGGTATTTCACTATGCCGTCCAAGATTTTAGCTGCAATTTCCTCCTGTTTGTTTTTGATAATGGCAAGATCCTTTTCGTTTGTAATAAATCCTGGGTGCACCATGATGGCGGGAACAGACGATTTGTCTAACACCCAGATACCCATTTTTCTGGTCTTTACTGTAGTGCTGCTGAAAATATCAGCGAGGGATTCTTTCATGATGCTGGCCAAAGGAATGCTCTTTGAAAAAACCGGAGTGCCTTCCTTTGGTGCGTAAATCTCTAAACCCGAAAGAGACTTGTTGGGAGAAGCATTGATATGAACAGAAACAAAGAGATCCGCTTTTTTCTCGTTTGCAAAAATCGTCCGGTCTGTAACCTTGATGTATTCGTCTTTATCCCTTGATAACTCAAACCTGATCATGGGATTCTTGTTCAACGCAACAATTTTTTGAACAAGTTGAAGGGACATATCCGCTTCCTTTTCACCGGTTGCAGCTTTTGCGCCAGGATCATTACCACCATGCCCAGCATCCAACACCACAACATATTTTGCATCCAAACCAACTGAATTCATTCCTTGATTGGGAATTCGAAAAGCAAAAAACATTAGAAGTATCCCAGCAATGGGTAAAGCAATGATCCGCCTGAAATATCCAAAACGGGAAGAGGAGACTTTTTTTAACATTGTAATTCTGCGTTTAATCGGTGAAAAGAAAAATGGATGGGTAAAAATATTTTGTTGTTGTGGGTACGCGGCAGCCAGCAATAGTTCGGCAAGCAGGGCACTGTCTTTGTTCTCGATGGACCTGCTGTCTGCAATGAATTCATGGATCAAATACAGCTCCCTTTTCAAGATCCAGAAAACAGGATTGAACCATCCGACCACCATCATCACCTCAATCAACAACTTGTCTATTGAATGTTTCTGACGGAAATGAACCAACTCATGGGCCAGCATTTGTTGTCCTATCCTGCTATCCACATCAAGATTTCTGTTCCAAAAAATATAAGAAAAGAAAGAATAGGGAGTGCCTTTTGCATCAGTCATGACCAGCTTCAAATCTTTTAAACGATTGACCGGATTCCACCTGATCAAATGAAGAATATTGATCAGTGAGCGCACTACACCTGTCAATACAACAAAGGAAATGATTCCCAAAGCCAATGCAAGAATCCAATGCCAATTGAAATAAGATTGAGCTTCAATCACCATTCCCTCAAAACTGCTGTTGTTGTCAGCGATGACTTCCGCCAGCTGATAGGTGACTGGAGTGGTCGCTCCTTGAAATGGTGTCAACTCAATTTCTATCAGTGGAATAATCCAAGAAATCAGAAAAACAGCCAACAGATAAAATCTGTTGTAATGATGGAATTGCCTATCCTTTAAAACGGCGAGATAATATCCATAAAGCAGTGCACTGCACACTGCTACTTTGAGTATGTAAAAAAAAATTATCTGCATGATGCTTATTTTTTATTCTTCATTTCTTTGAGCAACAATTCCAAATCAGAAACCTTGAGATCCTTTTGGTCCACCATAAAGGAAACAACATCAGCGAAGGACCCTTCAAAATAACCATCCACGATATTCCTGATGGTCGAACCGGAATACTCCTCTTTGCTCACTTTGGCGGAATAGCAATGAACCCTGCCATGTACTTCATGATTGACATATCCTTTGTCCATCAAAATCTTAATGACAGTAGAAACCGTATTGCTATGCGGCTTGAGCTCAGGCATTGCTTCAACAATGTCTTTCAAGTAGCCCTTTTCCAACTTCCAGAGCACCTGCATGACCTGCTCTTCGGCTTTTGTCAATGACTTGTTCATATTCAACTATCTTTTTAGTTATACAAACATATAACTATGTTTTTAGTTAAACAACTATATTTTTAGGTGAATATTTTTAAAGCCAAGGTGCGACAGTTTTTGATCCCCCTTTGTCAAAGAGGTAATCAGCAGCATGAGTATGATAAAAAAATTACCAAAGGATATGGCATCGTATTCAACCTCC
>JBKCGF010000352.1:0-2292 GCA_046303455.1 Chitinophagaceae bacterium | reverse complement strand
ATTTAAATTATTGCCTTCGGACCAACCTGGATTAGGAATTCAAGTTAATGCAGATTTAATCAATTAAATCGATAACCGATTCCAACTCCTATTGTTCTTGGTCTTCCTAAATGAGCTGCACCAAAATCATAGGCATAGTCGATATACTTTTTGCCAGTTAGATTTCTAGCCCAAATAGAAAAATCGAATTGTCTTGTTCTAAACGAAGTTCTAAGATTGAGTAAACCATATTCGTTTTGTACAATCGTATTTGCTAAATCAAAATATTGTTTTCCGTTGTGTTGATATTCTGTTCTAATTGAACATGTATTCTTTGAAATTTTAATTTCATATTGTAATGCTATGAATTGATTGAAGGAAGGAGTAAAGACTTGTCTTTTTCCTGATAAATCAATTTGTTCTCCATTACTTACACCATCAAGTTTTCTGTACTTGGCATCAGTTATACCTCTATTATATTGAACAGTAAGCCCTTTTATAATTTGAGCCATCATTTCAAATTCAATACCAAATGATCTAAGCTTTCCAGCATTTTGAGTAACTGTAACAGCGTCTGGAAGAATTAGCAAAGGTGTTTGAATATTGTTTACTAAATTATAAAATGCAGAAAAACTATAACGCATCGTTTGTTTTTTGTTCCCTCCTTTTGTTCCTAGTTCAAACATGTTGCTGAACTCTGGTAAAAAAGCCCTTAATGGTAATTGAGAAGGGTCTGAACTTATACTGGATAATCCACCACTTCTAAAGCCTCTTGCATAAGTCAAATACACCAATTGGTTTTCCAGTGGTTGGAACTGAAAACCAAGTTTGGGTGAAAATGCAGTGTAATTGGTTTTTGCATATTGTGGTTGTTGTGTTACTATAGGATTCATTGGTTGTTTCTCGTACTCACTGGATACAGTCATTGACCTATTTTCATTGTCCACTCTCAGGCCGCCTGTCAAAGTTATTTTTTCACTGATCTTGTATCCCAGATTTGCATAACCTGCAATACCATTATTTTTTGATGTATTGTTTGAAATAATTGAAAAATTTACATCAGGTATTCCAATTAGATCGGCATCTCTACCAAAAACAGTAGCTTGTTTTCCTGGATTATTTTGAATAAAATGAAAAACACCGGCTATCCATTCTAATTTTGAATTATCACTTGAGTTATTCGACTGTAATCGGAGTTCATTTGAAAAAATACCAACAGTGTTGAATTGATTGCCGTAATTGTTATAGATGCCAACAATATCTGCAGGTGAAAAATCAGCGTCTAAAGTTTTATCGTAATATCTGTAATTTCTTTGATAGGAGCTCTGAAGCGTGAGATCAAATGCTTTCCCTTTATGCTTAATGCTAAGTGATGAATTTGAGGTATTATCTCTCATCTCCGCCAGCTGATTTTGTTCTAATGTATAGGGTTTATCAAATAATAAGATAAGATTGGTAACCAAAGGGAATGCTCCATTATTTCTTCCAAAGTATTGTTTATGATTTGCCAGAATACTCCAATTGTTTTTTAAATAATACCTTAGTTGTACGTCAAACATTGTTTGTTGTTGTTTGTCATACTTTTGGTTGAATAAAGTATTGGTGTAAAAACCATCTTTTTTATCATGCAGTACAGAAACACCTAAAAACATTTTGTTTTTTACTAATGGTATATTGAAGCCTCCTGCAAAACGTTGTTGTCCAAAATTACCAAACTGAACATCAGCATAACCACTGGTTGTATTTGTAGGTTTTTTAGTAGTTATATTGATTATCCCTCCCATAGCATTACGACCATAAAGAGTGCCTTGTGCACCTCTAATGATTTCAATACGATCTACATTTTGTAATTGTGGTATGTAAGTATCCAAATTGAATTGTGCTACACCATCAACATAAGTCACAACAGCTTGTTCGTAGGAGGTTGTAGTTATACCTCTAATTGAAGTCACATTTCGATTGTCGCCGGAATTTGACAAGTAAAGGTTGGGTGCTATGCCGGATAAATCATTCATATCCCACAAACGCATGTCTCTTATCTGTTTTGAATTGTATGCAGTAATTGATGAAGGGACAGAAAAAATATTTAAATCTTTTTTATTGGCATTGACAACTACATCGCCTATATTTTTATAATCAGGCGTCATTTCTACATTAACTTCTGTGTTGTTATCCACAGTAAAGGAAATTAGTTTTGTTGAAAATCCCTCTGCACTCACATTGGCTTTATAAATTCCTTTTGGGATGTTATTAAATCGAATAGTGCCATTTTTATTCTCGACAGGTAATTTTTCAAGATTTAATATGTTGATT
>JBKCGF010000351.1:0-4116 GCA_046303455.1 Chitinophagaceae bacterium | reverse complement strand
CCTAATACAGCAACTTTTTTTATATGAGGTTTCATAAGCATGCAACTTTATCAGGCGTAAGTTACATAAGCTTCATCAAAAAAATCATGAAACCTTATTACCTCCTGAAATTCTATTTTCCGGTTGAACAAAATGTAATTTCCCTTGTTCGTCTTCAGCCATAAGGATCATTCCATTGCTATCAATTCCCCTCATTTTTCTAGGCGCTAAATTAGCTACAACAACAACTTGTTTCCCGATAATTTCCTCGGGTTGGAAATGCATGGCAATCCCCGATAGTATTGTTCTTTTTTCGAAACCAAGATCCACTTCCAACTGAAGAAGTTTGTCCGCTTTCGGCACTTTTTGAGCTGATAATATCACTCCAGTCCTCAAGTCGATTTTTGCAAAATCATCAAACTGAATTTCAGCTTTAAGTGGCTCAGCAATTTTTTCTTGCTTTTCCGCATTTTCATTTGATGGAGTAACAGTCAATCCAGCTTTGAGTTTTTCCAATTGAATACTTATTTCTTCATCTTCAATTTTCCTGAACAACAATTGAGGTTCTCTCAAAGAATAGCCTACACTTAACAATTTCAAACTTCCTGCATTTTCCCAGTCCAACATCTTATCTACCACCTTCATCATTTGACACATTTTCTTGGCGGTTGAAGGTAAAAACGGATTGATTAGGATAGCAAGATTCGCTGTCAATTGTAAACAATTGAACATACAATTATCAATCAATTCTTGTTTTTCCGGATGCTCTGCTAATTGCTTAGCAACAATCCAGGGTTCTTTATCCTGCATGTATCGATTTCCCTTTCTCGCAAGGTCAATGACTGCAAACAAGGCTTCGCGGAATTTGTATCCTTCAAGCGCTTGTTCAACAATGACTTTAGCCTGTTGAATATCCTGTTGAATTTGTAGATCTTTCTCATCTGCCGATGCAGTATGAAAGGCCGGCACTTTACCCTTACACAACTTATGCATCAACACGAAGGTCCTGTTCACATAATTTCCAAATATGGAAACCAGTTCACTGTTCACTGCATCCTGAAAACCTTTCCAGGTAAACTCACTGTCTTTGCTTTCTGGTGCAATTTGGGTAAGATAATAACGAAGCATATCAACACACTGTTCTCCGCCATTTTCCTTTTTTACAAAATCCACTATATAATCTCTCATTTCCAGCTTCCAATTTCTGCTGGTACTCATTTTATCTCCTTCCAGGTTCAGAAATTCATTCGCAGGAACATTGGATGGCAAAATATTTCCATGCAGTTTAAGCATGACAGGGAAAATGATACAATGAAAAACGATATTATCTTTTCCAATAAAATGAACCAATTGAGTATCTTGGTCATACCAATAAGGCTTCCAGTCTTTATTGTTATCCAAGGCCCATTGTTTGGTAGCCGATATATAACCGATAGGTGCATCAAACCAAACATAGAGCACTTTACCAGCAGCATCTTTAAGAGGAACTTTAACACCCCAGTCAAGATCTCTTGTAACCGCTCTCGATTGTAAGCCACCATCAATCCAACTCTTGCATTGCCCTACAACAGAAGGTCTCCAATCCTGACCATGTTTTTCAATAATCCACTTTTTTAGAAAATCTTCATGTTTTGCAAGCGGAAGGTACCAATGTGTAGTTTTCTTTTTTATTGGAGCGTGACCACTAATGGTACTAACAGGATTAATCAATTCATCTGGGCTCAGTGCTGTTCCGCATGATTCACATTGATCTCCAAATGCCCTATCGCTTTTGCAATGTGGGCATGTGCCTTTGATAAAACGATCAGCCAAAAAAGTTTGAGATGATTCGTCAAAATATTGTTCAGTTTCTTTGGTCTCCAACTCTCCCCTTTCATGTAGATAGCTGAAAAACTCACTGGAAGTTTCGTGATGAAGGGGATCAGATGTTCGATGGTATACATCAAAGCTGATGTTCAGATCAGCAAAATCTTCCTTCATCGCCTGATGATACTTGTCGATTATCGCCTGAGCAGTTGTCCCTTCTTTCATTGCTTGAATAGGGATGGCAGTTCCATGTTCATCGCTTCCGCAGACAAATACAACATCTCTTTTTTGGGACCTCAAATAACGCACATAAATATCTGCAGGGATATAAGCGCCTGCCAGATGACCAATATGTTTCAATCCATTGGCATAAGGCAAGGCAGAAGTAATCAAGTATCTTTTTGGAGTAGGCTTCATGTTCTGATTTCGTATTTGCAAAAATAGCCAAAATGTAGCGAATGGACCCGGCACAATTTGAATACCAAATACTATTTTTACCAGATGAAGATTCCTCCTTTTTTAAAGCCAGGTGATAAAATTGCTATTGTTTGTCCCGCTGGCTATATGCCCAAGCAAAAAGCAGAAGCTTGTATTGCAGTATTCAAACAATGGGGATATACCGTAACCAAAGGCAAAACATTAGGAGGGAAGTCAAAAAACTATTTTTCAGGTACTCCAGAAGAAAGATTAAATGATTTGCAAGCCCAATTAGACGACCCGCAAATAAAGGCCATTTTGTGTGGAAGAGGTGGTTATGGCACTACCCATTTGCTCGACAAAATCGACTGGAAAAAATTCAAGAAAAATCCCAAGTGGATCATTGGTTTCAGTGATATTACTATTCTGCACAATTATGTTCAAGAGCAATTGGGAATAGCCACCATACATGGTCCAATGGCCAATGCCTTCAACGAAGACAATGGAATCAACCGTTATACATTATCATTAAAAGATACACTTGAGGGTAAACCCACACAATATACATGCTCAGCAAATCAATTGAACCGTAGAGGAAAAACTAAAGCCTCTGTGGTTGGCGGAAACCTCAGCTTACTTGCGCATGCTGTTGGAACAAATGCTGAGCTGAATACAGATGGCAAGATTTTATTTATTGAAGATATTGGTGAACAATTGTACAATATTGAAAGAATGTTGTTACAATTGAAAAGATCTGGAAAGTTAAAAAAATTAAAGGGATTGATCGTTGGAGGTTTTACCCAAAACAAAGACACAGAAAGACCTTTTGGCAAAGACGTTCATCAATTAATCCATGATTTAATTCAGGAATACAAATTTCCAGTTTGTTACGATTTTCCAGTAAGCCATGAAAAAGAAAATGTTGCACTTGCTGTTGGCACAACATATAAACTTGAAGTTGAAGAAGAACTCACTACGCTATCGAATTGCTGATTATCCAATTAGATGCTTCAGTGCACTATCGACATGGGAGTAAATGAAATTGAAACCTGAGTGTTGTAGTTTGCTGCTATCAACTGTTGTGCTCTTTAATACTTCGATACTCATTTCACCCATAATTAGCTTTAGTGCAAAAGATGGAACATGAACTGGTAAAAACAAAGCTCCGTTCATTGCTTTTGCAATACCCAATGTCATTTCTCTGTTCGAACATGGATTAGGGGCTGTTAAGTTGAATACTCCGCTCATCTCAGGTGTTTCTATGGCATGAATAAAAGCACGACAAAGATCATCGATATGCACCCAACTTACCATTTGGCTACCTGAACCTAATATTGCAGCAACACCCAATCTTGCCGGCCTTTTAAATTCCACCAAAGCACCACCCTCATTGCTTAATGCAATTCCTAAACGAAGTTTTACCAATCTCTTTCCAAGTGCCTCTACTTTATCTATGCTTTCCTCCCATGCCTTACAGGTTTGACCAAGGAAATCATCTGCAGCTGGGTCGTTTTCAGTAAAGACTTTTCCGTTATCAGGACCATACCATCCAATAGCAGATGCACTAACAACCGCCTTAACTTTATTGGGTTGATTGGTAAGACATTGAAATAAAAGTTCGCTGGATTTGGTCCTGCTCACCCTGATTTCTTCTTTCCTTTTTTTGGTCCATCTTTTTTTTGCTACGCCCTCCCCTGCCAAATGGACAATATAATCAGCCTGCTTCAAAGCTTCATGGTCGATGACCATTTTTTCTGTATCCCATTTGGCATAATAGATTTTACCACTCGGACGAAAACTGTTTTGCTGATAGGTTGTTTTATAAACTGATGCAGTCTCAATTGGATTACGAGACAAAATAATTACATCATAACCCTGTTGTAAAAGATGCCTGCTGAGAGCAGTGCCAATCAT
>JBKCGF010000350.1:0-1666 GCA_046303455.1 Chitinophagaceae bacterium | reverse complement strand
GTTCTTTCAAATTCCTACAACCGCTTAACGCCATACCAAGATCAAGTTCTTCTTTAAGCATTGACAATGCTTTTTCAACCCCCTGCTGACCACCAGCCGCTAAACCCCACAATACTGGTCTGCCAACTAAAACTGCTTTAGCACCTTGAGCCAGTGCTTTCATTGCATCAGTACCTCTTCGGATACCGCCATCCATCAGTACAGTTGCATGATTACCTACTGCATCAACAATAGCGGGTAAAACATCAATGGTTGCAGGAGCACTATCCATTTGTCGTCCACCATGATTAGAAACTAGAATACCTTTAATTCCATGTTCTGTTGCTTTTATAGCATCGTCAACTCTACAAACTCCTTTAATAATGATGGGTAATTTGGTAATAGTAGCTAGCCATTCAAGGTCTTTCCATTGTAATGTAGCATCAAGCATCCATGAAAATGACTGTCCTAGTCCCGCACCACTTTGACCTTTTGCTATTCCGTCTTGCTGATATTTGACTAAATTAATGGCAGAAAGTCCTGGTGGAAGATGAAATCCATTTCTGACATCACGCTCTCTGCGACCCCAAAGAGGTGTATCCACTGTAACAACAAGGGCCTTTGCACCTGCACTTTCCGCTCTTGCAACTAAATCGCGTGTATACTCTCTTTGCTTGTTTATATAAAGTTGAAACCAAAAAGTTTTATTCGTTGCTTCTGCTACCTCTTCAATAGTTGTAGTAGAAAGACTACTTAAAGTCATAATGGTTTTGGACTTTAACGCTGCACGGCCTGTTGCCAACTCCCCATCTGGATGTGCAAGTTTATGAAATGCAGTTGGAGCAACTAGAATCGGAAAGTCTATGTGCTGTCCAAAAATTGTTGTAGAAAGATCTCTTTTTTCTACATCCACCAATATCTTATAATGAATTTTCAATTTTTCAAAGGATTCCCTATTTGCCTTTAAAGTTGTTTCATCCCATGCACCACTACGATAATAATCATATGCAAGTACAGGCAATCTCTCCTTAGCAAGTCGCTCTAAGTCAAAAATATTAAGAACATCCAATGGGATATCAGGATCTTGACTATTGGCAAAAGACTTTATAGATGGCTGAATTTTAGCCGTCAATGATGAACCTGTAGCCAGGCCCCCAGCAGCCATAAATGTCTTTTTCAAAAAATCACTGCGTTCCATAATGTATGTTTATAAATGAATATAACTATATATTGAGTTAACCCAGTTAAAATTTATCCACTTTGCTTCCTGTAAAGCATTCAGCAGCATTTTGAATTTCTTGATATCGCTTTTAGTCAGTTTCCTTTTTTTCATTTATCACCAGAATCAATCCATTTTTTGGTATTCAATTTAATCTCCTTAGTTGGAAGGGTTATATTGGTGTATAGGTCAATTAAATTCTTAAACATTGGATTACCCTGTGATTCTTTTAATAATTTAAATGCTTGTCGGAAAATTGAATTAATTTATAAGCAAAATGAATTAATTGAAAAATATTGATATACTCACTTTTATTATTTACTTCCTTTTGTTTTCCATTATCGGATTGGTTGCTGGAAGAAAACGCAAAAACAACGCAGCTGATTTCTTCATTCAGCAAAACAAATTGCCCTGGTATCTTATTGGATTTTCCTATATAGCAGCAGGGGCAAGCAGTGAGCAGTTTAT
>JBKCGF010000349.1:0-9656 GCA_046303455.1 Chitinophagaceae bacterium | reverse complement strand
CTGACCACCTACGATCTCACCAGTACCACTGATAAATCCATTGACAACCAAGGTTCTTCCACCTAGTGAAAGAGAAGCCCCAGTTGCAATATCTAAGTTAGATACTGAAATCGTTAGCGCTCCTGTCAAAACAGGAAAGTTTGTAATTCCTGTTGCCGGTATTACAGCATTTTGAATTTGGGTTAAACCACCCACATTCGTAATATTTGGAAAACCTGGAACTACAGTAGTAGCTGGTGCATTGTGAACAACTGTCCAGTTGCCTGCATTTGACCATTGTGTGTTTGTCGCACCTGTCCAGGTGTAAGTTGCCACATATTGAATTGTGGATTCCACCTGTGCCTTAGCTGCTCCAATAAAGCCAAAGCATACGAATAGCATTAAAATTTTAATCTGTTTCATAAGTGTCAGTCTGTTAAAAAAAAGAGTATTAATCGCCACTAAATTAACATTTAATTAAACAAATGCAAGTTTTTACAAAGATTTATTTTTTAATTACTTGCGTGAAGGTTTAATTTATAAGTTCCGTCTAATCATTGAACTATGAAATTTAGTCAAAATGTAAAATCTCCTCATTGATTAAGTTTCGCTAACTTCAAGCCATGCCAATAAGATTGCTTTTTTGTTTGATTTTAACTTACCCTGTAGTGGTGTTGGGAGGTACCAGGACTGACACCCTGGGAAATACCAGCCTTCTTTATAATGGTACGGAGTACATTAAACAGTTCGACCAGACCAAGGGTACGCCTTTCTTTCCGACTGAAAAAACGAATGGATCAGTGTTTTATTTTGGAAATTGGTACCAAAACCTTGATCTGCTCTACGATATACAAGACGATGTGGTGATAACCCGGGATATATTGGGGTTGTTGAAAATGCGACTCACCCGTGAAAAACTGGATGAATTCATGGTGGATGGGCATCATTTTGTCAAAATCAAGCTCACCACACCTGCCGGTGAGTTTTATGAACAATTTTACAAGGGTCAACGTTCTCTACTGATGCAGTGGAGAAAAGTAACCGACTCTGAAGACCCTCAAAATCAGAAGTTTATCCTAAGAAAAACCTTGTTTGTACTGGATAAAGGAGAAATCATCCCATTGGATAAGACTTCCGATTTGTTCAGCATCGACCCAAAACACCTAAAAGAGCTCAAAAAAATCTACAGAGAGCAAAAAATATCCTTTAAAAAGGATCCCATAAACGCCTCAAAGGCCATCATTCACGAAATAGAACAAAAAGGCTGGTGAAAAAAATAATCCCCCTGCTCTCGTTGATCCTGCTCTCGCAAGGTCTTCTGGCACAACAAAAAGCTCCCTTCGATAGTCTGGTCAATGTATTGGAAAAACAGTTTTCAGTCGTTTTTTACTACGATAAAACGCAAACCAACGGCCTCAGTATACCGTCCACCTCAGGAAAGCTGGAAGATATTCTGAAGGTCACGCTTGAAGGTACCGGACTCTCTTTTTATAGAGATTATTTTAACCGGGTCTTTATTTCAAGGGGGACAACACTTTTTACACCTCTTCCAAAAGACTATTTTTCCGTTGCTGATATCAATAAAAAAGATACGGTTTTACCCATATCAGAAGACGATGCACCGGTAGCCAGAATTGACAATAAAGTTTATATCATTGGAACAAAAAGCGGTACTGGTGCCACTGCGGTTGTTTCCGGCTATGTTCGGGATGCAAGAAATGGTGAACCTTTGAGTTCTACCTCCATTACGCTTGAAGGCAGTCAGACTGGTGTTTCTACTGATGCCTTTGGTTTCTTCTCTGTCACCATACCAAAAGGCCGTCAGGCTATTCGCATCAGCAGCGTTGGCATGAAAGAAATCATCCGCCAACTGAATGTTCAAGGCAACGGAAGCCTGAACATTGAAATGCAGGAAGAAGTGAGAAGCTTAAAAGCTGCAGTCATCATTGGACAAAAACAATCCAATGTAAGAGGAATGCAAATGGGCGTAGAACGCCTCAGTATTCGTGCCATCAAAAACATTCCTGCCGTTTTAGGTGAAACAGATATCCTCCGTTCTCTTCAAACCTTACCTGGTGTTACCACAGTAGGTGAAGGAACTGCAGGCTACAATGTAAGAGGTGGTGGAGCTGATCAAAATCTGATTTTGCTGAACGACATGACCATCTACAATCCCACTCACCTCTTTGGTTTCTTTTCAGCAGTCGACCCTGAAGTAGTAAGAGGACTAGAATTGTACAAAAGTGCTATACCTGAAAGATTAGGAGGAAGAATTTCTTCGATAATGGACATCAGCACCAAAGATGGTAATTCAAAAAAAGTAACAGCATCTGCTGGTATTGGTCCACTTACCAGCAAATTCAGCGCAGAAGGTCCCATTGGCAAATCTAAAAAAACCACTTTCCTAATTGGCGGCAGAACAACCTACTCCAACTGGTTTCTAAATTATCTACCAGATGCAACATTTAAAAACAGCAAGGTTGGCTTTAGTGATTTGATGATTCATCTCTCTCATGAAATCAGCGAAAAAGACCATATCTATCTTTCTGGCTATATCAGCAATGATATGTTCCGACTAAATGCAGATTCTACTTATTCTTATGCGAATCAAAACATGAGATTCAAGTGGAAACACAATTTCAATAACAAGTTTTACAATGTATTTTCTTTTGGCGTAGACCAATATGATTATTCAGTAAAAGGAAGAAACAATCCGCAAGATGCATTTGACCTTGGCTTTGGCATCAAACAATGGAGTGCAAAAAGTGATTTCAAATATGCGACAAGCAACAAGAATGAAGTCAATTTTGGTGTGCAATATATTTTATACGACCTCAACCCTGGATCTAAAAATCCAAGAGGTGATTCTTCATTGGTAAGATCTAAACAACTGCAAACAGAAAAAGCTTCTGAAGCCACACTCTATTTGGGTGATCAATTCAGAGTGAACAATAAACTCTCTTTACAAGGTGGTGTTCGCTATAGTTATTATAGAACGAGCGGACCAAGAAAGTCATACATCTACGCAGATGGTAAACCTAGAAATGCAGAAAATGTAATTGATTCAATGCTGTATGCAGCAGGTGATAATATTCAAACCTATCACGGACCAGAGTTTAGGATTTCGGCCCGCTATTTGATTACACCAAGAACGTCATTGAAGTTTAGCTATAATACGCTCAGACAGTACATACACATGATCACCAATACCACAGCTATTGCGCCGACAGACACATGGAAATTGAGTGACCAGTTTATAAAACCACAAGTGGGACAACAAATTTCATTGGGACTGTATACACAACCAGGTGACAAAGGAGATGAGTTCTCCATTGAGGCTTATTACAAAACAAATGGCAATTACCTCGACTATAAAAGCGGTGCCAATTTAATTTTGAATGAAACGCTTGAAAGAGATGTGATTCGCACAAGAGGCAAGGCTTATGGTGTTGAGTTGTTGTATAAAAAACCAAATGGAAAACTCAATGGATGGATCAGTTATACTTATTTAAGATCACTGTTACAAGTGGATGATGCAATAGCAGGCGAAACAGTCAACAATGGCGATTTTTATCCATCGAATTTCGACAAGCCGCATATCGCGAGTCTTGTTGCGAATTATAAATTCAACCAACGCGTTAGTATTTCACTAACCTCATCTTACAGCACAGGAAGACCTGTAACTTATCCACTAGGAGTATTCAACATGGGTGGGGGTCAACGTGTATATTATTCAGAAAGAAATGCATTCAGGATACCCGACTTTTTCAGAACAGATTTTTCAATGATCATCGAAAACAACCATAAGCTTACACAACTGTTGCATGGTTCATGGACTTTCGGTGTTTATAATATTACGGGCAGGGATAATCCTTATTCAGTTTATTTCGTAACAGATGGCAGACAAGTGAAAGGTTATCAATTGTCAGTCTTCGCAACACCCATACCTTTTGTAACCTTTAATTTGAAAATCAGATGAGAACAATAGCAAAGTTATTTTTCATCGTACTGGTTGCATCAGGTTGCACCAAAGCACTTGAGCTGCCTAACACAACTCCAGACAATTCAATTCTGGTTGTTGAAGGTGATATTAAAACAGGTACCTCGTCTGAGAATATCATCAAATTAAGTCGCCTCAAACCTTTGTTTGAGTTTGAAGATGTTCCGGAATTAAATGCACAAGTTGAGATTGTTGCAGAAAATGGAACCAAATGGGCCTTAACTGGAAATAATAAAGGAGAATATATTGGTACACCATTTCTTCCAACCAATATTCCACTTGCATTAAAGGTGCAAACCAGAGATGGAAAAACATATGAAACACCATTTCAAAATTCATTGAACAGTCCAGCTATTGATAGTGTTACCTTCAAGCAAGAACAAGATGGAGTAAGATTGTATGTTCACTCCAGCAACACAACGGCAAATTCAAAAAATTACAGATGGACTTACACTGAAACATGGGAAAACAGAGCCTGGTATGAAACCTATCATGATTTCATAAATGGTGACATTGTTACAAGACCAGTTGGTGATCAGATTTACAGGTGCTGGAAAACAGAAGGTGAAAAGAATGTAATTGTAAACAATACAAATGAACTGGGACAAGATGTTATAAGTTATCAGCCCATTGCGTTGATCCCTAATTTTTCTGAAAAATTTTATACCCGCTATAGCATCAATGTTCAACAAATTGCACTCTCTAAAGAAGCATATGATTTCTGGGATATACTCAGAAGAAATACTGAACTAACAGGATCTCTATTTGATCCTCAGCCCTCAAAAATGCCTACCAATATTAAGTGCACAACTGACCCAAGACGAGTTGCAGTTGGTTTCGTTTCAGTAACACAAATCAGTGAAAAAAGAATTTTTATCATGAACTCAGACTTGAGTTTATGGCCATCCAGAAATGAAAGTCAAAGTTGTCAGGCATCTGAAATGCCAAGATTCTTGGCGGAAAGATTTTTAAGTCAGAATAGAGGATACCTGCCTGCTTATTTGGTGACCGCTGGTGGTGGTTTTGGTATCGCTCCAAGTGGATGTGTCGACTGCAGATTAAATGGTGGTATAAATGTTGAACCTTCTTTTTGGTAAACCATGAAAATGAATTTAAAATATATACTGGGATTTTTCCTCATTGCATTTACTTCATTGAATGCACAGCAAATGAACAATGCTGTCTTTCACGTATGGGCCGATCAAAAAGTCTGTATCACTGATGAGGACCTATGGGTCGATGGCTATTTGAACCAGCAAACCATAAATGCAAAATCAATAACCATGCGATTGGTGGACCGAAATGGTCAAACCAAATCAGAAGTAGATGTTATCCCACAGCGAAACAGCTTCACTGGCTTTCTGAATATTCCCGAAAGCCTACCGAGTGATTATTATTTTCTGGATTGTTTTGCAAAAGGAATGAGTTCGACTTCAAAATTGCAACCTGTAATGGTCATCAATCCAAGATTGGCACCTCAGGCAAATTGTCAGACAACAACTTTTGCTCCTATTTCAAATAACAATACACCAATCATCATCAAAACAACCAAAGAGATTTATAACCCAAGATCATTGGTGCGATTGGATCTTGAATTACCATCATCACTTGAGCAATTGACTGTTTCTGCGGTCATGCATGATCCATTAGCAAGTGTTATGGATTCACTTTCCAGCATGTTCACAATTTCATTTAACCACAACAACACTGGTAATTTAGAGCAAGAGGGACAAGTTATATCTGTTACAGCTGTTAGCAACGGAAGACCTTTAGCCAATACCAAACTCATTGCAGCACTTAAAGGCTCAAAGGCAGTCGTAGGTACCAGCACCACCAACGAAGCAGGTGTTGCCAAGTTTATTTTACCACTCACTTATGATGCGAGAACACTAGTTGTGTCAGCTCTAGAAAATAAAAAAGAAAGAATCAGTTTCACCATAGGAAAAACCATTAGTGATAATCAACTCATCCAATTTCCTTGTCTTCAATTAAATGAATCAATGAGGCCCTTTATTGAAAGTAGAATGTTCAACAGCAGGGTGACCAATCGATTTATTGGAGACAATACCAAATCATTTGAAACCATCGAAAGAGATACATCAGATTTTTATGGTAAAGCGGATGTGGCTTTTCAATTAGATGATTATGTGCGATTCCCCAACATGGAAGAAGTTATCAGTGAAATCATTCCACAGTTAAGAGTGAAAAAGAATAAGGAAGATGCAATCCTACAAGTACTCAATTCTCCCTATAAAACTTTCTTCGATCAACAGGCCCTGGTTCTATTAGACGGTGTTCCGGTTAACAATACCAAGGCATTATTGGAATCTGATCCATTACTGATCAAATCAATAGAGATTGTTGCGAGAAAATACATGCAAGGAAATGCAGACTTCAATGGAATTGTCCATTTTAAAACCTACCGTGGTGATATGGCTAATTTACAACTGAACAATATTGAAGCCAACTTCAAACTGAATGGTATTCAGGAATTAGCTACCTATCAGAATACAGATCACGCAAAGCAAAAAGACCGACTCCCTGACATGAGAAATTTACTTTGGAGAGATGTAAACATCAGCCAAGAGCAAATCAAATCAGGTTTAAAATATTATACTTCTGATATAGAGGGAAGCTTTAAAATTATTGCAAGAGGATTGAATGCTAATAAAGAAATAATTACAGGAGAAAAAATCATCACTGTAACGCAACAATAAATCTATTGTTAGTTGAGTCCAAGCATTTGAATAAACTGCTTGAGTGGTTCGACTATTTTCAATTCACAATAACCTACCTCTTTTTGAGCCTCCTTAATTTTTCCTTCACGGTGAACATTCCAAAATCGGGTCTTGAAATTATTGGACTTGTATTGCTGTATAGCCGCTAAACCTATTGCGGACATTTCTTCCAATGCATTAGCATGAGAGACGAAATCATGCAATGCGGGTATTTGTTCAGCATCTAACTTTACCCGACGAGCATCATGCTGCCATTGTTGAAACAAAAGCTCTATTTGTTTCAATTTAATTGAATCACTTAACACAAGCTGATCAGCTAATAAAGCTGAAGCAACTCTAACTGATTTTTGATCTGGAACTGCTATGTCTGCCATCAAAGTGTACGGAGAGAATCTTGTAAAATTATCTGCACGATTTCTTCTATAACCTTGCACAGGTTCGAGGTATTGTACGAGATTGGAGAATGAGGAAACATCCTCTTTACCAATCAGCCTGCGCAATAGCATGTCGCGGTTCTTGATATGTGTTAAACCAAGAGATTCAAGTTGCACAGATACAAGATCCATCCTCCTGTACATGTCACTTACATCTCTAATATTTGCAGGCGACCAAAGTCGTTCCGCGATTACAGCTGTTCTTGGCCAAACCCTGGAATCAAATGTCTCTGTACTCACATGTTCCGTCCACATGGTTGCCTCTCCACCCAAAATCAATTTCTCCTCATCAGCAGAAAGTAATTTTTCTCCCTGCTGTATTTTTTTAATGATGTCTGATTCAAAACGATCAAAATTGGCTTCACTATCTGGAACAATTACTTCATTTCTGAATGGAATTGGATCAGTCAAATAATGATAAGAAGCCGGTTGAACAAGATCGATGTAATAACCTTTTGATAAAATACTTTTGTACCCATTTTTTGCCGAAGACAACAACGCCTCCATGCCTCTCCAGGATTGTATAACCATATCCTTAGGTACATCGGTCTCAATCAGCTTATCAAATTGTCCATCGAGAAAATTTTGTTTTGCTGTTTTTGCATCTACTTCTTTCATCAACACTTCATCCCAGCCAATAGCTATTTTCCCATTTTTCTGAAGGATAGCTTGTACTTTTCTATTGAAATAATTTTGAAGAGCGAGTGTAGTTTTGAGTCCATTTTCTTTCATGAAAGCTTGAATCGCTGGATTTCTTTTCCAATCGCGACCAGTATTTTCATCACCTCCAATGTGAAAATATTGATCAGGAAAAAGAGAAGCAACCTCCGTTAGCAATGAATCCAAAAAAGTATAGGTTGATGGTTTAGTTGGATCCAAGGTTGGATCAAATACACCCCAATGATCTTGCAACTTATAATCCCGCTGAACAGAAGCCAGATGCGGGTATGCATAAATCATAGCAGTAGAATGACCCGGCACATCAATTTCAGGAACAACTCTGATTCCTCTTTGATGAGCATATTGAACCATTTCCCTCACCTGCTCATGTGTAAAATACATACCGTCGGATGCCAACTCGTGTAATCTTGGATAGACTTTTGATTCAATGCGATAACCCTGATCGTCACTGATATAAAAATGAAGCACATTCATCTTTACTGCTGCCATGGCATCCAAGGTTCTTTTGATGACATCCATTGGCATGAAGTGATACGGCTGTGAAATCAACAAACCCCTCCATGGAAATCTCGGCTCATCTTTAATATCTATGCCCTTGAAAAAATAACCTTTGTTATCCGAAGCAATCAGTTGTAAAAGGGTTTCTAATCCTCGAATTGCACCAATTGTAGTGTTAGCTGCAATGGATATGTTTTGTTGATCGACATGCAACTCATATGATTCGTCCATACCTAAAGCGACAGTCCCTTTTGATTTGATCTTGATCAGCAGCCCTTTTGTCGATATTTTATTATTAGGTGTAACGATCCACGACTTAAAAAAAATGCCTGTCCGTTCAGATAATCGCTGAAAAAAACGCGAAGCCTCTTTATAGATACTCACATCTGCATCGCCAGTTATCTCAATATTAAATGTTGCGTTGATATCAAATCTTTCGTCTACCAACTTATAACTAGCAGGCAGAGGCATCAGGTCTGGTGTTTGTGCAAACCCAATACCCAAATGGAAAAGAAAAAAAAGAATGAGAAAAATTCTCATGATAAAACCAGTTTTGCCAGTGCTTGCCAAAATGCCGGATACCCATCCCAATAAACAAAATTGCAGCCCCAATGTGGACTGGGATCAGATGTATATGCAAGTACTTTTCCTGTACCTGTATTTTTAATAATAATCGCCGGATCTCCCGTCTCTTTGAAACGTGCAATCACAACTGCATCTTCCAACGCGATGGTTTGATTGTAACCTAGAATTGGCGGACAACCTTCAAGGTTCAAATCTGGACATATTTTTTTACCCTCTTCTGTCACTTCCATCGAAAAGCCTTCTGTGGTTTCAATCAAGTCTTCATAATCCAAACATTTCACGGGTAACATCTCTTTCAATCTGGTTCTACCCCATCCTCCTTTCCCCAATTCCCCTGTGAATGAGTACCATCCACCTAAAAACATATATCGTCCACCCTGATGGGCATGTTCCACCGACAACCTAATTCGATCTGGGAAAGTCAGTACTTCTTTTCCGAACTTGCTTCGATCAAAAAACTTTGGCGACAATTGAAAGAGTTTGGCATCTACATCACTAAAAATGATCAGGTCATAATCTATCAACAGCTGTTCGTAATCACCCGGACCTAAATTGTTGTAAAAGTCCCACGCAGACACCGAATTCACCTGGTAATCAGGGTCCTTCTCCAATGCATCTTTTAACCAAACACCGTAATTGAAGATTTCCAATCCTTTCGGACTATGATGAAAAGGCGTTTCAGCAAATACTGGTCCAGTCAATATAGCCCAGTCGCCCACATAGTAAACTTTTTTCATGGCA
>JBKCGF010000348.1:0-1408 GCA_046303455.1 Chitinophagaceae bacterium | reverse complement strand
ACTGCGGAAGAAAAAAACAACAAGAAGTTGTATCTGTTATGCTTTAATGAAAAAAATGAATTTGCAACCGCAATGAAATTGATAGAGAAAACAAATGATGCAGGAACTACAATGGAAGGTGGAATTGACAAAAGACTTACTATTATCAAAACAAAATATAAAGAGACTATAGAAAAAAAATCTTACTACGAAAAAAGTGCTTTTGTTTACAATACTGAGGGACTTTTCACGCTAATTCTCACTGAAAGCAATGCACCTTTGGAAAAAGGAATTGTCTATAACCCAATTGATACTTTAAGCAAGAAAAATCAAATGTCAGGTGATTATAAACTTGATGACAATAATTTCGTTTCCATCAGAGATGGTGCCAAACCAGGAAAACTTCAGTTCTTCATTCACATCGAAAAAACTGGAGGAAAATGCAGTGGTAATCTTCGTGGGGATTTAGTACAAATCAAGCCGAAAGTATTTCATTACAGCAAAGCGGATGACCATTGCGTGCTTGAATTTAGTTTTAATGGAAAGAAATTACAAGTCCGTGAACTCGAAGCATGTGGAAACCACAGAGGCGTAAGATGTAGTTTTGATGGAAAATACAATAAGCGATAAACTATATGCTGACACTAATCGATTATTTGCCCAGCCAGCACATCTTCAAAGGTTTCACGCTTTCTAATCAACTTTAAATCTTGGTGATCTGCCAAAACTTCTGCTGGTCTTGCTCTGGAATTGAATCTGCTGCTCATTTCAAATCCGTAGGCTCCTGCATTATTGAATAACAGAATGTCATTTGGACGTACTTCATTCAATTCTCTGTCCCACGCAAACGTATCAGTCTCGCAAATATTACCAACCACATTATAGGTTTTTAGCTCACCATCAGGATTAGAAATATTTGAAATTTTGTGATACGCATCATAAAACATGGGGCGTATCAAATGATTGAATCCACTATTTACACCAACGAATGTTCTTGAAGGACCTTGCTTTATAATATTTGCTTTCACCAGAAAGTATCCGCATTCACTTACCAGGTATTTGCCAGGCTCAAACCATACTTTAAAAACCCTGCCTGTTTTCGATGAATGCGCTTGAAGCGTTTCAGCCATTTTCTCTCCTAACAATTGCATGTCAGTCCCAACTTCCCCCTCTTTGTAAGGCACCTTGAACCCACCTCCCAAATCAACAATTGACATTTCAGGAAAATGCTCAGATAACCCTAGTATCAAATCTAACCCTTTGATAAAAATTTCAGCATCCTTGATCTCACTTCCGGTATGCAAGTGCAAACCTTTGACCTGAATACCAGTCGATTTTCTTATCGCTATGATTTGATCCACCAGATTAACTGATATGCCAAATTTTGAAAAAAAATTTACAGTTGAAAATTTAATATTTCAACCACCCA
>JBKCGF010000347.1:0-7600 GCA_046303455.1 Chitinophagaceae bacterium | reverse complement strand
GACTTCAAAGACGGCAACCTGCTTTTTGAAATCATGGATAAAAAAATATGGAGTAAAGCGTCTAATGATTTGGCAGCACTAAAATCATTTCATGCAAGCAGAAAAGAAAAATACCAATGGAAAAATTCAGTGATTGCTTTTAGTATCACTACACAAAACAGAGATATTGCTGTTGCTATTAAATCTGATTTAGACAACCACAAATCCATTGAATCGATTAAAAAACTTTACAGTGAAGTTGCGTATATAGACAGTGCAAGACAAGAAGCTACTTCGTTATTGGGTGTGGGACAAGCCAATGCAAAAGCTGGTTACTTCAGTGAAATATTTACGAATGATGCAGAAGGCATGTTTTCATTTACGTATGTACTGAAAGTAAACAATGATCCTTCTGTAATGGAATTTGAAGAAGCCAGAATTCAAGTCATCAATGATTATCAGCAAATGCTGGAAGACAAATGGATCAATGAATTGAAGAAAAAATATCCAGTCTCTATCAATCAATCCGCTTTAAACAAAGCGCTTTCCACGCTGCATTAGAACACCTGCTTGACTGCGTTGTAAATGATTTTAGGCTTGCCTAAAGTGTAATAATGCAAAACAGGAACACCTGCTTTCTTGAGTTCTTTGGACTGATGCACCAACCAATCCTCTCCTACCTTTTCAGCATCTTCATCCGTCTTCGTTTTGTTCATTGCATCAATCAACTCTGTTGGTAGATCCACATGAAAAATTCTTGGAATGACCGTCAATTGTTTCTTATTGGTCAATGGTTTCAATCCCGGTATAATTGGAACATTGATGCCAGCTGCTTTACACTTATCGACAAACTCAAAATACTTTTGGTTATCGAAAAACATCTGTGTTAAAATATATTCTGCTCCTGCATCTACTTTCGCTTTTAAATATCGAAGATCTGTTTCCAGGTTTGGTGCTTCAAAATGTTTTTCAGGATACCCTGCTACGCCCATACAAAAATCGGTGCGGTATCCCTCTCGAATATCTTCTTCCAAATAAATGCCATTGTTTAATTGATCGACCTGCTTCAGTAAATCGATGGCATATTTATTTCCGCCTGGTTCTGGTTCGAATGAAGCTTCATTTTTTGTGGCATCTCCTCGAAGTACAAGCACGTTATCTATACCCAAGAAATTCAAGTCAATCAATGCATCTTCAGTTTCACGTTTTGTGAAACCCCCACATATAAGATGTGGAACAGCATCTGTTTGGTAGTGGTTCATGATAGCTGCGCAAATACCTACAGTTCCAGGTCGCTTTCTCACCTCGACTTTTTCGAATGTTCCGTCTGTTTTTTTCTTGAAAATTTGCTCACTTCTGTGATAAGTAACATTGATAAACGAAGGTTTGAATTCCATCAAAGGATCAAGATGGTTGAACAATGAAGCAATGTTCTTTCCTTTCAAAGGAGGAAGTACTTCAAATGACACTAAAACATCATTGGCCTGTCTGATATGATCGATTACTTTCATTTTTAACGATTGCTTGATTTTATGAACGCAAAAGTACATATATATGCTGATGAAAATTTATACATTTGCCAATAATCATGAGCCTGACCATCCATACTAAAAACCTGATCAAGCGCTACAGAAACAGAACTGTAGTCAATCAGGTCTCTGTTGAAGTTAAACAAGGTGAAATTGTAGGTCTATTAGGACCTAATGGAGCAGGCAAAACAACCTCCTTCTACATGGTGGTAGGTTTGATCAAGCCTGATGAAGGTGAGGTGTTTCTCAATGATTTAAATATTACCAAATTACCTATGTACAAACGTGCACAAATGGGTATTGGTTATCTGCCTCAAGAAGCCTCAATATTTAGGAAGCTAACAGTTGAAGACAATATTTCAGCAGTCCTGGAAATGACCAAACTGAGCAAACAAGAACAAAAGCATAAACTGGAAGAACTCTTAAATGAATTCAGACTCACCCATGTGAGAAAAAATAACGGTGACTCTTTGAGTGGAGGTGAGCGACGCAGGACTGAAATTGCACGTGCTTTGGCAGTTGACCCTAAGTTCATCTTACTCGATGAACCTTTTGCTGGTGTTGACCCCATTGCTGTTGAAGACATACAGACTGTCGTTGCGAGATTGAAATACAAAAACATAGGTATTCTCATCACCGATCATAATGTAAATGAAACCTTGTCCATTTGCGATAGGGCCTATTTGCTGATTGAGGGAAAGATATTTAAGCATGGATCTGCAGAAGAACTTGCGGAAGATGAACAAGTCCGCAATCTTTATCTGGGTAGGAATTTTGAACTCAAAAGAAAAGATTATCTTCACGAAGAGGCCCGTCAGGAGTCACTTTACGGCGACCGTTAACGGCCGAAGCCAACATGAAATTGCTAAGCCCTGCCATATCAACCCTAGCAAGGTTGCGTTCCTGGCGCATTGAAGCCTGGATGCAGCATCCTATATCTGCGCAACGTGAAGTGTTACAGGATTTGGTAACAGCAGGCCAGTACACTGAAATTGGGAGAAAATATGATTTCTCCAAACTCTTCAATACCAAAACTTTCAAGCAAGCCGTTCCTATTCATGAGTATGAGGACCTTAAACCTTATATTGAAAGAATCATGGCGGGTGAGCAAAACATATTGTGGAACACCCCTATCAACTGGTTTGCAAAAAGCAGTGGGACGACCTCAGACAAAAGCAAAGTCATCCCAGTAAGCAATGAAAGTCTTGTAGATGGACATTACAAAGCAGCAAAAGATGTCCTCTCACTTTATTACAACCACCATCCTGAATCTGATTTGCTTACAGGTAAGGGACTTGTAATAGGTGGAAGCCACACTGTTAGCAGTTTACACGACGAAGCATTTTTTGGCGACCTGAGTGCTGTCCTCATGCAAAACACACCCTTCTGGGGCAACTGGATCAGAACTCCTGAGTTGAAGATTGCCCTGATGGATGAGTGGGAAAACAAAATTGAAATGCTGGCCAATACCACCATGCATGAAAACGTAACATCCGTTTCTGGTGTGCCTACATGGACCCTCGTATTGTTTCAACGCATCCTGGAGTTAACAGGAAAGCAAAATATGAGAGAGGTATGGCCTTCTTTGGAACTCTACATGCATGGAGGTGTTTCTTTTCTTCCTTACAAGGAACAATTCAAAAAACTAATTGGAGGTGAGGTAAACTTCCTGGAAATGTACAATGCCAGTGAAGGATTTTTTGCCGCTCAGGACCTTCCCGACGCAGATGGGATGCTGCTTTTCCTCGATCATGGCATCTTCTATGAATTCATGCCTATTGAAGAATATGGAAAAGAAGATCCAAAAACAATTGGACTAAAAGATGTGGAAGTGGATAAGTTATATGCCCCTGTCATTACTACAAATGGAGGTTTATGGCGATACCTTATTGGAGACACCATTTCATTCACCAGCCTGAAGCCCTTTAGAATTAAAGTCAGCGGCAGGGTCAAGTTATTCATCAATGCATTTGGCGAAGAACTCATTATTGAAAATGCAGAAAAGGCAGTAGCAAAAGCATGTAATGAAACAGATGCCGTAATAACAGATTATACAGCAGGACCCGTTTATTTTAGTGAACATAGCAATGGGGCACATGAATGGCTGATCGAATTTGAAAAGGAACCAAATTGCATTCATCAATTTACAAGCCAGTTAGACGAAGAATTAAAAAGACAGAACAGTGACTATGAAGCAAAACGGTACAAGGATATTGCACTGAGTAAACCTGTTGTGAAAGTATTGCCAGTCGGCCATTTCAACAAATGGCTGAAAAATAAAAATAAATTGGGCGGTCAGCATAAAGTACCCAGACTAAGCAATGACAGAAAAATACTGGACGAGATCCTAAGTCTGTTGTAATCATTAATCTTTATCTTTACAACCGTTATTTTAACCCATAACTCATAACTCACAACCTAGATGAAACTACTCGAAAATAAAATAGCCATTGTTACCGGCGCTGCACGTGGACTAGGAGAAGGAATTGCGCTTAAACTCGCAGAACAAGGAGCACATATCGCCTTTACCTATGTAAGCGAAAGCAGTGCAGAAAAAGCAGCGGCATTGGTAACCAAGCTAGAGGCGCTTGGTGTAAAAGCAAAGGCATGGAGAAGCAATGCAGGTAAATATGAAGAAGCTGAGGCTTTTGTGAATGAGGTAGTAAAAGAATTTGGGACAGTCGACATATGCGTTAACAACGCGGGAATCTCAAAAGATAACCTTCTTCTTCGCCTTACCCCAGAACAATGGGATGAAGTAATGGAAGTGAATTTGAAAAGTGTATACAACATGACCAAACAAGTCATTCGCCCCATGATGAAGGCCAAAAAAGGTTCTATCATCAATATGAGTTCGATTGTTGGTATCAATGGCAACGCAGGTCAGGGTAGTTATGCAGCCAGTAAGGCTGGTATTATAGGGTTTACTAAATCTATTGCATTAGAACTGGGCAGCAGAAATGTTCGTGTTAACGCAATTGCTCCTGGTTTTATAGAAACAGATATGACACATTACCTTAAAGAGGGAGAAGCGGGACAAGCATTTTTGTCCAAGATCCCTTTGGGCAGATTTGGTTCTGCAGAGGAAATAGGCAACACTACACTCTATCTGGCTTCTGATTTGAGCAGCTATGTAACAGGTCAGGTCATCAGTGTTTGTGGAGGTCTGAATACATAACTATTTTTTTACACAAGTTTCATATCTTACAACCCGATCATTCTACTAAGATTGTAGATTTGTTTGTTATGAAAAAAGGAATCATCACTTATTTTTTACTCAGCCTCATGCTGATACAATTGCTTCCCTTGCAGGAAATGGGTCAGCTATTGTACAACAATCAACTGACAGAAGAAATTTGTGATGGATTAGAAAGTGCAAAGGAGCATAGCGATCATCAAACTGTAAAAAAAACTACAGAAGATGAATTTCTGTCCAAATATCTCACAGAAGTTAGTTTCAGCAATTACTATACTACACTATTTTTAACGGTGGAAATAAAAATTCTATCAAGAATTTTTGACGATACGCTTACACCACCGCCGCTTGTTTAAAATGAACAACTGCTTGTTTTAATTTCGTTTTCTTTTTAATAAAATAAATTTAATGAGATCACCGTTCTCGTTTAATCGTGCCGATCTGCTCCCAGGCATGGTTGTTTTCTTAGTTGCGCTGCCCTTATGTTTGGGTATAGCAGTCGCCAGCGGGGCTCCCCCATTTGCAGGCATCATCAGTGGAATCATTGGTGGAGTTATTGTTGGATCCTTGAGTAATTCAAATGTAAGCGTAACCGGACCAGCAGCTGGATTAATTGCAATTGTACTTGCTGCAATTACACAACTTGGATATGAAAGCTTCCTGGTTGCAGTCCTTGTAGCAGGAGCAATACAATTAACCCTTGGTTTTGCAAAAGCAGGAGGTATTTCAAGTTATTTTCCAACAAGTGTAATTGAGGGAATGCTGGTGGCTATTGGCATCATCATCATCAAAAAAGAATTACCACATGCCATTGGATATGATTTAGAAAATGAAGGCGATTTTTATTCTTATCAATTGCTGAAAGAAGATGAAGGCTTTTTTGGAGAAATAATACACTCCTTCAACTTTGCACATACCGGTGCAATTACTGTAGCAATCGTTTCATTGTCAATTTTGATTGCCTTCAATAAGTTACCCGCATTGAAGAAAATCAAGGCACTGCCTGGTGCATTGGTTGCTGTTGCTGCTGGCATACTTATTAATGCATTGTTTGAGGCATTTCAGCCCTCACTCTTAATTGCCAATGAACATTTGGTCAAACTGCCAAAGGCTTCAAGTATTGGGGACTTCATTAATCAGTTCAGTTCGCCTAATTTTTCAGCTTTTACTAATCCTCAAGTTTGGATTACAGGAATCACAATTGCAATTGTTGCAAGTATTGAAACATTGTTATGTCTTGAAGCTGGCGACAAAATGGATCCCTACAAAAGATACAGTAATGCAAATACAGAACTAAAGGCACAGGGTATTGGTAATATTTTATCTGGACTCATTGGCGGCCTACCCATGACATCTGTAATTGTTCGGACCACCGCCAACATCAATGCAGGTGCAAAAACGAAGTTTTCTGCAATTTTCCACGGCTTGCTGTTACTGATGACCGTTATCCTTATTCCAGGTATACTAAACATGATTCCAATGGCAAGCCTTGCTGCCATCTTACTCATGATAGGCTGGAAACTTGCAAGTCCAAAGGTATTCAAACACATGTGGCAAAGTGGCCTACAACAATTCATCCCATTTATCATAACTGTAATAGCTGTTGTATTCACAGACCTTCTAAAAGGCGTGGGAGTAGGCTTGATTGTGAGCATCTTCTACATCTTGAAGGGAAATATGAAACTGGCCTACCGCTTTTCAAAAGATAAATACAACGAAGGAGAAACTATTCACATTGATCTTGCTCAAGAAGTTTCTTTTTTGAACAAAGCAGCAATCAAACAAACCCTGAGTGATTTGCCTTCAAACAGTAAGGTGGTCATTGATGCTGCAAATACAGTATACATCGATTTTGATGTATTGCAACTCATAAGGGACTTTGTACAGTATGGAGCAGTTGAAAGAAAAATTGATCTTGAATTAATTAACTTCAAAGAAGAATACAATATGGAAGATGCTTCGCATGTCCATTCAGAAAAAAAATAATAACACTATCAACACAACAACATGAAAAATTATTTAAGCCTTCTCGAATTAAATAAAAACTGGGCTGCAGAAACTGTAAAACATGATCCAGATTTTTTCAAACGCCTAGAAAATGTACAAACGCCAGAATACCTCTGGATTGGTTGCAGTGATAGTCGCGTTCCACCCAATGAAATCACAGGTACAAAACCAGGTGAAATTTTCATCCACAGGAATATTGCCAACATGGTGGTGCATACCGACCTTAACATGCTTTCAGTACTGCAATATGCTGTAGAAGTACTCAAAGTAAAACACATCATTGTTTGTGGTCACTACGGATGTGGTGGTGTTAAAGCAGCGATGACCAGAAAATCATTGGGCATCATCAACAAATGGTTGAGAAACATCAAAGATGTATATCGCTATCACAAATCAGAAGTCGACTCACTACTCGATGAAGGTAGTCGCGTTAACAAATTGATAGAGCTGAATGTTATTGAGCAGGTCACCAACCTTGCTAAAACATCCATCATACAAAAAGCCTGGAAAGACCGTAACGGACCACACCTTCATGGTTGGGTATATGGCTTAAGCGATGGATTGATTCATCCAATTTTTGAAATGGAAGCAGGTTCACATTTTGATGAACTCTATGAATTTGACAACCTCTAATTAAGAATAGTGGTTATCAATCTCTGAACAAAGAGCAGAGAAAATATCATCCACGGAACCCAGGCCGTTTACTGTTGTGACCTTCCCAAATTGGTCGTAATAGGAAGCAACAGCCAGGGTTTCGTTTTTATAAACACCTATTCTTCTTTTCTGAATTTCCGGATCAGCATCATCCGTTCTTCCTGAAGTCTTTGCCCTGTTGATCATCCTTGCCACCAATTCTTCTTCAGGTACATCTAAAGCCAGCATCATATTG
>JBKCGF010000346.1:0-1230 GCA_046303455.1 Chitinophagaceae bacterium | reverse complement strand
TGGATCGAAAAATATTATTGTGGAAGATCAATTTGCTAATCTTGCAGTTAGTCCGGGTAGGCCCCTAAGCGAAGGCAACCCAGCCCGTTTCACCATCAAAGCAGAAGCTCCTGGCTTCCTTGATTATGAAAAAGAACTGGTAGTGAATAATGTTGATTCATTTCTGAACTACACATTGGAAATGATTGAAATTGCTAACCCGCCTGCTGGAATTGATATTGCTACTCAGCAAATCAATCTGACTG
The DNA here is from genome assembly GCA_046303455.1 of Chitinophagaceae bacterium. GTDB lineage: Bacteria > Bacteroidota > Bacteroidia > Chitinophagales > Chitinophagaceae > Pollutibacter. The sequence goes on along the minus strand of JBKCGF010000346.1, from coordinate 985 downwards.
GCGAACAACCAGCCGTTGCTATACCTTCAAAAAGCAAAGACATCCAAGCCTCATTGATTGTGCCAGCCAATGCTAAACTCATGGATGAGGTTGGTAACAAATTCACGGGCAGTGCCGATATCCGCATTGATCAATTTGATGTTGCTTTTGAACCAGTAAAGGCTAATATTTCAAACCTCATTACCAATTTCACCCACAAGACTTACAAGAATGGTGTTGCAGAAGATTTTAACTTCTCTCCTCTTGGTTATTTAAGGGTGAACATCAACAACAACAGCGGAAGAAAATTACAATTCGATAGAGCTGCACAAATGGAAGTAGCACTGTCTAAACAAATCACTGATCCCATTTCTGGTGAGCCTTTACAAGCAGGTGACATCTTGATGGTGTATCAGAAAGATCCAGCTAATATGGGATGGAGCTTTGTGGAGCAGACAAAACTCACTGCAGACGCAAGTGGAAATTTAAAAGCGAATTTCAGATTTGTGGGTAGCGATGAAATTGCACTGGCTAGAACACGCGATCAGGTTGACATCGCTAGCAGGACAAGAAATTGTACAACTAATTTGGGCATCAGGTTCAAACGCAACAGCAATGTAAATACTTTACACTACATAGCTGTTGTAAACGCTGCTCGTCCTAGTCAGGTGTATTTATCAGCATCCAATGTAATTGTAGCCAATAATAGTACTTATAATTTTAGTGGAACACTACCTCAAAATGTAAGCGTGAAAGTATTGGTTTACCAGTATGAATCTGCTACAGACAAAGGAATTGTTGTGGGTGAAACAAATGCATTTAATTCATGTTTGTACTCTACCACCAACAGAGTTGATGTGAATGTTAATCCTCCTACTTATACCAACAATCCAATTGCACGTTTTCAATTGTACACTGTTTGTTTGGAAAGCAAATTGGCCTATTTCCATGAAGGAAGGGTCCAGTTCAGACCTGCGGGATCAAGAGCTCCTTATAGAGATATGGG
>JBKCGF010000345.1:0-4928 GCA_046303455.1 Chitinophagaceae bacterium | reverse complement strand
CCTTTAAACCATTCATGAACAAGGTTCCACCACTGCTCACCAAATCTGCTACTACGTCTGACAGCCCTATTCCAGGTGCAATTTCTACTGAACCACTGATCTCATGGATACTTGCCTTAACAGTGTTTTCGTCCAAGAATTTTTTAACTAAGTTCGGATAGCTTGTTGCAATTCGTTTACCCTGGAGTGATTGAACCCCGTTAAACTCCATTGCTTTAGGGACTGCCACTGATAGGCGACATTTACCAAAACCAAGGGCTTCAACTGTATCAACCGAACGTCCTTTTTCCACAAGCACATTTTGTCCAACTATTCCAATATCTGCGACCCCATCCTCTACATATTCCGGAATATCATCATCCCGCAAAAAGAACACCTCCAATGGAAAGTTTTCAGAAACTGTCTTGAGCCTGTCTTTTACATTGCGCAAATCAATTCCGCATTCTTTTAAAAGTTGCACGGAATCTTCGTAAAGACGGCCAGATTTCTGGACTGCTATTCTCAATATTGTTTTTTCTTGTATCATCACTTTGGTTTATAAAATAAAAAAGGGCCTACCATTGGTAAGCCCCAGTATGTTTACACACGCCTCCAGGCTCACCCGATGGGTAAGTTATGGTGGTGGTGGATAAGACTTGTCATCAACATGCTGCAAAATTATGGGCAAGAAACATATTCGCCAAAAATCTTATTGTTTATATAAAATGGGCTTAAATTGAGTGAATTATACACAAACCATAATAAAAATGAGACAACTTACCCTTTCGATCCTGCTTTTTTCAGCGATGACCAGCTTTTGCCATGCACAAGAGCCAAAGTGGAAAATGATTTGGAACGATGAATTTGACAAAAATGGTCTCCCTGATTCTAACAAATGGGGTTATGATGTTGGCGGACATGGTTGGGGAAACAATGAGCTTCAATATTATACCGCCAAACGAAGCAAGAATGCCAGAATTGAAAATGGCATACTCACGATTGAAGCACATAAAGAGGACTATGAGGGTAAAGGATATACTTCTGCAAGGTTGGTCACAAGAGATAAGGCATCGTGGAACCATGGCAAAATAGAAATCAAAGCAAAAATACCTTCTGGTTTGGGCACATGGCCAGCGATTTGGATGCTGGCTGATAAAATGCCATTGAATTGGCCAGATGATGGAGAGATTGATATCATGGAACATGTTGGTTATGACCAAAATTTTGTACATGGAACCATCCATACTAAAAAATACAACCACATCATCGGAACACAGAAAGCCAACCAGGTAACAATACCAGATGTTTCAGACAAGTTTCATCGTTTCCAACTGATGTGGGATCAAGAGACCATGTATATTGGCGTAGACGATATTTATTATTTCAAATACAAGAACGAAAAAACTGGTAATGATTCCTGGCCCTTTCACAACAAAATGTATTTGCTCCTCAATTTGGCAGTCGGCGGAAATTGGGGTGGTTCAAAAGGTGTTGCCACTGATATTTGGCCTAGAAAAATGGAAGTGGATTATGTAAGGATGTATGAAATCCAGAAATAATAAGCATTTAAAAATTACAGTACAAATTCTCATTGTTAGAATATGAAAAAAATTAAGTTTGTTTCTTTCTTGGTCTTTATCATTTCTGTTGCAAATGCACAACATCATCATGAACGTTGGCAACAACGTGTTCATTATAAAATGGATATCAATGTTGATGCTGAAAAGAATCAATTTACTGGTAAACAGCACATTGACTATTGGAACAACAGTCCAGATACTCTAAAAGTCCTTTATTTTCATCTCCCCTGGAACGCATTCCAACCAGGAAGCATGATGGACGTGAGAAGTCAGGAAATTGGAAAACGCTTGATTCGTAATCGAGGCGACTGGGATCAGAGGGTGCGAGACAGAATCAGCAAATTAAATCCAGATGAAATAGGTTATCACGATGTACAATCCCTCAAAGTAAATGGTGTGGCCCAAAAAACTTCGATGTATGAAACCATACTTAAAGTAGATCTAACAAAACCAATACCTCCAAAAACCAAATCGACAATTGAACTGGCATTCAAGGCACAAGTACCAGTACAAATCAGAAGAAGCGGAAGAGACAATGCAGAAGGCGTGAGATTCAGTATGTCACAATGGTATCCAAAACTAAGTGAATATGACAATGAAGGTTGGCATCCTACACCATACATTGCTCGGGAATTTTATGGCGTTTGGGGAGACTTTGATGTAAACATTACAATTGACAGAAATTATGTAATAGGTGCAACGGGATATTTACAAAATGCACATGAAATTGGACATGGATACGAAAAACACAGTGCTCTGCCATTTAAAAAAACAAATACGCCTACCCTTACCTGGAAGTTCAAAGCGCCAAATGTGCACGACTTTGTGTGGGCTGCAGATCCAAATTATATCCACAATACCAAGACAGAAAGAAATGGATTGGTACTGCATTCTTTTTATAAAATAGATACGCTTGCACTCACAAAGCAATACGAATCGATGCCTCCCAGAGTAAAGCAAACGCTAACCGCAAATGCTTTCATAGCCAAATCCAAAAAAGAATGGGACAGTGTGTTGGTATTGGCTTCTAAAGCGCTTCCATTCATCGATAAACATTACGGTGAATACCCCTACAAACAATATTCATTTATTCAAGGCGGTGATGGTGGCATGGAGTACCCGATGGCTACTTTATTAAAAGATGCGGGAACAGGTGTAGTAATCCACGAATGGATGCACAGCTGGTATCAGATGATGCTTGGAACAAATGAGTCATTGTACCCTTGGATGGATGAAGGCTTCACCAGCTTTGCAGAATCTAATGTGAACAATTACCTTACTGGAAATAGAGATTCTTTTCCTCATATAGACGCATATAACTCATATATTTTCTTGTCGAAAAGTGATTTCAACGAACCTTTGACTACACATTCTGATCATTACAGCACCAATACAGCATACAGCATCAACGCCTATTCCAAAGGCGAAGTATTTATGGAGCAGTTGGGTTATATTGTTGGCGCACCGGTGAGAGACAGTATTTTACTCAAGTATTTCAACACTTGGAAGTTCAAGCATCCTAATGTCAATGACTTTATAAAAATTGCAGAAAAAACAAGTGGGATCCAACTCGATTGGTACCGTGATTTTTTTGTGAACACTAGTAAAACAATTGACTATGGTATTGATAGTCTATGGGAAGAAGGAGGAAAAACCAAGATCAGAATAGAGAACTTTGGAACAATGCCAATGCCTATAGATATCGATCTTACATTCAAAGATGGTAGCAGAGAAAAAGCTTATATACCACAATATTTGATGTTTGGCGAAAAAGCAAACGAAGAGCCTGAAATTAAAAGAACTGTTGGCGAACCCTGGAAATGGACTCATCCGACCTATGTGCTCAGCATTGACAGAAAACTTCTCGATTTGAAAAAAATTGAGATTGATCCTCTACAGAGAATGGCAGATGGAGAAAGAAGAAACAATAAGCTGGTATTGAACTGGTAGGCTAAACTACGTCCTGAAACCTTTCCTTGATGTTTCTGAACAGCTGAATAAGCTGACTAAACATGAGTACCATCTCACTGTTTGATTTTTCTTTAGATTGATCTTCGATTTCTGAAATTAATCCATCGAGTCCGTCAATACCAATTGATTTTATCATCATTTTTTCACGATGTAAAATTCTCTTGGCATGTGTCCAATTGTTTTCCATCAAACACTTGTCCCATTCCAGTAGAGCAATATCGACTTCTTCTAAAAGATACATTAACATTTTTTTCAACTGAACACTGTCATTTCCAGACATTTCAGTAATTTTTGATAAAATGATTCTATTGATTTCTCGATAATGCTTTTCTCTATTGGAACCTGATTTAAAGAAATTACCAAGTCTTTGTTGTAACCCTTTCTGATCAATTGGCTTTGTAATACAGTCAGCAAAACCAAGATTTAACATGTGAATCACCTCAGACTTAAATGCTGCAGCAGTTAAGGCAATCACAGGCAATTCATCCCCATATTTCTTTCTGATATTGGCCAATGTAGAGGGCCCGTCCATTACTGGCATTTGTATATCCATGAGAACAAGATCATACTTGTTTTTTTCGATCTTTTCTAAAGCCTCTAATCCATTCTCAGCTTCATCAACATTGACCTGCAAGTTTTTGAGCATCAAAGAAAAAATAACCCGATTAACTTTATTGTCCTCTACTATTAAAATTCGTTTACCAACGATGAAAGATTTCACTTCATCTACAACATTTGCAGCTGATAAATCTTTAGTAGTAGGCTTAGTAAATGGCACCTGTATAAAAACTTTTGTCCCTACCTCTTTTTTACTCTCAATCCATATTCTACCTCCCATCATGTTCACTAGTTGGTAAGTGATAGACAATCCTAATCCAGAGCCAGTAACGCCACTTATATTGCTATTATTTTCCTGATAGAATTCTTCAAAAATATTCTTTAAGGACTCTTCGGAAATTCCAATACCTGAATCTTCACAGGTAAATTGAATCATCTGCTCTTGTTCATCCTTCTTAAGAAGTTCAACTTTAAAATCGATCTTACCAACATTTGTAAACTTGATTGCATTTCCCAAGATGTTCATCAAAATTTGCCTGATTCGGACAGCATCACCCATTAAACTTGATGCAATAACAAAAGCATATGAAGTATTCAATGCAAGTCCCTTTTCTTCAGCCTTGGGCTTCAGGATATTTTCAACACTTTTACTTATTTCAGCCAAGGAAACAACACCTTGTTCGATATTCATCTTACCTGCCTCAATTTTGGCCATATCAAGAATATCATTGATGATACCGAGCAAACCATTCGCAGAATCTGAAATATTTTTTACAAAATAATTTTGCTGGTCAGTCAATTGGGTTAATAACAATTGTTCTGCCAATCCAATTACAGCAT
>JBKCGF010000344.1:0-10106 GCA_046303455.1 Chitinophagaceae bacterium | reverse complement strand
TGGCCAATTGCCAATAATTAAGGGGTTATCCACTTTAGGGGGCATTAATAAATACATGTAATTGGATCCTGTAAACCAGTTGAATAGTCCAATAAAAAGAGCTGCTATTTGCGTAAATAAAAAAATACGCAACCATGAATTTGCTTCAGGTTTAAATTTATGATGTACAATCATATATAAGCAAGTAAGTATTAAGCCACCATGCCCTATGAAATAAGAATAAAAGAAAAATCCTTGATCACCCTGATCAAATTCAGGCGTCAACAATGAATAAATTCCCCCAGTCAGTCCCCAATAAAAAACCAAATGAGCAATTTTGGTATTGTATTTGAACAACACAAGTATTGACATCAGTACAGACATGCCGCACATGTGTAAGGGAAGACTGTATTGAATGCTCCATTTGTCGGTTGAATAGGAATAGATATTTTCTACAATTAGATTGGTAAGTAGAATTGCTGCTAATATTTTGGGGTATTTTTTACTTGACGCCCAGTTGAAATATTTAGGAAGCAGAATGATTGTGGTGATGATACTTGCAACAGTCAGTATGCAAATCCACCAAGTAGTGGTGAAGGGGTCCATTGCAACGTGTCTGTTCATGTTATATTTCGAATGGCTATTCTAAATATACTAAAAAGTATTTTAAGTCCCTTTTTCAATTATTCTTCCTTTTTCTAAGAACAAGAAATGATTGATCTGAGAAGGGATATCTTCTTGATAATGACTCACGTAAATTATTGTTACAGTTTTGATGTTACAGATAGCTTCCAAGATTTGTTTGAACAAATGTGTTTGATTTTGATCCAGCCCTTGATAGGGCTCATCAAGTATCAATAGGGGAGGTGATTTGACCAAGGCTCTGGTCAGCATAACCAGTCTTTGTTCTCCAAGAGATAATTGGTATAACCTTTTATTCTTGAAAGGTTTGATTCCTGTTGCATTCATCCAATTGTCAATCGTTTCTTCATCTTCCATAGAAAGCTTTCTAAAAAGTCCTATGGTATCAAATAATCCAGATGCAACAACATCTTTGACTTCACTCCCTTTGTCGAAAAAAAGATGCAATTCCGGAGATACATGTCCTATTTTTTTCTTGATGTCCCAAATACTCTCGCCAGAGCCTTTTCTTTTGTCGAACAACCAGATTTGATTGGCAAATGCTTGTGGATTGTCTGCCGTAATTAAACTCAGCAAGGTGGATTTGCCTGAACCATTTGGACCAGCGATACACCATTTCTCACCTTTTTTGATTTGCAAGTTGATATCACTCAAAATGTATTGTTGATGATACTGAATATTTACATTTCTTAATTCAACTGCTATTGTAAAATCATTAAAATTGGAGCAATATAATTTATTGATTGATGAAATTAATTTTGGAATTGAAGTAAGTTGTTCTGATTGTATTTGTTCCAGTATAGTTTCTTTTGGTCCGTGATTGAGTAATTTTCCTTTATTTAATAATGCCACATGCGTAATGCATTGTGGTAAATCTTTCGGGTTGCAAATAAGGATTATTTTTTTTCCTATTTGAGCTAGTTGATTGAGTGCTGATTGAAGCTGCATGCGACCAGCTATGTCTAATCCAATAAACGGATTATCCAGTATTACAACTTGAGGATTTTGTAACATTAGATTTGTCAGTTGTAGTCGCTTGTTTTCGCCATTCGACAATTGAATAATTGGTTTTTTGAGCAATTTTTCCAGGCCAAAGAACTTGATCCAATAATTTTTTTCTTTTTCATTTTCGTTTTCCAATACCTCTTCAACAGTTAGTGTTTGTTCAGTATCAAATGAATTAAATCTTTGTTGATGGTAAAACTGATGAATGTTTTGCTTGTTTTTGAATTCATGTTGTTGTTCTACAAAAACTATATTTAGATTTTCTGTATTTGTGCGATTGATATTTATTTCACCATGGTGAAATATCTTTTTAGCAATTGCTTTTGCTAATGTGGTCTTACCGGATCCGGATTCCCCTGTAATTGCCCATTGCTGAGGGTGGTCAATAAAAAAGCTAATATCATCAAGCAGTTTATGATTATTTAGAACAACAGAAACATGCTCAAGATTGATTTGCATGAGATTTGTTAATCAATTTTTTGAAAACACAAGCAGCACGTGTCTGGTATCGATATCTACTTTTTCAATACAATTAAACCCGGCATTATTAGCATATTGTATATATGTTGATGCCTCAACAGGGATATCACAAGTATTCAGGTGGTCGATTATGGCATATTTTTCATCCGTTGATAATGAATGCCAATCTTGATGAATCCAATCAGCATAACTTTTTTTATAAGCCTCAATTGATTGTCCAGGCAGCTTTTTAATATCAATCAAAATAAACAAACCCCCATCATCAAGTTTATCATAGCAATTATGAATGAAATCATTTTTCATTTCATCTGAAAGATGGTGTATGGCAAAACTGCTGTAAAGTGCAGTATAGGTTTGTTGATCTTTTTTAATTAGATCTTCCATATAGCCAACTTGAAAGTCACATGCTGCATTTAGGTTTTCAACATTTTGTTTCGCGAATTCAATGGCTTGTGCTGATAGGTCATAGCCTGTATAGGAGGATAGATTCAGGTCTTTGAGTTGTTTTGATATTTGATGTGCATCACCACATCCAATATCAAGTAGTTTGATGGGTTGTTGAAGAGAAAGTTGATTAAAATAGACTTGTGAATGAGCTGCCAACTCAGTATGCTTCATGTAGTTTTCATGGATGATTTTTTGGTAAATCTCCCAATTACGAATAAAAATTTGAGTAGGGTCGATTGGGTTTTGCATCAGAGACTTTTCATCAATACATCAATTGTTGTTTTGTGTTTTTCACTTACCCCAACCACTGGCAGTCTAAATGCTTCTTTTAGGACACCTAATTTGCTGAGGTAGTATTTTACACCGCTCGGGCTACCTTCGGCGAACATAGATTGAATGATGGGAAGCATTTTTTCATGTACATGCCTTGCTTCTGAAAAATTACCTTTCAAGCAATTGTTGACCATGCCAGAAAATAAAGTCGGATACGCATTTGCAACAACAGAAATTACACCAATAGCACCGCATGCAATAAGCGGGAGAGTAATGCCGTCATCTCCGCTGATTACTTCAAAACCATTGGGCTTATCTTTTATGATTTGCATGATTTGCTCCATGTTTCCAGAAGCTTCTTTTGTAGCAATAATATTTTGGCAATCCCTTGCAATTCTAAGTGTTGTTTCAGTGGATACGTTCATACCTGTTCTTCCAGGAACGTTATACATGATAATTGGAAGAGGGGAGGCATCATTTAAGGCTTTGTAGTGTTGGTATATACCTTCTTGAGTAGGTTTATTGTAGTAGGGACTAACAGATAATATAGCACTGTAGCCTTCCAGATCATAATAGGAAAAATCTGTTACAATAGCTCTTGTGTTGTTGCCACCAATTCCTGCAACTAATTTTACACGATTTTTATTGAGTTGGCTGACTAGAGAAAAAACTTGTTGTTTTTCTGTTTTGTCGAGTGTAGCATTTTCTCCTGTAGTTCCTAAAACTACCAGATAGTCTACTTTGCCATTTATCAGATGTTCTACTAAATTTTCTAAACCATTTTGATCTATATCCCCATTTTCTAAAAATGGAGTTACAATTGCTACTCCTGTGCCGCTGAATTCTTGATTATTCATTTTTTATTTCTGAATAGTATAATTCTTAATTGGTTTGTTCTTCCCACCGTCCCATTTTTGAGAATTTTTCAATTCTCTCATCAATTCTTGTTTCTGGGTCGATGTGTTTCAATTCTTCAATTGCAGATAGGATTTGTTTTTTTACCATCTCAGCAGCTTCTTCATGGTTCCAATGCGCACCTCCAATTGGTTCAGGGATTACACCATCTACCAATCCGAAGCCAAGCATGTGGTCTGATGTCAACTTCAATTCTTCCGCAGCTTTTTCTTTTTGTTCCCAGCTTCTCCAAAGAATAGAGCTACAGCTTTCGGGAGAAATAACAGTATACCAGGTGTTAGCCATCATGTATACTTTATCACCTACACCAATACCCATTGCTCCACCACTTGCACCTTCTCCTATGATAATACATATAACGGGTACTTTCAGGCGAAGCATTTCAAATATATTTTTTGCAATGGCTTCACCTTGTCCTCTTTCTTCTGCTTCAATACCAGGGTAGGCACCTGGTGTGTCTACTAAAGTAATTACAGGCTTATTAAATTTTTCAGCAAGTTTCATGAGTCGTAATGCCTTGCGATAACCTTCAGGATTTGCCATACCAAAATTTCTAATTTGTCGCATTTTGGTATTTGCACCCTTCTGTTGTCCTAAGATCATTACAGTTTGGCCATCTATTTTACCGAATCCACCCACAATTGCTTTGTCATCTTTGAAATTCCTGTCCCCATGAAGTTCTACAAAGTCAGTGCATATTTTTTCAATATATTCTAAGGTGTAGGGTCTATCTGGATGTCTGCTCAATTGTACCTTTTGCCAAGGAGTTAGATTGAGATGAATTTCTTTTTTCTTTTCTTCAATCCTTTCATGCAATTGATTAATTGATTCTGAAAGATCGATTTTGTTTTTTTCCGCAGTCTGTTTTAATTGCTCTATTTGATCGAACAACTCCTTTATGGGTTTCTCGAAATCCAAGAACTGTCTAGTTTGAGATTCAGCCATGTTTTTAATTTAGATTTCAATGCGGCCAAAGGTAATGAAATTTCAGACTTTTGATTTGCAACTACATACTGTGTTGAAAATCAAGTAAATAATAGTTTAAATTTTTTTTAAAAAAAATTGTTAAAAAAATTTGCAAATTTTATTTCTAAGTCATAGTTTTGTTACTTGCATACTGAGATTTCTTAGATGCCCAATCCAATTCTTCTGATTTTCCTATAATCCTCCAATTCTTACTGATTTACTGCGTAACCCCAATTCCTTTGACGAACTGTTTAAAATTCAATTTTTTAAATCAGTTTAAATGTTATCTATGTTACACAGTCGTTTTTCACGCTTTAAGGCAATGCTTATTGCCTCTGCAACTATTTTCAGTTCTTGTCAGAAGGACTTAGATGTTCAGTCAGCTGACATAGATCAACTCCGCGTACGTGGAGTAAATGGCGGAAATCTCAGCAACCTTGCTGCGGTTGGTCGTCAAGTTTTCTTTGACAAAAAGATGTCTAATCCAGTTGGTACTCAATCTTGCGCATCATGCCACATGCCAAGCGTAGGCTTTGCGGGTTTGGGTGATGGACCAGGTTTTGTTCAAGGTGTAGGACAAGGTGCTGTAGCCGGCGCTTTTGGAGGTCGTAAACCACCAAGTGCAGCTTATGCAACTTTTTCTCCTCAAATGACTATGGCAACACCTCCACCAGATCCAGCTGATCCTGTTGCTCCGATGCCAGAATTCAATGGTGGATTATTTTGGGATGGTCGTGCGACTGGTTTGAGATTGGGTAGCCCTGCTGCTGAACAAGCACTTGGTCCATTCTTGAATGCTGCTGAGCACAATGTTGCCGACAAGCAAACCATCTTGAACACCATCAAGTCTTCTAATTACTACAATCTTTGGTTGGCTGCTTTCAACAACGAGCCAATTGATCTTTCTACTCAAGCAATGGTAGATGCTAACTACGATAAAGTTGGACGTGCTATCGCAGCATATGAAGCAACTGCTGAAGTAAATAAATTCACTTCTAAGTTTGATGCTTATATGAAAGGTCAAGTTCGTTTAAGCGCTGATGAAGCAAGAGGTTTAGCGATATTCAACAATCAAGCTGAATGTTATGATTGTCACACTGAAGTTTCAAAAGATGGTATTACACCAGCTTTGTTTACTGACTTTGGATACCACAACTTAGGTTTACCAGTAAATACTTCAACACCAAACAAATCAGTTTTGTTAGCGCAAGATTTAGGTTTGGGTGGCGAATTGGAAACTGTATTGCCTAACGGACAATTCAAGTACCCAGCAGAATGGAGAGCTCAAGCATTTGCTCAATATGGCAAATTCAAGACACCTACTTTGAGAAATGTTGCAGTAGGCGCAAACAGAAGATACATGCACAATGGTATTTTCAACTCTCTTGAGCAGGTTGTACACTTCTACAACACACGTGATGTTCCTGGTGCTGGTTGGACAATTGATGGTGTATTCAAAACATGGGCACAACTTGGAAGAGAAGTAAATATCAATGTTGAAATTCATGGAGCTGGTAACCTCGGGTTAACTGCACAACAAGAAGCAGATCTAGTAGCTTTCATGAAGACATTGTCTGATGGTTGGAATGCAACCACAAATGTTACTACAGTATTATAAGCTTAGATAACAACTACATATTGATTATTTCTATAATCAAGTGTCCCCCAGGTAATCCTGGGGGATTTTTTTTGTCGTTAATTCATGGCTAATAAATTTTGCAAGTGTAATCAATAGAGATACTAAAATGCTTTCTATACTTACTCAGCTAACAGGATTTGAAATATTGGTAAAGGTCGATGTAAGCCTTGTATGTTCTTTGGGCTCTTAGTTTGATTTAAAGGAGGTTCTTTTGAACGAAAATGAGTATTTCGTCTGCTTGCACTGTACTTTACTTCATGCGGGTAGATAAAGGATAAAAAAAACCCCTCATTTCTGAAGGGGTTTCTTGCGGACCGGACGGGACTCGAACCCGCGACCTCCGCCGTGACAGGGCGGCATTCTAACCAACTGAACTACCGATCCTCGGTTGATGAATTAACATCAATTTCGGGTTGCAAATATAAAGGATTTGTGTAGAATAAAAAATCCTTATTAAAAAATTAGCGAATTCTGTATTCTGGGTTTGACCAAACCGTTCTTCCACCAAGGGGTTGTAAAACCCGTACATTTTCTCCAAACAAATTCGAATACTTAGTAAGCTGATTTGCGGATATATGAATTGGTGAATCAAATACAATCCAGCTGAGGCCATCCGGATTAGCCTCAAAATCTAAGTTAGGGGTGGTTAAAGAACCATTGTAACTATAATATTTCCCTGAGGTTTTGGGTAATAAATCAAATGGATTGTAATTGAAGGGTATTGAATTTAGTCCATTGGGCACCAATGGAGAGTTGTTAATCAAGATCCCTAACTTTTCATTTTCTCTTCTGGTTTCTTGAATAAACATGCCTAAAACGGCTATTTTGCCATCTGCAGAAACATGGACCAAATGGACTTCCATGCCATACCTTTTACCACGAAGTGCATGCTCACTATCCCTATGAAAATGAAATTGTGCCAAGTCATAACGTTTCTCTCTAATCGTTATATAGTTTTCACCTGTAACAAAAACTTTTAGGTACTGCCCTTTGTGATTTTCAATATTATTGTTGTTCAGCGAAAAACGTTGGTAATGAATTACAGGATCTTTTGACTCAAAGTTTTTCGTTTCTTTTGGAATATCTATTGGTGTTTGTCCGCTTAAATCACCAAGGTTAGGAAACCCGCTTTTTTTTGAACTGTGCGAAAGGTCAAAATTCAACAAAGCCAATTCAGCTTTTGTTGAAATTGTGGTTAATGGAGCTTGTGAGATAGACTTATTCGATGAGCTGTTCTCTTTAGAACAACCGTACATTAGAATAATAGCAAGAGCCAATCCTAAGACTTTTTTCATGTAAAAATTTAAAAATTAGTGTGGGTGATAATTTCAGCTTTATTAGGCTAAGATTTTAAGGATTGGATGAGGTGTAAACCTAATGATTAAATTCCAAAAAAGATAGTACTGGCAACTAAATTTTACTCGGGAAAGTCTGCGTCCAATTCTCGTTCAATCTCTTCCATTTGAACAATATCCCAGGCTTCAGATTCCGTTGGCGTATGATTTAGTGATTCCAATATACCCCAATTGGATAGGTTTTGTTTAACGTTTTCAGAGAGGTTGCAAATAACAAAGGACTTATTTTTAGTGTAAAGATTTTCTTTAAGATTGTTTAATACTGAAGCAAAATCTTTGTCCATTTGTTGCACCTTTTCAAAGTTGAGGATTACGCTTTTGGTTTCATCTTCCTGCTTTTTAGCAATTAATGCCAAAAGTGTTGCTGACATATTAGCAGTCAATTCAGTGTCCATAATGGAAATGACATAGAAAATTTCTTTGGTATCAATTTTGACATTCATGTGTATAGCGCTTATAATTCTTGTTTATCGAACCACAAAGATATCTCATTTGTTGATTTTAAGGGTTAGTTCAAGCCGATGGAATGTGAATTTGTGTCAGAAGTAATCTGAGAATTATTCGTTATTATTGTATCAATCGAAAATCCAACCTAATATGGATAATAATTTTTCAGCACAGGTTAAAGAAATCATCTCCTACAGTAGAGAAGAAGCGTTGCGTTTGGGTAATGATTTCATCGGGACAGAACATCTATTGTTAGGCGTCATCCGCGAAGGGGAAAATACTGCTTTGAAGGTTTTACAGAACCTTAACATCGACTTATATGAGTTGAGAAAAGAGGTTGAGATGGCAGTAAAAGATAAGTCTGGAAAAAACATCCAGAATATCAATAGCCTTCCTTTAACCCGACAAGCGGAGAAAGTAATCAGGGTGACCGTACTTGAAGCAAAAGCGCTAAAAAGTCCCATGGTTGAAACTGAACACTTGCTTTTATCTATTTTAAAAAACAAAGAAAATATTGCCACACAAATTCTAAATCAATTTGATGTCGACTATGATCTTTTTCGGAATGAATTAGGGACTGTAAGAAGCAATGATGTTAAGAGTGAATTTTCTGATGAGCCAGAAGAAGAATTTGATGATGAAAGAAAGTCGGCTCAACAAAAAGCAAGACCAGCTCAGGCAGGTGGAAAATCAAAAACACCTGTATTGGATAATTTTGGTAGAGATATTACTAAACTAGCAGAATCTGGGTCACTTGATCCTATTGTAGGAAGAGAAGCCGAGATTGAAAGGGTTTCTCAAATTTTATCTAGAAGAAAAAAGAATAATCCCATTTTAATTGGAGAACCTGGTGTGGGTAAAACCGCAATAGTAGAAGGACTAGCGCTTAGAATTGTACAGAGAAAAGTATCAAGAGTTTTATTTGATAAAAGAGTTGTCTCTTTGGATTTAGCAGCTTTGGTAGCTGGTACTAAATACAGAGGTCAGTTTGAAGAGAGAATGAAGGCCATCATGACCGAACTTGAAAAGAACCGAGATGTGATTCTTTTCATAGACGAAATTCATACGATTGTAGGCGCAGGTGGAGCAAGCGGCTCTCTTGACGCATCCAATATTTTCAAGCCAGCATTGTCTCGTGGTGAATTACAATGTATAGGTGCATCAACATTAGATGAATACAGAATGCACATTGAAAAAGATGGTGCATTGGACAGGAGATTTCAGAAAGTGTTGGTTGAACCACCATCTGTTGAAGAAACCATTCAGATTCTGAATAATATTAAATCGCGCTACGAAGAATACCACAATGTTGATTATGCAGCTGACGCAATTGATGCTTGTGTGAAGTTAAGTGACAGGTACATGACGGACAGGTTATTGCCAGACAAAGCAATTGATGTATTGGATGAAGTAGGTGCAAGAGTGCATTTGAAAAACATCAATGTTCCAGATGATATCATCGAATTAGAAAAGAAAATAGAAGACATCAAGCTCGAGAAAAACAGGGTTGTAAAAAGCCAACGATTTGAAGAGGCAGCAAGCTTGAGAGATACCGAAAAGAAATTGCAGGAAGAGTTAGAAGCTGCAAAGAATAAATGGGAAGAAGAGTCTAAACATAAGCGTTTTCCTATTTCAGAAGAAGATATTGCAGAGGTAGTGAGTATGATGACAGGCATACCTGTAAAACGTATGGTGCAGGCAGAGACTGAGAAATTGAGGAACATGGCTAACGAGATGAAGTCTTTGGTTGTGGGACAAGATGATGCAATCTCCAAAGTGGTAAAAGCGATTCAAAGAAATAGAGTAGGATTGAAAGATCCTAAAAAGCCTATTGGAACTTTTATTTTCTTGGGTCCTACTGGTGTTGGTAAAACTGAGTTGGCCAGAGCATTATCGCGTAACATGTTTGATTCTGAAGAGGCATTGATCAGAATCGACATGAGTGAGTACATGGAGAA
>JBKCGF010000343.1:0-1711 GCA_046303455.1 Chitinophagaceae bacterium | reverse complement strand
AAGTAAACATCAGAAAAAGGTTTCTTACCCATGTACTCATAACCTGCCATAATCATTCTTGCCACCCAGAAAAAGATAATTTCAGGTGCTGTAACAAGAGATTGAGTTGGATAATAGTAAGACACATCTTTGTTACCAGGATTTGAAATTCCTTTGAAAACTTCAAATGGCCATAACCAGGAAGAAAACCAAGTATCTAAACAGTCTTCATCCTGTTTCAGTTGAGGATTGGTGACATTAAAAGCAGCTGAGAATTTTTCAATTGCTTCTTTTTCATTCATTGCGACTACAAATCTTCCTTCATTATCATACCAGGCTGGGATCTGATGTCCCCACCACAATTGACGAGAGATACACCAATCTTTGATATTCTCCATCCAATGGCGATATAAGTTTTTGAATTTTGCAGGATGGAAATTGATTTCACCATCTTGGACGGCTGACAAAGCAGGACCTGCAATTTTTTTCATATCAACCCACCACTGCAGAGAAAGTCGTGGTTCAACAACCACATCTGTTCTTTCAGAAAAACCAACCTGATGAACATATTCTTCAATCTTTACTACATGGCCCGCTTGCTCTAATAAAACGACAATTTCTTTTCTGGCTTCAAACCTGTCCTTTCCAACAAGCAACTGAGCTTCTTCACTTAATGTTCCATCCTCATTTAAAATATCATATACTTCCAGACCATGCTTGATCCCAATTTGGTTATCATTCATGTCGTGTGCAGGAGTTATTTTCAATGCACCAGAACCGAAGTCTGTCGCCACATACTCATCACCAATGATTGGAATTTTACGATCAATCAATGGAACCAACGCATAGGAACCTATCAAGTGTTTGAATCGATCATCGTTTGGATTGACGGCAATAGCTGCATCTCCCAATATGGTTTCTGGTCGAACAGTCGCGATGGTAATTCCATTTTCACTCAAAGGCAATTGATTACCATCAGCATCCACCAATTGATATTTCAAAAAGTACAGCTTACCCTGAACTTCTTTAAAAATAACTTCCTCATCGCTCAATGCAGTCTTGGCCCTAGGATCCCAATTGATCATTCTTTTGCCACGGTAGATGTAGCCCTTCCCATACAAGTCATTGAAAACATGAATCACTGAATTATAATAATCCGGATCCATTGTAAAACTTGTCCTGTTCCAATCCAGCGAACAACCTAATTTTCTTAATTGCTGTAAAATGATACCACCATATTTTTCTTTCCATTCCCATGCATAAGAAAGAAATTCATCTCTGCTTAAACTTGATTTTGCAATGCCTCTTTCACGGAGCATTTGCACCACTTTTGCTTCTGTTGCAATAGAAGCGTGGTCCGTACCAGGAACCCAGCAAGCATTTTTGCCCATCATTCTGGCCCTTCTCACCAAGATATCCTGGATGGTATTGTTCAAACAATGACCCATATGCAAAATACCAGTCACGTTTGGAGGAGGAATAACAACGGTATAAGCTTCCCGCTCATCCGGGGTACTTTCAAAATACTTATTTTCTATCCAATGGTTATACCATTTGGTCTCAGCAATTTTAAAATCAAAATTCTTGGAAATGTCCATGAGCAACTACCTGTTTTGGCTCACAAAGGTAGCAAGAAAAATAAGGAACTGGACCTGAATGGTGTGTGTATTACCAAACAAGGTAGGTTACCAATGCAATTGCTCCATAAAGTGCAAGCACTATGAGAACAACC
>JBKCGF010000342.1:0-6430 GCA_046303455.1 Chitinophagaceae bacterium | reverse complement strand
ACCGTAATTTTACGGATATCGACACGTAGAAATCCCCTATGTTTTGATCAGTTTATTTACCCTAAATATTTTATTTAATTGATTTTCAGCATTTTAAAAAAGTGATGAATCGCAAAAAACTCGTAAATCTACGTGTCCCATTTTTTTCTTAATGCTATTCGATTGAAATTCACATATCCTAATAAGGACAATTTATCCACATAAAATATCCGATCATGTTTAAAAGTAATGTTGAGATTCATGAAGAAAAACTGCTCACAGAACAAGCTGGAGAGCATATTGGTTACGATTTAGGATTGAAAATGGTTAAAGACCATTACGATGCGTTCGGTGAAGGAAATGCTCAATTTGTTGGAAAAAATATTCTTGAGCAAATCTTAGCTCAACCTGATTGCATAGGTATCAATATTTATAAAGCTTTGAATGAAAAAGGTGAAAAAACTTATGTTTTAGTAGGCCTAGACAAAGCAAATCAGCCAATTCTAGAATATTCAATAGTAAATTCAGTAGGCCAGTTGAACAAGTCTGAAGGGATTGTTGCTGATAGAAATGTTGTTGTTAAAGGATGGTTTGATTTCTAAAAACTTCCATTTCATTTTTTTTGTGTTTATATTTGTTAAGCAAAACTTAACAATATAATTCCGTATCTCGTCTATATTTCATTTTTAATAGGTCTAACAAACCTTGCTTTGATTTATTTCACTAAATCGAAACAAAGTTATTTTAGTCTAATTGCATTCTATAGTTTCTACTGTATTTTCTCTGATTTGGTTTTATCAAAACTTTCTCTAAAGTACTTAGAATCAGAACTTTACTCTTTCAGATTATTTACAATTATAGAATACTCTATTATCACTTTTTTTATTTTTCAGTTAATTGAATCAGACCTATTTAAAAGATTGATAAAAATCGGTAGTATCATCTTTATTATTGTATCAATTTTAGATATCTATACAAGCTCTTTCACAAGTTTTGATTCATTACCATCTGGCATAGAGTCAATTTTAGTACTATCCTACTGCTTGTTTTTTGTTTATGAAAAAATGACTTCTACTGATTTTTCATTTAATGGAACCATTTGGATAACTATTGGATTTATTTTGTTTTTCTCTGGCACATTCTTCCTTTTTATTTTGAGTCAAAATAACTTTAAAGACAGTTCTTTTATATTAACATATGGCTACATAGTAGCAATTTTTAATATAATAAAGAACTTATTCATTACAATTGGTATTTTTTCTGAATCGAATAATTCAAAGAGAACTTCACATAAACTCCAAAAAGCATAAATGTATTTTCTCCAAACCATAGGATCCCAGTCGAATGTATCTACAGTGCTATTTTTTGGCACTTTGGGGATGCTTGTTTTGGCGATAGGTTTGATTGCTTTCATTGTTTTCCACCAAAGAAAAATCATCAAGTATCAGCAGCAGTTGCAGCGTATGGAAGACGAAAAACAGCAAATTTTGCTTAATGCTTCTATCAGGTGGCAGGAAGAGGAAAGACAGAGAATTGCAGCAGACTTACATGATGATGCGGGTCCTTTGTTGGCAACGGCAAGATTGTATTTGAATGATAATTTGGTAAACCTTGATATTCCTAGTCAGCTACAGAGCATTTCAAGTGCAAAACATATCATTGACGATACGATTCAGTTGATCAGAAACATTTCACACAGTCTGATGCCCCCTACCCTTAAAAACTTTGGGTTGGAATCAGCAGTAAATGATCTGTTTCAAAAAATCACTGGGTCTGGTGCTATCAATGCCAGTTGCAGGTTCCACGACTACAAAGAAAGGTTATTACCACAGGTTGAGTTATTGATATTTAGAGTTACTCAAGAGCTGGTGAACAATATTTTGAAACACAGCAATGCCAGTTTCATTCATCTTACACAAAACATTGCAGATAATAAATTCTACATCAGGCTCAACCATGATGGCAAGGGTATTACCCAGCAAGATTTTGAGAAAATGAATAAAAGTTCAGTGGGCTTAGGTCTTAAAAACATCCAAAGCAGGATGAAAGTATTAGAAGGGACTGTTAATTTTGAGAGAGATCCTTCGCAAACATTCTACAAGGTTACCCTTGAAATGCCTCTATCGATCGAACCTAATGTTTGATGCAGTATCTTTGTGTAGGCTTTAGGGCTTAAACAAATTGTCCAAACATGAATACCATTAAGGTTGGAATTGCCGACGATCACAAGATTTTTAGAAAAGGTGTTATTTTATCACTTAGGCAGTATACCAATATTTCATTTGTTTTTGAAGCAGAAAATGGCGAAGAGCTGTTAAAGGAACTTGAAACTACACAGCCTGATGTTGTATTAATGGACTTAAGAATGCCAGGAAAAGATGGCATAGAAACTACCAAAGAAGTCAGCAAAAAATATCCTGATGTGAAAGTCCTGATACTAACCATGTTTGAGGATGAACGCTTTGTTTCTCATCTCATGGAAAATGGAGCAAATGGATATTTATTAAAAAATGCAGATCCTGCTGAAATTAAAAAAGCCATTATGGAAGTAATGGCAAGGGGCTATTACTTAAATAATTTTGTCAACCGAGTTTTATTAAAGAAATCGGCCAATAAAACCAAAGCCATTCCTTCTCTGAACAGCGAGATTGTAATGTCTGATAAAGAAAAAGAAGTCGTTCGCTTACTTTGTATGGAATATACCGCAGCTGAAATTGCTCAAAAAATGGAAATTTCGCCCAGAACGGTAGAGTCAATCAAAGACCGTTTAATGGAAAGGTTTGGACTAAAAAATACTGCTGGATTGGTGTTTTTTGCAGTTAAGAATAACATGATCGACTAATTTGACTCCCCCTCTCCATTTAAATTTAGCATTTCCCGATAGCTACCCACTCTCAATTTGCTTTAACTTTGCCCAAAATAAATAAATGAGCAGGCACGGTAAAGTATTGGTGGCAATGAGTGGTGGAATCGACAGTACAGTCGTTGCCCTAATGTTACACCATGAAGGTTATGAAGTGATTGGTATAACCATGAAAACATGGGATTATGCCACTTCAGGCGGCAGCAACAAAGAAACTGGCTGTTGCAATATTGATTCTTTTAATGACGCCAGGGCCGCGGCAGTTCACCATGGTTTCCCTCATTATATTCTTGATATCCGTGACGAATTTGGTGGTTTTGTAGTCGATAATTTCGTAGAAGAATACCTTGCAGGCAGAACACCCAATCCTTGTGTAATGTGCAATACGCATATCAAGTGGAGGGCCTTATTGAAAAGAGCAAATGCACTTGATTGTGATTTTATCGCGACTGGCCATTATGCAAAAATTCGTCCTGTAAATGAGCGTTATGTGATTAGCAAAGGTCTTGATGAAACCAAAGACCAGAGCTATGTTCTTTGGGGACTTCAACAGGATTTACTTTCCAGGACTATCCTGCCCTTGGGTGGATACCGTAAAACAGCTATCCGACAAATGGCTCACGATTTTGGTTATCCAGAACTGGCAAAGAAAAGCGAAAGCTATGAGATTTGTTTTGTGCCAGATAATGATTACCGCGGTTTTTTAAAGCGCAATGTGGATGGGCTGGAAGAGAAAGTTAATGGAGGATTTTTTGTCGATAAACATGGAAAAATTTTAGGCAAACACAAAGGCTATCCTTTTTATACAATCGGACAAAGAAAGGGCCTTGATATTGCATTAGGCAAACCTGCATTTGTCACTGCAATTGACCCCAATACGAATTCTGTTGTTTTAGGCGACGAAGATGATTTATTGAAAAAACAGATGCTTGTCGGCAAACTAAACTATATCAAATACGATGGTGTCCAAGACGGACAGGAAGCAACAATCAAAATCAGGTATAAAGATTCGGGTAGCAGCGGACAACTTTACAATCAAAACAATCAGGTGCTGGTCGATTTTTATGAAAATGCAAAAGGAATTGCACCCGGACAATCAGCTGTATTTTATGATGGAGATGATGTAATTGGCGGTGGTATCATTCAAAACAGTATCTCAACTTTATGAGATTCATTATCGTTTTTGGAATCATATTCGTCATGTTCTTTTCTGCATGTGAAAAGCAAACTACTGAATTGAATTTCACACCAATCGAGAATTACTTTCCGATTAAATCTGGTAAATCAATTACTTATCGACTAGATTCTACAATTTTCAATGGCCCAAATAACAATATTATCAGCAGATCCTATACAGTAAGAGATGTTTACGATACCACTCTTTTAGATAACCTTGGAAAGATTTCCTACCTGTTTAAGAGAAGTATCAGAAATACATCAGATACTACAAAGTGGGATTTACTGCTGACCTACAGGGTTTCAATTGATAGTTCTAAAATAAGTGTAATTGAAAATAACCTGAGGTTCATCAAACTGGTTAGTCCACTTAGAGAGGGACTGACTTGGAAAGGGAATAGCTTCATCAATGCTTCAGATAATACAGGACTATCCTATTTAGAAGGATGGGAATACACCTATGGAAAACCAAATGAAAGCCAATTAATAAACCGTCTTCCTTTTAATGAAACCATAAACGTTTTTCAAAGAAATGACACCATTGGCAATCCATTTGATAAAAAACAATATTCCTCAATAGTGTACTCAAAAGAGATTTATGCAAAAGAGGTAGGATTAGTTTATAAAGAATTACTAAAACAGACTTGGCAACCTCCAAATAGCAATAATCCAAATGGCTACTTTGAAGAAGGAAGTTTTGGAATTAAACTTACAATACTCGGTTTTAGCAAATAAGATTACTTTAATCCTTACTAAATAAAGCTGCAAATAGATAATCACCTCCCTGCTGGTGTACAACACCTTGCTTGATTAACTTCATTTCAGAAACAGCTTTGAAATAATCCGTTACTTCTTCATTTTCTTGTCGGAATACTGAACAAGTGATGTACAATAAATAGCCATTCGGTTTGAGGTGTACCGGCAATTGAGTTAAAATATTTTTTTGTCGACTTTGATAGGCATCAATTAAACTTAAGTCGAACCCTTTCAGCCATTCAGGACTTCTCCCCCATGTACCAGAGCCCGTACAGGGTACATCTGCAATTATCAAATCAACTCCTCCATCAGGTAAATGTGCATCTACAACCTGTTTTGATAAGCTCTGCTGTAAATCTGTACAGAAAAGTGAAATTGGTGAAATGCATGCAGATGTAAATCTTCTTGCCAATTCATCTAATATATCTTCTCTGATATCAGAAACATAGAGACGACAGTTTCTATAAATATCCGCAGACATAATTGATTTCCCACCACTTCCAGCACATGCATCCCAAATGCTGATTTGAGATTCATTGAAGAAAGGAAAATAGTCAATGGTAGCCTGTGAACTCAGGTCTTGAACAACTGCTTCTTTATCAATTTCAATCAGTCCGTTTAAATCAACCCCAGCTGCAACTTTTATTGCTGCATCTCCAATTGATTTAAATGAAATATTATTTTCAGTAAGCTTTTTCTCAATTAATTTTCTTTTTCCTGGTCGGACTCGAATGAAAAAATCAGGTTGATGAAAATGATGATATTCCATTGATTGTTCATCAATACCATTTGATAAAAACTCAATCCCTGGAAACAATTTCTTTTCATTAAAATCTGGAAAAGACACTTTGACTAACTCTATTTTATCTACAAGCGAAGAGTTGGCCGCATCCACCCAATCCGACTTTAACACACTAAGCAACCCATTATCGTAGTCGTGCGTAAGAAAATAGCCAACAATCACTTGATCATGAAAATCTAATGAATTTGCTGCATCCCCAATTCTAAAAAAGCCATAACACAAATTTGAAATCACTTTCCTGTCTCGCGAACCATACTTTTTGTTGCGCTTGAAAAATGATTTCAAGTAGACATAAAATGGTTGCTCAAACTTATTGGATGATAGAATGTTTTGGGCTGTATTTATATAAGAATGAAAATAAGCCCCCATCAGAATGACAATATGTTAGAGATTGAATTAGAGTTCAAGAAGAGCTTTCACTGGATCTTTTCCAAACAAAAGCAAAGCAGGATTTTCCAAAAGCTCTTTTACCCGAACCAGGAATCCTACACTCTCCCTTCCATCAATTATACGGTGATCATAACTCAATGCGAGATACATCATTGGTCTTGCTACAATTTGTCCGTTTACCACCACTGCTCTTTCTTCAATTTTGTGCATACCCAAAATTGCAGACTGAGGAATATTAATAATAGGTGTACTCATTAAAGAACCAAAAACTCCACCATTGGTGATGGTAAAGGTTCCACCCTGCATTTCTTCTAGCGTGAGTTTGTTATCACGTGCTTTTGTAGCCAACTCAACAACTTTTTTCTCAACATCAGCCATTGAAAGACTTTCTGCATTTCTAATGATAGGGACTACCAAACCTTTAGGAGCAGATACAGCGATAGAGATATCGCAGTAATCATGGT
>JBKCGF010000341.1:0-13272 GCA_046303455.1 Chitinophagaceae bacterium | reverse complement strand
CTCACACCATCCCAGAATGTTGATCCATCTTTTACAAATTGATCCCAGGAATATTTGAATGGTTCAGATTTAATCAACCAGTATGCCATATGTTGAATTTTAATATCCGCTAGCAAGAACATCTGCCAAATGAAGACATTTAACAGGCATTTGTTTCTTTTCCATTACACCATTGATATGCATCAAACAGCTTAAATCAGTGGATATCAGGTATTCGGCTTTTGTATCCAGTACATGCTGAGCTTTTTGCTCTCCCATGGCTGTAGAAATGCCTTCAAATTTCACTGCAAAAGTTCCACCAAAACCGCAACAGGTCTCGTTTTCTTGAAGTGGAACAAGATTTAAACCCTTGACATGTTGCAATAAAGTACGTGGATCTTCTTTAATCTTACACTCTCTTAAAGCAGCACAAGAATCGTGGTATGTAGCTGTTGCATTTAAACTTGCTCCTAAATCTACCACCTTTAGAACATTGACCAGAAAATCACTGAGTTCAAAAACTTTTCCTTTTATTTCCCTAGTGGCCTTGTGATTAGATGTATTGTCAAAAACTTTATCGTAGTAGTTATTTACAAATCCTGTACATGATGCACTGGGCATCACAACATATTCAGCATTTTCAAAATCTTTGATGAATTTATTGCAGACTTCCCTAGCCTCTCCCCAATAACCTGCATTAAAAGCAGGCTGACCACAACAGGTTTGATCTGGGTTATAAATAACATTACAACCTGCTTTTTCCAAAACTTTAATGGTGTTGAACCCTGCTGTAGGATACAACTGGTCTACAAAGCAAGGTATAAAAACGTGTACGTTCATTTATTTTGTAACACCAAGTCTTGCAAGGTATTTATCTACAACAAAACCTTTTTCAGTTCTTGGATACTTATCTTTCAACAATTGGTACAGTTCAATTGCCTGATCATTTTTGCCAGCAATTTCAGACAATAAAGCACCTCTGAACAAGTATTCAGATGAAATAGCCTGATCGTCTGCAAACAAGGTTCCAGCCTTCTTGTAATGATCAATTGCTTCATCATTTTTCTTCAATTCTGCATAAGCATCACCTAATAAACCTTCAACCTTGGCTTCTATTTGTTTTGCGCCTCCTGAACTAAAAGCATTCAATTGGTCAATTGCTTTCTGGAATTCTCCAAGCTGTAAATAAGATTCACCTGCATATAGGTGAGCAAGGTTTGCAGCTTTTGTACCACTGTGTTTATCAATTACTTTCAAAAAACCTGGAACACCAGCAGTGCCATTAAGGGCTAAAGCAAATGAATCTTTCCTGAAATAATTCTCAGCAGCGAAAATGTCTTCATTGGCTTTTGCTTCTTTTGGCTCTTGAATAAAGTTGCCATATGCCCAGAAACCACCGACTGCAACAACGATTACTGCAATTGCAACGGATACTTTCTTGCCATAAGCCTGCCAAAATCCAAGGGCCTTATCTACTGTTTCCTGATCTGCGTTTTCTATGTTTTTGTGGTCTGACATGTATTAATTTTTGAATTAGTCAACTATAAATGGATAATCTTCTTGTTGGTAAACATCCTTCAACAACTCATCATCACTAGGCCAAGGGCTTTCTTCTGCAAAACGAACTGATTCCTCAACGATATCTTTTACCCGGTCATTAATTACCTCGATTTCTTGCTCTGCCAGTTCGAACTGAGTAAGCAAGACATGTTTACAATGCTCAATCGGATCTTTGTCTTTGTACTCCTCAACTTCATCCTTACTGCGGTATTTTTGAGGATCACTCATTGAGTGACCTTTATAACGATAGGTCTTCATCTCCAACAAAGTTGGACCGCCTCCTTCTCTTGCACGCTTAACTGCACGGGCAACAGCTTCATGAACAGCTTCTGGACTCATTCCATCTACTATATCAGCAGGCATTTCATATGCATCAGCCAATTTATAAATATCAGTTACGTTGGAGGTTCTTTCCACTGAAGTTCCCATCGCGTAATTGTTGTTTTCGCAAATGAAAATTACAGGAAGCTTCCAAAGCATTGCCAGGTTAAAGGTTTCATGAAGCATACCCTGACGAGCAGCTCCATCTCCAAAGAAAGTAAGGCTCACATTATCTGTCCCTTTGTACTGCTCAGCAAACGCCAAACCAGCACCAGTCCCGATTTGTGCACCCACAATACCATGACCACCAAAAAAGTATTCTTTTACACCGAAGAAGTGCATACTTCCACCTTTACCTTTTGAACAACCTGTAGCCTTGCCGTAAAGCTCTGCCATACATGAATTGGCTGTCATTCCTTTTGCAAGTGCTAAACCATGGTCACGGTAAGCGGTAATAAACGGATCTTCTTGTCTAGTTGCAGTCATACAGCCAGCTGCCAATGCCTCCTGACCAATGTACAAGTGACAAAAGCCTCTGATTTTCTGCATACCATAAAGCTGTCCTGTTTTCTCCTCAAACCTTCTGAGTAAGAGCATCATTTCGTACCAGTAGAGGTAGGTTTCTTTAGTAAATTTGATTGAACCCATATTTGATAAAAGATTCTTTTTCTGAAAGATTCGCAAATATACTGCGAAAATCATAAAACTGACTTTTTCAGAGGAGGTTCTGCCATTAATTTTAGTGGGTTAGCTTATTTTTACATTTCCCATAAATTTTGCTCCAGATTACCCATATAAACCTGCTTCAGTTTCGGAACTACCCTTCCGCAAATTTTTCATGTCCTGAGAGGGTAACTGCCATCTGTGGGGACAATGGCAGGGGTAAGACCAATCTCCTGGATGCCGTTTACTACCTCTGTTTTACCAAAAGCTATTTTAGTAAACCTGATCAGCAGTCAGTTGAAACCGGCCGAATGGGATTTCGTATTGATGCGGGTTTCCATAAGCAGCATCAACAATTGGATGTTGCTCTTTTACTGAGGGAAAACAATAAAAAAGAGCTTAAAATTGATGGGGAGCACATTTCTCCGTTTTCAGCGCATATTGGAAGACTTCCCGTAGTCTTTGTAGCACCAGACGATGTTGTTTTGATTTCAGGTGCAAGTGAGGAAAGAAGAAAATTGATCGATACCATTCTTTCACAAACCAATGCTTCCTATCTCACAACCCTGATTCAATATGGGAAGATTTTACAGGAAAGAAATAAGTACTTGAAAAGTCAGGAAATCGATGGTATTGATTTTACCCTTCTGGATACTTTTGATCACCAACTCGCTTCTTTAGGAAGTCAAATAATTGAGTGGAGAAAAGCATTTTTTGAATCTTTTATTCCGTCTGTGAATCAACTTTTTCAATTCATTTCTGATGGAAATGAAAATCCTGAATTTGCGTATGTGCCATCAACAACTGTAGAGCGTTATCAGCATGATTTATTGTTGAGCCGTCAAAAAGATTTGATCTTACAAAGGACAAATATTGGTATACACAAGGATGATCTTGAGCTGACCATGAACGGACTTCCTTTTAAACAAATGGCTTCTCAGGGTCAAAGAAAAAGTATGTTATTTGCCCTTAAACTTGCTGAATTTGATTTCTTGAAAAATAATGTAGGGTTTGAACCTATTTTATTGCTGGATGATGTTTTTGAGAAACTTGATCAAAATCGATTGGAAAAACTCCTTGAATGGGTATGCGAAAAAAACAAAGGGCAAGTCTTTTTAACTGACACACATCAGGAGCGCATTTCAAAAGCACTTGATCAATTTGGTGTAACTTACCATCTAATTCAATTATAAATGGGAGATGCAATTTCATTAGGAGATGCAGTGAAAAAGTTTCTTGAGACCAGCAAAATCAAGCAACAGATTCAGTCGCTCAGTGTTGAAGATCACTGGGAAAAGATCATGGGTAAAACCATTTCCAATTATACAGATAAAATTGAAATTAGAAACAAAACGCTATTCATCTATACTGCAGTCGCTCCCCTGAAAAATGAACTGGTATTTCAGAAAGAACTGATCAAAGAAAGAGTAAATGAAGTAATGGGTGCAGATACCATTACTGAAGTTGTAATAGCATAGTCACTACCTTATAGCTTGCTCTAAATCTGCCTTTCCCCATTTGTTTATTATAACACCCTGTTGAATTTTATATAAAGTTGGATTGGACCTTGCTGCTGTTTTTACCGCTACCAAATCACTTTTGAAAATTGGGATATCAATTTTTTGATCGGAAAACAAGGTTGTTAATTCTTCATATGCAGGTGTAATTGCAATTAACGGTCTGCTATTTGTTTTTGAATAACTTACAATTTCCTGAAAAGAAGTAATCCATTCAGATGCGCCTTCGGATGGTTTTCTTACAAACAGAACCAGCATCTCTCTTGGGTCGCTCAATATTGCAACTGTTGTATCAATTCCAGAAGAGGTCATAATGACAAAATCTTTAATCGCTGGTTCTGCATTGCCTTTGCGAACAATTTTGTCATAGCGCTTTACAAAAGTATAGGCGCTGTCGTTGAAATCTTCCGGAAAATGTTCAGCGTCAAATTCCATTTCCTTGCCATCTTTTTGATAAACAAAATTGATGACGGTACTGTCTGGAATTGCACCAGCTGGAATCTGCATTTTTTATTCGATATCCACTCCTTTTTTATAGGGTAGACAATCAAATACAGGCAAATGCTCAAGTACATACCATTGCATAGCAAATGAACCAATGGTAATTAATACGAGTAAGACAATAGAGACCAATGGTGCAAAGAACGCTTTGATCTGATCTCTTTTGATCAATAAAAATCCAATCAAAACAAACAAGATGATATCTTTTGCAAACGACTGTTCTGCAGTAAGCTTGATACAATCTCCAAAACATCCGCACTCCTTTATTTTTCCAGATAAAACTGCATAGCCTGTGAGGAAGGTGAAGAAAATAATCAATAAAAAAAGCAACCAGCTGAACAACCTGAACTGCCATCCGATAATAACAGCAAAACCTGCAATGATTTCAAAAGCAATCATCAAAATTGAAAATGCAAGCGTATACGGATTTAGAAAATCCATGTGCCAGATTTCGAAGAATTCTTGCATTTTGTAACTCAATCCCAGCGGATCATTTGCTTTGATCAATCCACTGAAAATAAATAGCACCCCTACAAAAATTCTGATTGCATTTAAAAGCAAGCGCATGTTAGTCGTTTTAGGATGAATGACCAGGCTTTTCTTCACCTATAAGTATCAATCCGAATAAGGCATAATTGATGATATCTACAAAATTGGCGTCAATACCTTCACTAATGATTGTTTTTCCATCATTGGATAATATCTGACGCACCCTTGCCAGTTTCATGATGATCAAATCAACAAAACTTTCCTGGCTCATATCTCTCCAGGCTTCGCCATAATCATGGTTTTTGTCGAGCATGGTAGTCTTGGCAAAATCAGCATTCTGATTATACAGTGCTTCTACTTCACCAACGTTTAATTCCTGCACTTCACTGTCCCCTATTTCCAATTGGATTAAGCCGATTATACCATAATTGACAATGCCTTTGAATTCTGCAGAGATATCATCCTGCACCTTTTGTGTTTTTTTCTCCTGAATAGTTCTTATCCTCATGGCTTTGATGAAAATCTGATCAGCAATAGAGATAATTCTCAAACAGCGCCAGGATGTACCATAATCCTTTGTCTTCTTGATAAAGATGTCTTTACAGGAAGTTAAGGCTTGATCGTATTGTATATTTGTGGTTGTGCTCATTGTAATGATGCTTTGCAGCACGGCAAAAATAGGAAAGAAAATCATGTTCACACTGAATTCCAATGGCAAGCAACTAAATATAAATTCACCCCTGGTGATGGGAGTATTAAATTGTACAGATGATTCCTTTTTTGAAGATAGCAGGTCGCTGCAATTGTCTGAGCTGCAAATAAAGATTGATCAGATGGTTGCTGAAGGGGTTGATATTATAGATGTAGGGGGACAAAGTACGAGGCCAGGTGCTGTTCAAATTGAAACGGAACAAGAAATTATAAGGGTTAAAGGGGCATTAAATTATATTAAAAACGCCTATCCCAATCAATGGATTTCTATTGATACTACCCAATCGGAAGTGGCTTCTTTTGCTATTCAACATGGTGCTTATATTGTAAATGATATCAGTGCAGGCAATATGGATAGTAAGATGTTGTCAACGGTTGCTAAATTAAATGTGCCCTATATCTGTATGCATATGCAAGGGCGACCAGAAACCATGCAAGTTGCGCCGCAATATGGGAATGTTACAGAAGAAGTGATTTCTTTTTTTAAAGACAAGATTAATGAGATGCAACAAGCGGGAATCAAAGAAGTGATTCTGGATCCGGGATTTGGTTTTGGGAAAACAATTGAGCACAATTATCAGTTGATGAATGAACTGGAAAAGCTTCACCAATTTAATTTGCCTATATTGGCTGGCATTTCCAGAAAATCGATGATCTATAAATTACTAGGTTCAACTCCTGAAGATGCCTTAAATGGAACAACTTCACTTAATACTGTTGCACTGATGAAGGGAGCTCATATTTTAAGAGTACATGATGTAAAAGAAGCAAGAGAAGTTGTACAAATATTTAAACAGTTAAGGTCAAAATAAAATAAGGAGTACAATGGTACTCCTTATTTTATATGTAACAAACTGGTTGTTAAAACTATTGTGGATTTTGAGGCATTTGAGGCATTGGCGCTCTTACCAAATCCTTCACTTCAACAACTTCTACATCAAAAATGAGGTTTTGATTAGGCTTAATGGCTGGTGGGTTTCCTTGTGGGCCATAACCAAGTAATGATGGGATAAACATTCTTCCCTTAGAACCTTTTTTGAATCTGGTAATCCCTTCCAACATACCAGCGATAGCACCTTCAGCTTTTGAAACGAAGAAGAAAGTATCCAAAGGATGTTTTTGTGTTTGTCTTGTTGAATCGGTATTTGAATCAAAATACTGGCCATCGAATCCATAACCGCTGTACTTGATACCTACAAGCTGACCAGAATCTGCCTGCTTTCCAGTACCTTCTTGATCAATCACAACATATAGATTGTTGTTTACTTTTTCAGCATTGATTTTTTTCAATTGAAGGTATTTCTCAATTTCTGCAAGTTCACGGCCCTTATACTTATCCATCTCGTTATTGTAGTCTTCAATTGCATAGTCTCTTGCTTGTTTACCATCTTTTGGTTTGAACACACCAATGATTTTGATGGTCATTTGCTGTTTGTCGCCTTTCTTCATATAAGGAGGTACACCAAATTGAGAATTCTTTTCCAAAGAATCAAATAGCTGGTAGCTTACTGCGCTATCTCCTACTTTCATTTTTGTAAGAAATTCAGAAAAATCGTGGTAGCGACCAACGCTGTCCACTTGATCATATACTGGCATGAAATCATAAGAATTCATCACCATTGAATCTTTGAAAGTAATTCTGTATTCAAATTTTACAATATCTCCATGAGCAAGTTTTTCACCTTCTCCACTGCCTGAAATGATTTTGTATTCCAAGCCGGATTTTGTTTTATCAAACCCAATGTTTGTGCATGCATTGAGCATGAAAATGGATAATGCTGTTAAAAGCAGTGCTGTTTTTTTCATTTTATTTGTTGTTGTTATTAGATGTAAATTCTATTAGTGCTTTTTTAAATGCCTTTACATTTTCGTCTACTGATAAATTACTTCTTCCTCCAGAAGCATTAAAATGTCCTCCTCCTTCGAAATACTTCCGTGCAAAGGTATTGCAATCAAAGGTCTCTCTGCTTCTAAACGACCATTTTCTCTCTTCGTCCCTGTCAATCAAAAGAGCTGCCATCTCAATTCCTTGTATGGAAAGCGGATAATTGACCAATCCTTCGGTATCGCCAGTCTTGATGTGAAACTTAAGAATATCTGCTTTTGGTATCGCTATGATAGCAGCATTGTGATCATACAGTATTTCCATCCTGTTCAAAAGAACGTGACCAATGAAACGAAGTCTGTTTTCCTGGAAATTATCGTACACATTGGAGTGAATCCTAGGATGGTCTATATCGTATGCCTGCAGTTCTGCAATCATTTTGTGGGTATCGGGACTAGTAGACGAGAACCTAAAAGATCCGGTGTCAGCCATTACACCAGCATACAAACAAGCAGCAATATTTTGGTCGATCAGCTCTTTTTTACCCGAAAGCACAATGAAATCATAGATCATTTCTGATGTAGAACTTTTCGTGATGTCGCTATACCCGAAGTCGAAACACTCCGTTTGGGGTTCCCTGTGGTGATCGATCAAGACCTTTTTGCATTCCATTTGGATCAAGACACCTTCCATATACCTTGTTCGGTTAAAATGGTTATAGTCGAGACTAAACAACCATTTTGCGGCCGAAAGGTATTTTCTAGCCAGTTCTCCCTTCGATTCAAAATCAATCACATCCTCAATCCCTGGCATCCATTTCAAGAAATCGGCCCAATTGGTTGGAGAAATCACAACAACAGGGTTCCCAAGTTTCTTGATAAAATGATAAAGTCCTAAGGCTGAACCCATTGCATCAGGATCTGGCTTTTGGTGCATGTTGATTACAACCGGGTCTGTAGGCTTGAGCGATTCAAAAACGTGGCTAATTTCTTTCATGATGGACTGCAAATGTAATATCCAAAATATTGAAATCCAATTAACAGGCTTTTTACTTGGGTGATGATAGGTCTTGTTTTACCTTTGCATTCCTAAAACAAGTAAGGATATGAGTAACAGAACATTTACCATGGTTAAGCCAGATGCCTTCGCAAGCGGACATACTGGATCCATTCTTAAGCACATCGAAGCGGCAGGATTTAAAATAATTGCCATGAAACTGACAAAATTGTCAGCTGAAAAAGCTGGTGAATTTTATGCGGTTCACAAGGAAAGACCTTTCTATGGAGAGCTTGTTGATTTCATGAGCAGTGGGCCAATAGTTGCTGCTATTTTGGAAAAAGACAACGCAGTAGAAGATTTCCGCAAGTTGATTGGAGCTACCAACCCAGCAAATGCTGAAGATGGAACCATCCGTAAACTTTATGCGAAAAGTGTTGGGGAAAATGCTATCCACGGAAGTGACAGTGATGAGAATGCTCAGATTGAGGGCAATTTCTTCTTCTCGTCTTTTGAAAGAATTTAAATAATTGACCGACATAGACTTATAAAGTTTATGTCGGTTTTTACTTTAGCTGTTTCCTTCGTAAACAAAACTAAATCCTCGTCCAAATGGCTTACAAATCACTGGAAGAATGCCTCTTGGATCTAGAAAGGAATGGTCATTTGGTCAGGGTGACTGAAGAAGTCGATCCCCATCTTGAAATGGCTACCATCCACCACCGGGTTTACGAAGCAGGTGGTCCCACGCTACTTTTTGAAAATGTCAAAGGTTCTAAATTCAGAGCAGTTTCCAAACTTTTTGGTTCTTTAGAGAGAAGTCGTTTTATCTTCCGAGATACCTTAGAAAGTGTTCAGCGTTTAATCGCAATCAAGAACAACCCCATGGATGCCTTCAAGCATCCCATCAAAAATTTAGATGCTCTGTTTGCTGCTTTCAAAGCTCTTCCCCTTAAAAATCCCATTCAAAAGCCAGTTCTTTTTGAAGAAATAAAGATTTCTGATTTGCCATTGATTCACCATTGGCCTATGGATGGTGGTGCATTCGTCACCTTGCCCCAAGTCTATACCGAAGACCCCGAACAACCGGGTATTATGAAGTCGAATTTAGGTATGTACCGCATTCAGCTTTCTGGGAATGATTATCAACTCGATAAAGAAATTGGACTGCATTATCAATTGCACAGAGGCATTGGTGTCCATCAGACCAAGGCCAATAAAATGAGCATACCTTTAAAGGTTAGTGTGTTTGTCGGCGGACCCCCTTCTCATACCGTCTCTGCTGTAATGCCTTTGCCGGAGGAATTAAGTGAAATGACCTTCGCTGGCCTACTGGCAGGCAGAAGATTTCGATATACTTATAAAGATGGATATGCCGTTAGCACCGATGCAGATTTTGTGATAACTGGTGAAGTGATGCCCGGAGATAATAAACCTGAAGGTCCTTTTGGTGATCATTTGGGTTATTATAGTTTACAGCACCCTTTTCCTTTGATGAAAGTGCATAAGGTCTATGCCAGAAAAAACGCCATCTGGCCTTTTACCGTTGTAGGTCGACCACCACAGGAAGACACATCCTTTGGACAACTGATTCATGAAATGACCGGGACTGCCATCCCAAAGGAAATACCGGGTGTGAAGGAAGTCCATGCCGTTGATGCAGCAGGCGTCCATCCCCTTTTGCTTGCTATTGGAAGTGAAAGGTATACACCTTACTCGCCGACAAAACAACCGGCTGAACTACTCACGATTGCCAATCATATATTAGGAACGGGACAATTAAGTTTGGCGAAGTTTTTATTTATTACTGCCGACCCGACCAATCAATTAACTACGCATCACGAAGCTGAGTTCTTTCAATATATATTGGAGAGAATTCATCTGGATAGAGATATTCATTTCCATACCAATACTACTATTGATACACTGGATTATTCTGGGACAGGTTTGAACAGTGGAAGCAAGGTAGTGTTTGCGGCTTATGGAGATCCGATAAGAAAATTAGCGACTGAAATTCCGGCTTGTTTGAAAGAGGTAAACGGACTGACAGGCATTAAAATGATCATGCCAGGAGTAATTGCCATTTCAACTAAGAAATTTCAAGATTTATCTGAAACCCAGAAGGAAGTCGTGGTACTCAATGAACAACTACTCCCCCATGTATCCGATCTTCACACTACACCTTTTTTGATTTGGTGTGATGATGCAGCATTTACAGGAGCCAATCTCAGGAACTTTTTATGGGTTGCCTTTACGAGGAGCAATCCATCACATGATATACATGGAATTGGTGCGTATTACGAAAACAAACATTGGTGCAGTCGCGGCCCCATTATCATTGACGCCCGCATCAAACCCCATCACGCACCAGCTGTTGAATTAGATCCAGCAATGGTTAAGAAAACCGATAGGTTGTTTTCTAAAAGTGGAAGTTTAGCGGGGGTGCTTGGTTAGCAGGCTAATTAGTTTTATTATCTTTTAAATTTTTCTGCCATAAATTAACTGACAAACTTTGTCCATTGCTTTAAAAATAGCAGGATCAAAATTTGAATCTTTTGTAACAAGTGTTAGAGTTAAAACAGCATGATAAAGTAGCTCATTTTCTTTGCGGCTTATACGCTCTACTAGATTGATCTTATTACTTCCTTTTGGAGATTCAGAAACAATAATTTCATTTGTTGCTTCATCTATGGCAAATAATAAATTCTGATTCATATAAGATTAGTTATGTATTGGATTTAATGAAGATGACATCTTCCACTAGAGTTGGTTGTCTTGTTTTTGCATCTTGTCCCTTTTTTTGTTGTTCCTGTGCATTGCCTTGAAATAGTAGCTGAATGTTGTTTCACACCCCCCTCATCACAACAGTTTATACCGACTTTCTTATTGTGAACTTTACAGTAACAGCTATTTGATTTACTTCTATTGCATTTCTGACTGAGCAATTGAATGTTTGAAACTGTACTTTGTCCCCCGCATGAAAAAGGGATAA
Source organism: Chitinophagaceae bacterium (assembly GCA_046303455.1). GTDB lineage: Bacteria > Bacteroidota > Bacteroidia > Chitinophagales > Chitinophagaceae > Pollutibacter. The sequence continues at coordinate 1,718 of JBKCGF010000341.1, read as the reverse complement.
TATGATCATATTCCAGATTTGTACTACTTCCACAACATTGGCATCTTCCACCATCTCGTGTGAAGACAATTTTTTTCGTCGTTTGTGAAATAGATCGACTTTGTGAAAATGAAAAGACACTAAGAAATGAAAGGAGTATGAGTAGAAGAAATTGTTTCATGGCAAGATGTAAATATACTCTATAAGAGAATTACTCATGAATAACTATATCCCGTTGCCCATTTGTGACCCCCATAGATGTTAAAGAAAAAGGCCAACTCATGATGACTCATTATGGGTCAGAGAGACAAGATTGTCTGCCTGTCGGCAGAAAGGTAATTTGCTACCCCTTAGGCTTTATCCATGATTTAATTATATTTTTATTGATAAGCAATGAGTTATATATATTTATTTTCTGCTTCAAAAACCATAGGTTCCTATTTTTTTTTAAGTTTGCTCAAATTCATTTATGAGGAAGATTTTGTTAATCATATCCATATTCCTTTTTGCATGTAAAAAGGAAAAATCAAGTGGTTTACAAAACACTCAACCTCCTCTAGCACCCAGTGAGTTGACCTCATCAATTGTTTCAATTAATGAAATACAACTTAAATGGGTTGATAACTCAGTAGATGAAAAAGGGTTTAAAATTGAAAGAAAAACGGCGAATTCGGAATTTTCATTATTAAGTATAACTGCAGCAGACACTACAAGATTTATTGACAAGGGGTTAGCTCCCAATACTACTTATACATATAGGATACTTTCATTTAACGATGCTGGAAATTCAAAAAATTATTCAAATGAAGTGTCACTTTTAACAGTTTCACTTCCAAATTTATTGACAAGAAAATTAAATAAAACTGTTTGGGTGGGTGATGAAAATTATAGAGGATGCGACTGTGGTTTTACCCCATTAATTGGCTTTAAAGATAGTGTTGTATATGAGTTGGGTGAAACTCTTTCTCGAAATCCAACAGGTTGTTTTTTTTATAACTTTTGGGTTAGAGATTATAATGGAAAAATTCAGGATTTTAAAGATGAAGAAAACAAAATTTCATATACAATAAATGCTGATAATTGGAAATGGCTAACGACCATTGAATTGATAAATGGAAAATTAAAGATTACTTCATCATTACCAAATAGTCCCAATTTTTCGATTCAAGAGTATATACCGTCTCCTATTAAATTTGAAAATTATTGTAAATAAAATCTTCTGTAGAAGATAGTGTTTAGATATTATACAAAATAAAAAGACCCTGGCTAATGCCAAGGCTCTTTTTTACTGGGTCGGGAAGACCAGATTCGAACTGGCGACCCCTTGCACCCCATACAAGTGCGCTACCGGGCTGCGCCACTTCCCGAGGACTGCAAAATTAATAAAAAATAGGCCCATAGCAAATCTTTCCAAAGTCATACCAGCAACTTTCTATTGCCAAATCATTTATCTTTGCGTAATTCCTATTATATGACGATTCTCGTCCGTAAAGCAACGATAAAGGACCAACATTCAAGCCACCACAACCAACAAAGGGATATCCTTATCTCCAATGGTGTTGTTTCTGAAATTTCGCCAAAAATTGATACTACAGCAGATCATGTTATTGAAGCTGAAGGTTTATGTCTCTCTCCTGGATGGGTTGATATTTTTGTAGCAGGAAATGACCCTGGTTTTGAATTCAAAGATGATTTAAACTCCACCGCAGCCTCTGCAGCAAAAGGTGGGTTTACACATG
>JBKCGF010000340.1:0-1625 GCA_046303455.1 Chitinophagaceae bacterium | reverse complement strand
GCCAATAGATCAGCGACAAGACGCTCAGTGATCTTGTGTTCATTGTGCTGATGATAAGGAAACATGCTCTTGCTTATTTCATAATGCTTGAGCAATACACCTGAAGTTCTTGTGTCTTCTGCAAGTATAAGGTCCACCTCCTTGAGTACCGCAACCGCCCTAAAGGTCATGTCGCCTAAATTACCAATGGGGGTTGGAACAATATAAAGCATAAAGCTTTGCTTGGGGGATAGCGAAATTTAGAGAATACTGATTTCGAAATGTTCCATCACCTGATTGGCCAATAATTTTGTGGCTGCTTCTTCTGCGATTTTCTTTGCAGTTGCTTCGTCTGCCGCATCTATTTCCAATGTGATTCTTTTTCCAATTCTTACATCCTGTACCTGGCCTAAACCAAGGTTGTGAAGTCCTCCTAACACTGCCTTACCCTGTGGGTCTAACAAATCTTTCAAAGGCATCACATTGATTGCAACAGTATACTTCATGAGAGCTGATTTTTGAAAAGCAAAGATACTAGAATATAGGTGATGAAAATAACCGGGACTGCCAGCCATCCCAGGAAAAGTATCATTGGGATAGAAGTTAATATTAAGATATACCTCGGCTTGTTATCAGAAAATCCAAATTTCTTAAACTTCAGGTTCAAAAGTGGAAGTGTTGAAACCATCAGCCATGAGATCAATATGATAATGGCATACAGAAACCATTTGTTGACAATAACCAATTGAATGTTCATGGGGTTGTAGAGCATCAATAAGGGGAGTGATGCAATGAGCAACCCTGCAGCTGGTACCGGTAGTCCAACAAAATGACCACGATCTGTGGTATCGAGATTAAACCTTGCCAACCTCCATGCTGCTGCCATAGGGACAAGCAATGCCGGTAACATCCAATAAAAAGCAGTATCCAGTCCGTCTGGTTCTGAAGCAAAAGAAATACGTAAGAGTTGGAAAAGGATGAGTCCTGGTGCTACTCCAAACGAAACCACATCAGACAAAGAGTCCAATTGCTTTCCCATTTCAGAAGTTGATTTCAATAGCCTTGCTACAAATCCATCAAGAAAATCAATTACAGCTGCAATCAGCAAACAAACAGAAGCCCACCATATTTTTTCAGGCAAATAGATTTTCCATTCCAGCCCATCCTGGTTGAGAATGGTCTCTCCTGTTTGCAACACGAGCACGATTGCAATGGCGCCCATGCAGAGGTTGAGCAGTGTAAATAGATTGGGGATTTGTTTCATACTTATTTTTTCATCAATTGCTCAATCTCTTCAGCCTTGATAGGAATATTTTTGAACAAGTCTTTGTTTCCTGTTTTGGTAATCCAAATATTGTTTTCAATACGGACGCCCATTTGTTCTTCTTCAATATAGATGCCGGGCTCAACGGTAAACACCATCCCTGGCTTAATGGGTTCTGTCTTGGTGCCTAAATCGTGTACATCAATTCCCAGGTGATGTGAAATTCCGTGATAGAGGTACTTGCGATAGGCCCTGTTATCAGGCGTCTCATTTTTGATATCCGATTTGCTGATCAAACCAATTTTCAAAAATATTTTTGAGGCTTCATCTCCAACCATATCGGTATACTTGTTGATGGTGATGCCTGGTTTCAATAAACTTT
>JBKCGF010000339.1:0-1855 GCA_046303455.1 Chitinophagaceae bacterium | reverse complement strand
GATCATAATAGTCTTGGCGTAATATTGAATGAAAGGTATCCTGATCCATGAAAAAGAAGAAAATGCATGGGTCAATTCAATCTGTACAATTTCTTTGTTGATCCAGGGGGATAACTTGTATCCAAAATTACTTTGCCCATTAAAGATCAATGGAGATTCACTTTGTCCATTAACCAGACTTGATATGATTCCTCGATATATCAGATTATTCCAATAAAAGAATTTGTTATCTGTGTAATTTGAAATATCAATGATTTTATGCCCACTTGCTTTAAACGCCTCAAAGTATCTTTTGTCTTTAGATTTTCTAGTAAATAGAATTAAGACTTTTTTGTTTTTATATGCGTTGGCTATTAATGAGTGTACTTTTTCTGCTCCGCCTGTATGGTAAAAAGGGAAGATCAATAACAATTCAAAATCTTCTTTCTTGGTGTAAAATGTGCCGATTAATCTCCCTATCAAAATGAAAGGAAAAATAAAGACATTTTCAATTTTTCTCTTCAATATGAATAAACGGTATTTCATTTACTCAGCTTTTTTTTCAGCATCTTGAAAAGACCTTTTACAATATCTAAAATGGAGAATGCAAATGTTTTGAGCATGAACAAGTTGATTCTGCCTTTGATGATTTCATGAAACATAAAAACAATCTTGACACGAAATAACTTGAAGAATACATTATGCTGTCTTTGTCTGGTAAACGAATGTTTTCTGATTCTATGGAGAACAAGTGGTTGGGAAGTTTTTAAGAATTGAACATCATCGGATGCCATTCTTAACCAAAGGTCATAATCTTCCGATTCTTGTTGTTCGGGGTCATAGAAGAATTCAGCTAATAATTCTTTTCTTACGAAAATGGATGGATGAACAATGCAGTTGTTGTTGGGGAGTTGTTTTCGGATTTCTGTGGGACTACAATATTTACTATCGTCCTTCCATTTTCCAATTTTATTTCCATTCTCGTCAATAAGCAGACAGGTTGAGCATACAACTGTTTTTCTATCTGCTGTTTTTATAATTTTCAACTGTTCCTCAAATCTGTTTACAATGGATATATCATCACCATCCATTCTGGCGATATATTTCCCGGTTGCAGACCTGATACCTTTGTTCAAAGAAACAGCGAGGCCGAGATTCTTTTCGTTGTTGATGACTCTGATTCTGGAATCTGTAATGCTATTAATTACATCTCCACTGTTATCAGTTGAAGCATCATTAATAATGATCAGTTCAAAGTCTCCTTCTGTTTGATTTAAAATACTCTCAATAGCCTCCTTCAAAAAAGGAGCAGTATTGTATACTGGCATGATTACGCTGATGAGAGGACTGTTCATACTAGGTTGTTTTTCTCTTGTTCCAGAAATTGATGCCTAGCGTTGCAATAAAAAATAGCACCAGTAACCACTGGCTGTATTTGGTAATAGCATAGCCACTGTAATATGAGGAAGGAATAAATCGAAATTCAATCTCATGTTTACCAGGTGCAAGAGAAAGGCCTCTTATTGCATAGTTTGTTTTAATTATAGGTTGTTCCTTTCCGTCTACAAATGCTTTCCATCCCTTATCGTAGTACACCTCACTAAATACAGCATATGAAGTTGTGCTGGCATTTGATTCATACTTGAGTGTATCATGTCCAGGTTGGATGAGTCTGATGTAAGCTGTCGAATCAGTCATAATCTTTTCATTGACCATAGATTTAAATGATTCTTGCACAACTGCAGTTGTCTTTGCATTAAAAGTATCCAATGCGAGCATTTCTGCCTTTGCATCTTTGGCCCAAACGATATTATTTACCATCCATGCAGCACCTAATGCTTCTGGGTTAACCGAAGGATAGGGGTTACCTGTTGAG
>JBKCGF010000338.1:0-11951 GCA_046303455.1 Chitinophagaceae bacterium | reverse complement strand
CTTCAAAATAAGTCTTGTATCGTTCATTCAAGAAATTAAGACCCATTGTTTTAAATACTTCGTTATTGATTAACATGCAGCAGCCTGTCAACCACGGCATAGTAATTGTTTCATCAAATTGCCCATGATCGTATTGCTTATACCCCCTGGTGGAAGTCGTTCCAAAAATTTTATCAAACTTATTACCAGCATTCCACAACAAATTTTTATCGTGCGCAAAATAGATTCTTGGTTGTACTGCTGCCACTTGTTTATTTTCTTTTAAAACTTCTACAAGGGGTTGCAAAAAGTTTACATCGACTGTGGTATCGTTGTTCAACAACAAGGTATAATCAAAACCATGTTCTAAGGCATATCTTATGCCGATATTATTACCACCTGCAAAACCCAGATTGATTTCAGAACGCAAGAAGATTACATGTTTGTATTCATCTTCTAGAGCTTGTTTTACTGGCTGATCAGAACCATTATCGACTACAATAATCTTCACCTTACCCAACCCAAGCGGATTGATTTTATTCAGCGAGGATATGCATTGTCGCGTTATCTCAGCCCCATTCCAATCAACCAATACTACGGCGATGCTTTTCATAAAGGAAAAGATTGATGGCTTCAGTCAATAAAAGATAGGTTGGTAACAATTGCGTAATACAAAATACCCCTGTGCAAAAAGTTGCATCGGATTTATCTTGTTTCAAAATGTATATAAATAAAGCTGCCAATACCAAAGAGCAGCACATCAAAATCACATTAATATTAAATTGTGTTTTGAATTGTTTTTTTACAACCAGCTCTAGTACATTCATTGCATTGATACCGATGATAAATGGAATTGGTGCTAACCACTTGATATAGGCTGTCACCAAAGTCACTTCTACCCCTTTAGAAAACCATGCAGCAATTTCAGGGGCATAGAACCAGATAAAAAAGCCCATGAGCATCAGTGAGACAAAAAGAAAATCATTTAATTTTTTACGCATCTGCAACCATGCTGCCGCGTCTTCATCCATGGTCTTGATAGACAAGGGAAAAATAGCATTGGAAAAAGCAATCAAAATATTTCTCACTCCAGATGTGATACGATCGACAATAGAATAAGCACCCAAAACAATTGGGTTTGCGGTGAGTCCCAAACCATACAAGAAAACAGATTGCTGCAATTGTACCACTACATTACCACCAACCAAAGGCAGATGGTGTTTGAGCATGTTGGTAGCTCTTTGCAATGACACTCCAGTCATTTTTATAATCTTGGTACCAAGTAAATGTATCCAGAGAAACAGATAAGCTATAGAGAGTCCAATACCTACCCACGCATTCGCCATAGGCGCATAATTGATATCATACAAGGTGTACCACACCAATCCCACACCAACTGATCTACCGATGAGGTTAGCGATATTGAAGAACTGCATTTTATTAAGACTTAAATAAAATGCTTGAGGATTGATCAATTCTGAAAATAAAATAGGAATAGTCCCAATCAGATAGATAGCAAAAGAAAAATCCATTAAATAGACCAATAGCATCATTAGCACTATCAACACAAAAAACAAAGAACGTAGTACAAGATTATCAGTTACCACTTCGGCCAATTCTTTTTCTGTGGTACTTGTTTTTTCTTTTGCGAATGCAAGTGGTATGGTCTGGTTACCTGCGTAATTTAAAATAATGCAAGCAAGCCAAGCCAATGACAAAGCTGTAAGCACCAACCCATTGGTTGCAATACCCACCCTATTGATTACTAGAGCAATCAAGTAGAATTGCAAGAGCATGTTGGTGAGCTGAATAGCTCCGATATGAAATAGATTGGAAAAGAACTGGCGGAAGAGAGCGATCAAACTAAGCTGTTTTGTTTTTGAGCAGCTGCTACCATTTCATCAAGAATGTCATTTATGGTATAACTGTATTGCCAGTCGGGGTAATCATTTTGAAATTTTCTTACATCAGAAATATACCAGATATGATCCCCTTTTCGAGTTTTAGATTCATCAATGCGGTAATCAATAGCCCAACCCAACTTATTTTCTAATGCCTGAATTGATTCAAGCATAGAAATATTAGAATGTCTTGATCCACCCATATTATAAACAGAGCCAGGTTGAGGAGGTTTTTGAAATACTTCCCAGAAAGCAGCAGATAAATCAACACTATGGATATTATCGCGCACTTGTTTACCCTTGTAACCAAAAACTGTATATGGTTTGCGATGCACCGCACATTTCACTAAGTAAGCTAAGAAGCCATGCAGTTCAGCACCACTGTGAGCGGGTCCAGTTAGACAACCACCTCTGAAAGCAACTGTCTTCAGTCCGAAATATTTTCCATATTCCTGCACCATCAGATCAGCTGCAGTCTTGCCTACACCAAAAATGCTGTGCAGGTTTTGATCTATAGAAAGCGATTCATTAATACCATGTTTTGCATATACATGATCTGTTGCAAGTTCCCAACGCGTATCTAATTCTACAAATGGCAATTTGTTGGGATTATCACCATATACTTTGTTGGTCGATGTAAATATAAATACAGAATGTGGCGTATATTTTCTGGTACACTCTAATAATTTCAGTGTGCTTGTTGCATTCACATCAAAATCCGTCAGCGGTTCTTTTGCTGCCCAGTCGTGAGAAGGTTGAGCTGCACAGTGAATGATGCCTTCAATGGCTGAAGCATTTTCTTTGAAAATATTTTCTAACGCTGCTAAATCCCCAATATCAATTTGGTGATGCGTATAATAAGACAGGTCTTTACACAGCCTTTCCAGGTTCCATTTCGTGCTAGCATTTTCACCGAAGAAATAAGACCGCTTGTCGTTATCAATACCAATGACATGATAACCCTCTCCGTGAAAAAATCTTGCTGCCTCAGAGCCCACCAATCCACCTGATCCAGTGATAAGAATAGCCTTATTTTTTCTTAATAACATTTAAAAAATTTTAAAAAAATGCACAACTCAAAACTCACAACCCATAACCCGACAACAACGACAACCATGACAACAACGATAACATTAATTTAAACTAACCTGCACCCCCACCCTCCCATGAAGATTAATATCATCCCACCCATTATAAAAATAGTTGAGGTAGTCTATTTCACTCGGTATAAGTGCTTTCCACTGGTAATTTATTGAGCGAACAAAAGAAAACTGTCCAAAGACCTGAATATTTTTAATCGGAAAATTCCAAACAAGAGATGCCATCAAATCCACCCATTGACGATTAAAATCTCGAGAGCCTGAATTGTAATTATACCTGTAATAGAAATCAGGATTGTGCAAGAAACGTTCAAATTCTAACCCTATTCTTGCTTCTTTCCTTACCCAGGAGACTTCCAGCCTTTGGGCATTTCCACCTGGACCAACAGATGCTCCAAGTACTTGTCCCTCGTGTGTAAATCCATGTCTTACAGCACTGTCTGTATACCAACTTTGGGCATTATTGATAAGTTTAAGATTGGGTGCCTGTAATTGTACCACCTCTATACCAAGTTGAATGAAATCAATGTTTGTAGGAGATTTCCGCAAGGGAAACATTTTTCTGACACCTGCAACATATCCTCTAGGTATGCTATTTTTGAAAAGATTAAAAGGAGATGCAAATTTATCAGACCTGCCGTATTGCAAATAAATTTCTGCATGATCATCAGGAAGTGATAATCTTGCAAAGATAGATCCCATTCTTGCTCTTCCTGGTGTTGAAGAAGTGTACTGAATTTGTGCAAGGTCAGCTCCGAGAAACAACCCTTTCACACCTTTAGGTGAATAGGTAAAGACCCCACCTATAAACCGACGTTGTCCGGAAGAATCTTTTGCTCTATATAAAAAGCTTCCCCCAAAAGACCGGAGCGGTTCTAAAGGCAAGGTTCCTGATTGTTCAAGTTGACCAGCTACTGCCTGCCATTCAAAATTTCCGATGGGAGTTTTTAAAACCTTATCACTGTGAAAACTCAAATGCGGGAAACCAGGAGCATTGTTACTCATCAACAAAGAATAATACCTGCCAGGACCCCACCAAAGATTTTCTGTAGATACAGCTACTGCAACACCCTTGTAAGCATATTGCAACTTAGATTGACCTCTAAAAAATTTACGAATGGGTTCATCTTTGAATCTTTCAGGCATATCAATCTTATTCAGCCACTCATATTGAAATTTCCAGAGAATATTAAAATGATCCGTAGGGAAAGTGGGAAATTGTGCATTAAAGGCCCAATTGAATTCCGGCCTTACTTGTAAAGTAACCCCTTTGTATGCAGCTACTATGCCTGCAGAATAATTAAACTGCCATCCACGTGCTGGAAACATGGATCCATCATTGTACAAAAGTGGTCTGTGACTATTAAACTGTTGAATGTACTGAAGCGGTAAAACTTTAAACTGAAATGATTTGGTAGAATCTTTTATTGTGTATACCGTCATTGGCCGAACCATAAAGGAAAGTTTGTCTAAATCCAATACTGTGGAATCAGACAAGAGTTGCTTTCTTCTAAAAATTTCTTCAGTCGGATTGTTCATCACAGGGATGGCAATCTGACCATTTATCTTTTCTGATGTGAAAAGACAAACAACCATAAAAGGTAGAGCAAAAGATTGTCTAACCCTAATTGAAATACCCATCAGAAGAAATAGCTCACTCCTAGAAGCCCCATTACATTAAAACGATTCTTATTCCCTTCCCAGGCATAGTTAATCGATTGAATTCCGCTAATTCTGGTATTGAGTAAAAAGTTATTTATTTTTTTTCTGCCTACTATACCTAAACTCAAGTCGGTCCACCTTGTAGCATAAAATGTAGGATCACGCTGAACACGTTCCATTATCACCCCTATCTGATTGTAACCTTTTTTCATAACAATTGAAGCTGTAAATGCATTGGCACCAAAACCAATACCGGAACCCAGAACCTGACTAGCATGACTATAATCTGATTTGAACCAATGAATATACCACAGATAGGCATCGCGCACCAAGAAGTCTGGGGATTGCTCCATCTGGGTGTGTTCTAATGAAACATCCATTGTTCTTCCCCTACCAAGTTTAAATAATTTCTTCACACCTACTAAGTAAGCAGCTGAATGTGTCGGAGACATCATCATGTCACGTATATTCCATTTGTGGTCATTCCATCCGTATTCAACATACGCTTCCGCATTTGATTTAGGGAAATTGATGCGTAAAAACAATGAAGCCAATTGATTCCACTTTCGCGCATTATCATCTACATATTTATCTTTAAAAAGTTTACCTAAAATTGGAAGATAGGCACCTGTGAATCCTTCATTTTTTAAAAGGTTATTATTGATATTTAAAACAGAACTCACAAATGTTCTTGTCACACCTACCGTCACTCCTTTCAGAAAAGCAGGCTGATAAGATAAACCAACTCCATTCATGTATTTTTTGTTATCAACAGAATCAGCAAATCTTACATAAACATCATTATAATTGCTCAGGTACCTGTATTCATCAGGCTGGTATTGAATATCCCTGATTTCACCTCCAACAATCTGCCATTCAAATGTACCAATAGCAGTTTTCAGAGGTCGGTTGGTACTAAAGCTGATGTGAGGAAACCCTGGAGCATTGTTACTCATCATAACAGCACTGAACTGACCTGGTCCCCACCAAAGATTTTCAGAAGAGGCAGCAAGAGAAACTGGACCAAAATCAAGTGCTATACGAGACTGACCTGGAAGTAAAGTCCTGTATGCTCCTTTAAACTTTTCTGCCCCATAATTTTGAGAAAGCTCATACGGTTTATTTTCTGCATAAAGAAGTTCAGGTCTGAGTTGTATGGAAAGTGGACCTAGTTTAAAATAGGCTCCTGCTGAAATGAGAGACTGGAATCCATTAGCAGGGAAAAGTGCACCATCAGACCATCCATAAGGATGATGTGATGTAAACTTGTTGATAGTTGTAATTGGGAGCAAGCCAGCTTTACCATATTTCCCAAGAAATTTTACTTCTGCAGGTTTAAACGGCTTTTCCTGACCATCCGCAATTGCACGATACAAAGAATCCAACTCCACTTCCTTACCCATTCCCATTGGCCTAATATTCAAACTTACCTTTTCTGGAAGTTTGCCTTGCAACTTAAGAAAACGCAAATCATCATCAAATGAAAATGGAGTTACCGTTATGGACTGCCCCTGCATATGCAGCGCAAGAAAATTCAACAATATGCCAAAAATAATTTTACGCATCAGTGTAGACAAAAACTGAAAATTAACAATCACAAACGCAGCAATGTAATCACCACGGCAGCCAGAGAAGCTATTGCACTTGATATACCAATGAATTCAGTCGCGGATATTTTAGCTTTAGCAGGTGGTTCTTGTGGAACAATAATTTCTGCACCAGGATGTACACGTGGATAATGTTTGAATATCAAGAATTTTTTAGTAGTAGCAGCACGTCCGTTGGCATAAACAATATAGGCACTTCGTTTCCATGCATCTCTTGAGAAACCACCAGCCGATGATATATAAGACTTGAAATTCTTCCCAGGATGATATGGAATTTGTGTGGATTGCAAAACAGATCCACTCACACGCACCTGATCATCAATTTTTGGTATAATCAATTCATCCCTTGATTTCAACACCACGTCTTCAGTCGATCCCGGATTTTTTAAAATCATTTGCATGTCCAAAGGAATCTTGTCGTATTCCTTTTCAACATCTTTGATAATTCTTGATGCAGAATCAGAAAAAAGCGATTGCAATCTCCGGGCATCTTCCGCTACACGTTTACGCTCGTCCTCGCTTTTGAAACGTTTTAAATACGCACCACTCAAATTGGCTGTCGATAACAATCCGCCTACTCTTTTGTACAAATCACTTACACGTTCATTAGCTGTATTCAAAGCATAGGGTCCAGGAAACTGTACTTGCCCAATAACCAATACCGTCTCCACCTTATTATAAGCCGGTTTTTTTCTAACAGTTACCACATCATAAGGCTTTAACAAAATATCCAATTCACTTAATGTGAGTGTATCAGTAAGTTTGATGTTTTCAATTGTACTTGATCGCAAATCATTTTCAGCTACTACATCTCTTGCAATCAAATGTGCCACTTCAATATTGGCAGAAGAGGCATCTGTGAATCCACCAGCTTGTAGAATTAATCCTTTAAGGGTCATACCATCTATAAAATGATATTCGCCTGGAACATGTACTTCACCCTGCAGCGTTACCCTTAAACTATCTTTCAAATCTAGTATAGAACTCACCAGCAATTCATCCTCTTTTTTGAGTTCTAGGTTGTGTGCAGGATCCTTTTGAAGTGCCTTGAATAAATTGATCGACTTCATCTCACGGGTCATGTCCTCTTTCTGTCTAACCAGTAATGCCCTTTCTAGAAAGGCATCTTCAGTTGTTCCATCGGCTTTGGCAATCAGATCAGAAACCTTCATGCCAGGAGAATACTCATACATATCCGGACGAAATACTGCTCCGGTAACTTTAATTCTGTTGTTGTAGCGCTCCAAGATTCTTGCAACAACAAATTGATCACCAGTAGATGGTTTAAACTGATTAAATCCAATTGAACTCAAATCTTTCACTTCTCTCTCACGATCGTTCTTTCTGATAACTTTAACCGAAGCCGTATAAGCCGTATCATCAAATCCACCGGCAAAGGCCAAGATATCAGCGAAAGATTCATTATCCTGCACTTCATACAAACCAGGACGTTTAATTTGTCCGCTTAGCTCTACTCTGTTTTGATAAGAAGGTATACGAATAACATCGTTATCTTTTAAACGTACATTATCTGTTTGATCGCCTTTAGCGAGTAATTTATAGAGGTCAATTTTCTTAACTACTTTATTATTCCTCACCAACTCAATATTTCTAAACGAACCCATATTGGTTGGTCCACCTGCTTTTGATAAGACACCATAAACACTATATAAAGAGGGAATATCTATAGTACCCGATCTATTGGCTCCGACAACTGTAACGTGGATTGTCCTGATTTCACTAAGTGATAGACTCAATTTAGAACTCCCTGCAGATAAAGTTGGATAAGCCCTGGCCATGGCTGATTTCAATTTCACCAAAGCAGCTTCGATGGTCAGTCCACCTATATTTACTAACCCCACACTCTCCACATTGATAGCCCCCTCTCTGTTAACTTCCAATTCATCTGTATATTCTTGTTGACCGAATATTACCAATTGCACCAAATCACCTGGACCTAGTTCATAATTTACAGGGGTAGCCATATTATAAACATCCCAACCAAACTCAGGGTCTGATGATTCAGTTTTATTAAACAGTTCTGATCCAAAAATTCTTGGATCAATTAATGGCTTCATTGCTCTTTCAGCATATAGCAAATCAAGAGAATCTTTTTCAAGCAATCCATTAATTGATGCCCCCTTTTCTAATATAGATTTTTGGTCTCTTAGTTTTCTTGCATCAGCTTCTTTTTCATTGTATTTATATTTAGCTGTAGTGCTGTTTCTTGAACTACTGCCCGACTGCAATCTTGTTTTCAATTTTGAGAATTCAGTCAAAGACATTCCACGATTAATCAACAATGGTCGTACTTGGTCAATAGTGACATTTTGTGAAGAGAGTTGTTGTTTTATTTTTAAGATGTCAGCATCTGTAAGTAACTCCGTTTTAAACGTTTTTAGGTCCCGATTTTTCAATAGATCTTGCGCTACAATATTATTTTGAAATCCAAGTATAAAAAAAGAAAAGAGTATCATACTAATGACACTCTTGAAAAGCTCTCTAGTCGGAAAGCTGATCTTGAAATAGAATTGCATACAGTAAGTTTTGGTTGGGGCCTTTAACTACTTCTAACATTTTTAAAGAGTATATTTCGCATGGCCTTAAAGAAATAGACCATATCCGTTCTTATTGGATTCTTTTTATAGTTAATCAAATATTTTCGTTCAGATTCAACAATCTCTTCAAATGTAACAGGCATATCTGCATAAAATGGAGGAACCAAACCGGGCTTTATACTTGTCCTTAAATCTTGTACTTCTTTAGGATACAATTTAAAATATTGTAAGCTCAATGGTCGAACTCCTACTAATTTCATTTCACCTTTGATGAAGTTAAGTACCATGGGTAGTTCATCGATCCACAATGCCCTTAAAAACTTACCCCAGGAAGTTACTCTAAAATCATTATTGATTTTCCCACCATCCGCAAGATTGTTTTTATGAAAAACGTATTCTTGGATAAATTCCGAGAATGGATGCATGGTGCGGAACTTATACACTGAAATCAATTTGCCTTTGTACCCAACTCTTTCCAATTTTATAAGTGGGCCATAAGAAGGGTTTTTCTTGTGCAATGGTTCACTTATTTTTTCAGCAGTAACCACAGTAATGTTTGACTGGAGCTGATATTCTACAACTTTAAAACCACATGAATAAATTCTACCCAGCATTTCGGCAAGAGAAATAACCCTTCCTTTGCCTTTAGTTAATTCAAAATATAACGCCTTAGTACTGTCAAGTTTAGGGAACACCCGGTGTAGGATAAAATCGAAAACATAAAGAGGATAACGCAGAATGACGGAGTATTTTTGAAAAAGTCTTTTTTGCCTGGCTTCCATCGACTCAAACCTAATGTTGAGTTGATCACCTACTTCCATTTCTTCATTTCTTTCTATGAGGTATTTGTTGATTCTGATAACATCATTCATGATATCATCAGACCAATACAATGTAGAGGTTTTCTCAGGGGTTAATACGGGTATTTCGGCTACGGTAAACATATGATTACGCTGCAAATTAGTATTTAAAACCGATTCCATTATTTATGTCAGTTAATTATTGTAAAAAAACCAATCAAATATCAAATTTGAAGAATTTACGGTAAACCGTATCTGGTATCACCCCTATGTCACTTCCCCATTTAATCAATGGCTTGAATTGTCTGATTAGTTTGTAATAAGACTTATAAGCCAAGAATGAGTTTGCAGGCCTGTTCATAAGTTCAGCAAATTCTACATTGCTATAATTTAACTTTTTCAAGCAATAATCCATAGTTTCCTCTCCCCCACTGTAAGGATCATTTTTCACTTTTTCCAGTGCCTCATCCCTTGTCATTTGCTTATTTCTTAACAAGGCAGAATAGTGAAGTTTTCTTTTATCGATATTAAATTTTCTGGTCAGGATATAGGACTGAAAGAACCCGGTATACTTGGACTCATGGTGCTTTCCCCCATAAGACTGCCAACCAACCTCATTTTTTAACCTTCCCAGAATCTCGTCTTCTTGATATGGCAGGTAATACAATAAACGTATTTGCCTGATTTTTAGTATAAAAGTGTAAAAAAGATAGGTAAAAAGTCCCATGATCGGAAAGCTTTTTATTGATTTTTTACCAAATCTTCGGTGAACATCTTTAACATACCGCCCATCCATGTAGGTCCAGGTAAGAGGAGTGGTCCCTTCTGTTCTGAAAGAATGTCCGTGAATGATATATTTCACTTTCTCAGCTGCAGCAGCTTTAAACAGGACAGAGAATATTACCCAATCCGTTGGTACTTCTGCATCGGGGACAGATGCTTCCAGGAAAGCACGCTGTAAATCTTTAAATTCTTCCCAATCAGCAACATGCGTATACAGGTCCACATTCAAAGCTTTACACACATTTTTGATATTCATGACTGCTAAATCTGTGTTCCATCCATTATCAAAATGTACTGCTAATGGTCGAAGTCCCAATTTAATGGCACTCAATAGTGTATAAGTACTATCCCGACCACCACTCACCCCAAGCACACAATCGTATTTCTTTCCTCGACCTTCTTTTTTAATTTTATCAATAAGTTTTTGGAGTTTAGCTGGGGTTTCCTCATTCATAGGAAAGGAATGCTCTAGTTCATCATGAATTTTACAAAATGTACATACCCCTTTCTCATCAAACGTAATACCATTAACAGTATCGTCCATTATACACCTAGTACAAACTTGTCCTGCTTGATAGCTGAATGGCTTTACTTCCATTTATTCTTTTATTTTAAATTGATACTGAATAGCTGGATTATTCTTTAATATCCTTTTGTTTTTGGGGTAATCATTTAACAACCAAACCATAAATGCTGTAACATCTATCTTGTCATTGAGTAAAGAATCACGATTTTCTCTTGCTTTTTGCTTGTAATCTGTTTGTAATAGGTTTTGAATAATTGATATAACCTGATCTGATTTTCTTAAACTGATCAAACCATATTTCTCTGCCTGCTCACTAATTGTTCCTGCATCGAGGGTATTGATATAAATTGCAGGAGTTCCGAGAATAATTGATTCCGCTGCTGTTGTGGCACCTTCACCAATATATAGTTGCGCATATGCCAGAAAATGATGCAAATGAACAGGATTGATTTTGATTTTATACCCTTCCAATTGTTGTGGAAGTTTAGACTCCGATGAAATCAGCACCCTACCATGTTGTTGCAGCAGTTCTACTACTTTTTCTTTTTGAGAAAGGGTAAGTCCAGTTTGTCCCATATCATGACTTGCATCCCAGGAAACAAACCTCACAATAAAAAACTTTTCTGTAGCATCTATTCCATACTGTTTTAATATCTCGGGATCTGGCTTAAAATAATTTGGAGCCAGGTGGGTAAGTTCCATATACCCATCAAAATAGAGTTGATTCTTGGAATAGGTTTTCCAAAAAGGCTTAGGGTTCAAAATTGTTTCAGAAAAAGGTGCATACAACATCAATTCAAATTTCGCATGCTCTGTATCATCAAATACAATGTGTGGCTTTCTGTACAACCATGCTGCATGTGCTGCATATGCAGATGCAAAACTTAAAAAAAGATCGGGCTTGAACTTCATCGCTACACGAAAGATGATATAATCTGCTTTCAATATGTAGAACAATTTTGCAACAAATGATTTACCTCCTTTACCTCGCTTAACATAAGAAAATCCATACCCATCCAGAAGACGGTACAGGAC
>JBKCGF010000337.1:0-1844 GCA_046303455.1 Chitinophagaceae bacterium | reverse complement strand
GTCAAGAACAAATATGTTTTATATGGGCATTTATAAAGGCACGTTACAGGTGGATGATAAATTCATGAAAAATATTCCAGACTGGCCAGCATTCGATAAGTGGGCCCTTACATGGAAGTCATCTGTTTTATGGAGTCTCATCTACATAAGCTATTACATAATTTTTGCAACAGCATGGTGGATGTTTCTACTCATTCCCGTTCACATTTTAATGGGTCCTGTACATGGCACGATTATCAATTGGTTTGCACATAAATATGGGTACACAAATTTCAAAGTGAACAATACATCGAGAAACTTATTACCTGTTGATTTCCTTATGCTAGGCGAATCCTATCACAACAATCACCATAAATTTCCTTCCAGGATTAATTTTGGTGGGATAAAATGGCATGAAATTGATCCGGTGTATCCGGTTATTCGCCTATTCGACAGGCTAGGTGTAGTGAAAATTAAAGATCGATCATTAAAGCTAGAGGAAGTTGAATTTTAACTAGTCTAATCTAGTATTAATGAAATGGGGATCTAATTTTTTGTTTTACAACTCTTGAAACTAGCGGTAAGAGGATAAGACCTACCATTGCCGCAACAGTTCTTACTGGCCACCATTCCGGATAATCAAATAAGGGTGATATGCCAAATAACGGTTCACCACCAGCTGCTCGTAAAAATAAAGAAACAAAAAAAGCAACCATCGAACCTGTTCTATTCGATTTCTTATCAAACAATGCCATCAACAATTGCGGAAAAAGAAGTACGAAAACAAGGTCGCTCGTAAAATACCATAGTGCCTGAACACTTTGAACTTTGAGTGCAATATAAACTGCCGCTATCCCCAATACCACAATGCTGATTCGGATTATGGATGACGCCTTGTTTGTCTGTGATTTTGGAGCAATCAATCTCAAATACCAGTTCCATGAAAACATCGATCCTGCAGAAAGTATCGATGAACTAAAGCTGGATGTCACTGCTCCAACAATTGCAGCCAATCCAAAAAGAGCTACCCATCGGGGTACCAAATTTTCAAGAAGCAATGGTACTGAAAGTGCTGGTTCAGAGAGGCTTCCTTTCCAATACACGACTGCCTCCATTCCCAAAATCAATGGTGGTATGGTCATGATTATTGTTAATATTCCTGCAATGATGGATTGATTTCTTGCTATACTGGAAGTCTTGCTAGAGAAAACACGTTGGAAATAACAATTCCAAGGTATGCCACCCAATATGAGCATTATTGAAGTGTCCCACCAAGAAGTTATTCCTTGAATATTCCAAAACGAATTCACTTGTGTTGGCGGAAGGAATGAAGCAGCATCCCCTTTTATTGCTTTATAATTTGACCAGGTTGTAAAAAGATCACCACCTGTAAAGTGTAAAATAAATGGAATCGCAAGAATCAATCCAATGGGTATTAATAGGAGTTGAAAAGCATCTGTGTAAGCTACTGCCCATAAACCACCAATCATGGTGTAGAAAGTGACAATTGCGGCAGAAATGATTATGGCGGTTGTTAAGTCTACATTTAGAATAACGCCAAAGGTTGCTCCTATTGCAACCATAAGTTCTGCGCTCCAAAATAATTCTCCAAGTATGGCAGGGATAGATAATACTGCTGCCCATTTTTTACCAAATCGTTCTTCAAAAGGATCAATAAAAGTTGTGTATCCCCTTTTGTGCATTACACTAGCAAAAAACACACCTCCAACAATAAGACTCAGCCCAAAACCCATACCGCCTTGTAATGCAAGTGCTATACTGGTGAATGTACTTTCGGCTGTTCCTAATATATATCCTCCATCCACCCATGTTGCAGTCATCGTGAGTGTTGCCATCAGGAGTGG
>JBKCGF010000336.1:0-2568 GCA_046303455.1 Chitinophagaceae bacterium | reverse complement strand
AGAAGGATTAAGTGAGTTTGTTCATTTTGTAGGTAGTCAGTCGGATGTCAGACCCTATTTATTTATGTCAGATCTATTTACGCTTACATCTGAGAGTGAAACATTTTCAATTGCAGCATTAGAGGCAATGTCTATGGGATTGCCTGTTGTTTTAACTGATGTAGGTGGAGCAAAAGAAATGGTTATTGCAGGTTTAAATGGAGTATTAGTGATGCCACACAATTCAAAAGAACTGGCTAGGGCCTGGACAACAGTCTTCGATTCAAATTTACAATCCAAAAAAATCAGAAATCATGTTATTGAAAAATTTTCAATTCAAAGCATGATTGATCATTACGAAGATCTTCTTTTTTCACAAGATGTATCTGTGAATCAGCTAGAATATGCTTAAACCGAATGTACTATTTGTTGGTCCCGATAACAACAAAGGCGGCATTGGAGCTGTATTAAATGTATATAGCAAATATTTCAATGACTTTCAATTGATTAAAACATATCCTAGTGATGTCTCTAGAAATAGAGTTATCTATTTCCTTAAATCTCTTTTTTCATTGGTGCAAAAATTAATAAAGGATAAAAGTATCAATGTTGTTCATATTCATTCAGCTTCAAATGGAAGCTTTTTGAGGAAATCAATTGTTCTCTTAATATCTAAATCTTTAACACGGAAGGTAATTTTACATATTCATGGAGGATCATTTAAAGAATTCTTTGCGTCTTCTAGAATACGGTCAAAATATATCTTAGCTATTCTGAAAATGTCAGATGCGGTTATTTGTCTTTCTGAAGAGTGGAAGTATTATTTTAATAATCAACTCGGATTAAATAACGTAAAGGTGTTGTCTAATCCAATAGAATTGCCTGAACTCGCCAATAGAGAAAAAGAATCTGATCTGCTTGAATTGTTATTTCTTGGAGCAGTTGTACCAACGAAAGGAATCTTTGATTTATTGGAGTATTTATCTACAAACAAATATTTTAAAACGGGCAAAATTCGTTTGCATATTGGTGGAGAAGGCGATAGTTATCACTTGAATAAGCTTCTACAACAATATAGAATATCTGATAGCGTAGTACAACACGGATGGGTTGAAAATGAAGAGAAGTCGAGATTGATGAATATGATAGATATATTTATTTTGCCCTCTCATATCGAGGCATTGCCAATGAGTATCCTTGAAGCAATGTCCTATGCTAAACCGATCATTTCGACCAGGGTTGGTGGAATTCCCTCTCTTGTTAAGGAAGAATATAACGGGTGGCTCTATAATCCAAGCCAAATACAGCAACTAGATATAATATTTGATGAAATCTTTGCTGATACAACTAAGCTCCAAATTTATGGGAATAATTCAAGAGCTGAAGCTTTAAAATATGATATACGAACTGTTGCAGCAAAACTGAATTCTATATACGCTGATGTCTTAAAGTTAAATTAAATCCATTATGAGTCTATTAGGTTATGCGCGCTTTTATGCCATTGATTTAATGCGTGGAACAAAAGTGCTTGAAACGATTGATGAATTGCAATGTGAACAATATAAATCCTGGAAAGAGTTGTTGTCTATTTCTGATGAAAAGTATTCTCGTCTTTTAAAACATGCTATTAAATATGTTCCTTTTTACAATCAATATAATTCGGATAAAAAATTTCCAATATTGACAAAAGATTTGATCAGGCATAATGTTGAGCAATTAAAATCACTTGAGTATCGAGGAAAACTTGAGGCAAAAGGTACAGGAGGGTCTACTGGGTTGCCTTTAAAGTATTTTACAACCACAAAAGCACAGTCCTTTATGTGGGCTGGAATTATCCAATCGTGGAAAGTGGTTGGATATGAATTAGGTGATCGAGTTGCTTTTATTGCAGGTACTGCTATAGCAAAAAAGAATTTCAAGCATGATGTTTTCTATGCCTTGATGAATATTGAAATTTATTCTGCCTTTGACCTAAGAGAAAAAGCAATACATTCTTATTTAAAGGATATTAAGAAAAAAAAGATAAAACTAATATATGGTTATCCAACCGCAATAAATGTTATTGCAAATTACTTGAATAAAAATCCAGAAATAAGATTCCCTTCTTTAAAAGGAATTGTGGTTACATCTGAAGTATTGGAAGAAAAACATAGGTTGAATATCCAGAAAGCTTTTCAAGTTCCAGTAAGAAATCAATATGGGTGTAATGAGGCTGCAATATCTGCATTTGAATGTGAGCATGGGAATATGCATTTGATCAATACAGCTACAAAAGTTGATGTTGATGGTGAAGGGAATCTAATTGCATCAAATCTTGTTAATAATGGTTTTGTGTTGATAAACTATTCTACCGGAGATAAAATCAAAATTAATCAAATTAATAGTTGTTCATGTAAACGAGGCTATCCCATCATTTCAGATATTTTAGGTAGAACTGTAGATATAATCGTTGATCAAGAAGGCAAAATATTTCATTCTGCATTTTTTAGCATTTTGTTTAGGCAAGATTCATCAGTAGAACAGTTCCAAATTCAATACAATGAAGATGAAATTGAGCTCCATCTAAAAGTGATTGAAGAATTGCCCTAT
>JBKCGF010000335.1:0-3302 GCA_046303455.1 Chitinophagaceae bacterium | reverse complement strand
CATAAAGGTCAATATGACTTCTCATAACAGCTTCATCCATTTCCTGTGCATTGTCTTTTACAAATGCTGGAAGGTTTTGTTGATGTGAATAGGCATAAACTAGACTTCTATTGATGATGCGGTTAATCTTCTTTAGTAAATCTGAATGATAACCTCTTCTTGCTACAATCCCACCCAATGGGATAGGATGCCCTGTGTTTTTTTCCCACAGCTCACCAAGATCTGACCACTTGTGCAATCCCTTTTGCTGATAAGTAAACCTGTTCTCATGTATGATTACGCCGGCATCAACAGTTCCATTCAAAATGGCATCTTCTATTTCATGAAAGGGCATGAAAATTTTATTTTGAATTTCCGGGTAGGCCATTGAAAACAATAGATGTGCTGTAGTGTGTATGCCAGGTAAAGCAACTTTAATTGTTTCTAATGATCCAGGGGCATTTGGATGTGTTGAAATTAATAGCGGACCAACACCTCTTCCCAATGCTCCACCTGCATTGAGTACTCTGTAGTGTGGAAGTATTTGTCCTAGTACACCATAGCTTATCTTGGTAATATCCAACGTTCCAGTTCTTGCAAGGCGATTTAGTGTTTCAACATCCTCAAACTGATGCTGGAATTCAAGTCCTTCAGTATCGATTTTTCCATTTAGCATGGCATCGAAAATAAAGGTATCATTCGGGCAAGGGGATAATCCTATTGACAGTTTCATACTAGATTTTAGAGTTGTTGAAGCAAGGAGTTGCATGCTTTTGTATACGCCAAAATGGCTTCATCAATTTTCCAATTCTTTTTGTTTCTTTCTCCAACAAAATTGGAGATGCCACGAATTTGTATGAAAGGAATTGATTTCATTATTCCAATATAATGAAACGCAGCGCCCTCCATACTTTCAATTGTTGCATTGTAGGTATGTTTGTATCGCTCAATTTTTATTGGATCTGTTGTGATCTCGTTATTGGTTACGCCAGTTACATTTGTCAGTCCAGATGCAGTCAACAAATGTTTATGGGGGTTGAGGAGTAAGCCATCGCTATAAGGTGCAACATTTGCATCTGCCAAACCTAGTTTAAAGATGTCTTTGTATTCATTGTTTTCAACAACACCCATTTCGGCTATTGATTCTTTTTCAATATTAACTGCATTCCCTAATGGAAGTTGCTGATCAAAACTCCCTGCAATTCCAACCTGAATCATGAAGTCAAACTTTTCCTTGCTCAACATTTCCATTAAATGATAAACAGTTGAAATGACACCTACACCAGTAGTTGTGTAGTAAAGGGATAAACTAGAAGGAAGCGATTCGCTGTTTTTAACCGCGGTCAATTCCATGCTGGTTGCTGCTGATATAAGCACTTTCATAAAGCAAATTTCAGCTTTTCAAATCAATTCAGCTCTTTTCGCTATAAATGAATCCTTGTACATTTCATTTCCATCCTTAACTTTGCGGCCCACTATGCCAGTTTTTTATATTACCCGTAAGGAGCATTTTAATGCCGCTCATAAACTTTTCAATCCTGCATGGACCAAAGAGAAGAACGATGAGGTATTTGGTAAATGTGCCAATGAAAACTGGCACGGGCATAATTTTGAATTATTTGTTACAGTTAAAGGTGAGGCCAATCCAGACACTGGTTTTGTTATGGATGCAAAACTCTTGAGTAAAATCATCAAGGATAAGGTGGTAGAGGCATTGGACCATAAAAACCTCAATTTGGATGTCCCTTTTATGGCCGGTAAACTCTGCACTATCGAAAACCTCACCTACGAAATCTGGCACCAGTTAAGTCCCTTTTTACCACAGGGCGTTACCCTGCATTGCATCAAACTGGTCGAAACTCCTCGTATCTTTGTAGAGTATTTCGGAGAATAATTACATTGTTTTTTAAACAAAACAGTACATTCTTTGTTGTACATAAGTCTAATTTATCTGGAATATGGGTGAAAAGGTAGCTGTATATCGTCAGGAGCATTTTAACGCGGCACATCGTTTGCATAATCCCGAATGGTCTTCCGAAAAGAATAGTGAGGTTTTTGGTAAATGTAACCTGCCACATTATCATGGGCATAATTATGAATTGATTGTAAAAGTGATTGGGGAGGTTGACCCTTCCACAGGTTATGTGATGGATATGAAGGTGTTATCTGATCTTATTAATGAAAATGTGCTCGATCGATTTGATCATAAAAACCTGAATGAGGATGTTCCAGAGTTCAAGCATCTTAACCCATCAGCAGAAAACATAGCAATTGTAATTTTTAAGATATTGAGGCCATTAATTGATCAAACATTATTGCTTCAGATACGTTTATATGAAACGCCACGAAATTTCGTGGAATACCCAACACATATTTAAATATTAAAAAATGGCTTACATTAAAGTAGAGCAATTCGAGGATAAGATAACATCAGGACTCATTGAAAATTATAAGGAAAGCATTGCTTTATTGGGTGAAGATCCAAATAGAGAGGGATTGCTCAAGACCCCAGAGCGTGTTGCAAAATCCATGCAATATCTAACCCAGGGTTATCAGATTGATCCTAAGGCAATTTTGAATTCTGCGAAATTTCATGAAGATGTAAGTGAAATGATTATTGTAAAGGATATTGAATTGTTTAGTTTGTGTGAGCATCATATGTTACCTTTTTTTGGTAAAGCACATGTGGCTTATATTCCTAATGGATGGATTACTGTCTTGAGTAAAATTGCACGTGTTGTTGATACTTATAGCAGGAGATTGCAGGTGCAGGAAAGATTGACTTCACAGATCTTGAATGCTATTAAAGATTCACTGAATCCTTTAGGGGTTGCAGTTGTTATAGAAGCATCCCATTTGTGTATGATGATGCGTGGAGTTCAAAAGCAGAATTCAGTTACTACCACATCTGCGTTTTGTGGTCAGTTTGAAAAAAATGAAACAAGAAGTGAATTTATTCGTTTGATTGGGTCTAAACTGCATTAATTTTTGGTTTGTAAACATACCTAAAGCCCGATGTATTTCGGGCTTTTCTTTTTACTTTTGCACTCTCAAATTCCTCTATGATCAAAGCGTATGTTTTTCCGGGACAGGGTTCACAGTTTCCAGGTATGGGTAAGAACCATTATGAGGGTAATGCATTTGCAAGAAGGTTTTTTGATCAGGCCAATGATATCCTTGGATTCAAATTGTCTGATATCATGTTTAACGGGACTGAAGAAGATTTGAAGCAAACAAAAGTTACCCAGCCAGCAATATTTCTGCATTCATTTATCGCTTATAAAATGATTGATGGTGCAACTCCGCACATGGTTGCGGGGCAC
>JBKCGF010000334.1:0-9869 GCA_046303455.1 Chitinophagaceae bacterium | reverse complement strand
TGCAGTTGGTTTCATCAATGAATCTCACTTTGTGATGCTACAGGAAAAAACAAACGAAGAAGCACTTAACACTAGACCGGCCCTCAGGAAATATTTTGCAGACTGGATCAATGAAAAGAAAATATTGGAATCAGATTCAATGCAGCAAACAATACCCAGTTATTTGGTTCTTGCAGATGGTGGTGCGTCAAGATCTGCGTACTGGACAGGTTCTGTCCTATCTACAATTGAAGAAGCTACAAACGGTAAATTCTCTAAACATCTTTTTGCGCTCTCCGGTGCTTCAGGTGGAAGCCTTGGTAATATTGCTTTCTGGAATACCATCACAGATAAAAAAGAAAAATCAATTGCCTCATTACAAGATTATTTATCGACTGATTTTTTGAGTTTCCCTTTGGTAAGGCTGATGGGACCAGACATCATTCTTCCTCTGATACCATTTCATTTACTGAACGACCGTGCTGAAGCACTTGAAAGATCATTTCAATTCCCTTCTAAAAATTCTTCTATTGGAAACTTCATGCAGAAGAATTTTTCTTCAACCATACCGGATACAAAGAACAAAATAAATCCACCTGTAATCTGCATCAACGCAACAAGAATGCAGGATGCTGCTCCAGCAGTTGTCAGCAACATTAAATTAGAAAACGCCGTATTTGGAAACAGAATTGACGTACTGGATAATCTGGAAAAGAACAAAGACATTTCTATCGCTACAGCCATTGTACTTGGTGCAAGATTTCCCTATTTTAGTCCCGCTGGCCGCCTCGGCAACGACTACTTCGTAGATGGCGGTTACTTTGACAACTCAGGCGCAGGTGTTGTACATGAAATGATTTTTGATCTGCAAGAATTGATTCGTGATACGCTATCCATCAATCCCAATCATCCCTTTAAAAAAATAAAGTTTCACATTGTACACATCACCAACAAAACTGAATCCATAACCGAACGCAGTAAAGTCCATCCACTGATCAATGATCTTGCTGCCCCCATAAAAACTATTTTGGGTTCCTATACCAGTCAGACTGATTTTAACAATGTACGCCTGCAACGTTATTTATTAGAAATCTATAACAACGAAGACACCTACCACGATATCAATTTGTATCAACAAGGGGAAGAAGATGTTTACCCAATGAACTGGTCAATATCAAAACAATCTTTGGAAAACATCAATAAGCGATTACAATCGCATACCGACATGAAGAAGTTGATTCAGTTTATACAAGCTCCCAACTGAAGCCGCCATCTTTCTCATCCTTCAACTGAATACCTGCCTGCAACAATTGATCTCTTATTTTATCGGATGTAGCATAATCTTTTTTAGCACGAGCATCCTTTCTGATGTCTGCAATCAATTGCAATACAGCTCCAAGTTTTTGATCATCCTGCTTCTTTTCATCTTTGAGTCCGAATATATCTACGAGATAACTACTGAACTTCTCTTTCATCAACCTTAGCGTTGCTGTTGTTAACGCATTCATTTTGATGTGACCATCTTTGATAGAATTGATGACAGGCACCAATTCAAATAAACCAGCCAAAACCTTAGCTGTATTCAAATCATCATTCATGTCCTCATCCAGCTGATTGAGCAACTCAAAACATTTTTGCTCTAAATCCGGATCACCTGCAGATATAGTAACCTGTCCCTCAATATCCAACCTGTTTAATTGCATAAATCCTTCCCACATTCTGCGTAAACCTTTTTCAGCAGCTTGTAAGGCTTCATTACTGAAATCTAGTGTGCTTCTGTAATGTGTTTGCAAAATGAAAAACCTGACGGTCATCGGAGAATAACCTTGGGTTAAAATTTCATGTGCCCCACTAAACAATTCACTCAGCTTAATCACATTGTTGTAACTCTTTCCCATCTTTCTGCCATTGATGGTAATCATGTTGTTGTGCAACCAAAACCTGGCAGGCATTTTGTGGTTGCATACAGCACTTTGTGCAATCTCACACTCATGATGCGGGAACTGTAAATCCATTCCTCCACCATGTATATCAAACTCGTCACCAAGGTATTTGGTGCTCATGGCAGAACACTCAATATGCCAGCCTGGATAACCAACACCCCAGGGACTTTGCCAGCGCATGATGTGCTCGGGTGCTGCATTCTTCCATAAGGCAAAATCCATTTTACTTCTCTTCTCATCCTGTGCATCCAGCTCACGTGTAGTCTCCAGTTGATCCTCGATGATTCTTCCACTGAGAATGCCATATTGCATTCCTTTAGCACCAAAGTCTTTGTGGTATTTTTCTACATCAAAATAAACAGAGCCATTGGCTACATAAGCATAGCCATCTGCAATGATTTTTTCAATCATTACAATTTGCTCAACAATATGTCCAGTAGCAGTCGGCTCAATACTCGGCTCCACGTTATTAAACTCTCTCATCGCCCAATGAAAAAGATTGGTGTATTTCTGCACCAGTTCCATCGGTTCCAGTTTCTCAAGTGCAGCTTTTGAAGCAATCTTGTCTTCACTTGCTCTTCCTTCCTCCTCGAAATGTCCCGCATCAGTTATATTTCTAACATAACGCACCTGATAACCCAAATGACGCAGGTAGCGGTATACAATATCAAAAGTGATAAAGGGGCGAGCATGACCAAGGTGACTTTCACCACTTACTGTTGGTCCGCATACATACATCCCCACTTTCCCAGGTATCAAGGATTGGAACTGCTCTTTGTGACGCGTTAGAGAATTATAAAAATGCAATGATGACATATTATAGTTTGAAGACACAAAGATAAAGATTGCCTGCTACAAGAAGGCAAGATTCAGTCATTAAGGAACTGTAATATCTGCAACAAGAAAATAATGATCAGACAACTTTTTCCCGGAACGGGTAAATTGCCGTGTTGGATAAAGTCCCGGATGAAAAATATAATCAATCCTCAATGTGGGCAAAAGTTGTAAAATAGAAGAAGATGAACTCATGAAAGTCGCCCCCAAGCCAGTCCCTTTTTCCAAAAAAGCATCTTTTTGACTCCCTCGAATAGCTGCATAGGAATAAGATCCTGCTACATCATTCAAATCTCCAGCAACGATAACAGGATGAGGTGATGTTTTTATCTCTTCAACTATATAATCCGATTGCAGTCCGTGTACATAAAAAGTATTCTTCATTTTAGACACCAGCTTTCTTGAAGCCAGCAGGTCTTTTTCTTCATTTGATTTAATATCATCAATGGTCCTGTACTCCTTTGCGCCAAATCCAAAAGATTGCAAATGAATAGAGAAAACCCTGACTGTATCATTACCCAATAAAACATCCGCATAAACAGGAGGTTCTGTATTGGATTCAAAGGATTCAGGAAACGGAACGGTATTGCCATCGATAATAGGAAACTTTGAAAAGATGGCTATCCCACTGTATTGCTTGGTACCAAATATATCTTTTCCTGCAAACTGAAAATATTTATAGCCCAACTCCTTTTTTAAATAAGTAAAGGGATCTGACTTCCCATCATCCGGCATAGAAATGAATTCCTGCATACAAATGATATCCGGATTGTATTTGCGAATCTGTTCAAAAACCTCTTTTCGGTGTTTTAATTTATCGGGCTTGAAACTGCTCTCATCAAAAGGAATAAAATGACGAACATTCCAGCTCATCAATCTTACATCCTGCTGTTCTTTGTTCACTTGAAAATCTCCATCCAAATTCATTGGAAAATGAAGCAGAATGGTGCGATAACCTGCAATCAATGTAACCAGAGATAAAAGCGCCCACCACCGCTTCACAAACAACCAAAAGACCAAAAAAAATAAAAGACTAAATAAAAAATAAGGAAAGAAAAGACCAAGAAACCCTGTAAACCAAAACTCTTTGGGATGTAAATAAGAAGCATAACTGGAAACCAGGAATGCAACCGCCATCAGAAAATTGATGAAGATCAACAGAGATAGAAAAACTCTTTTTATCATGCTGGTCATCAAAGATCCTCTTTACTGGCTTTTTTTAAAATAGTCTTTTCCTCTTCTGTAAGATTTTCATACCCCTTCTGGTTGATCTTATCCAGAATCATATCAATTCTTTCCTGGGTTACGCCATTTTTTTTGATAAAGGCTTTTGTACTGCCTTGCTGATAAAAACTGGTGGTGCGGAGTGAAGCCGTCCCTTTCTTTTTAGGGGTAAATGCATTTGTCAATTTACTGAACAAACTGTTCATCCAACTTCCTGTATCATTTCCATTCATCAGCAATTTGATAAATACAAATCCAATGACTGCAGCTGAAAAATGAGGGACCATTAACAAAGGTGAAGCAGCCAATGCAACTCCATTCAAAGCAACATATACAATGGTGATGATCCAAAGTGGTATGCCCCCGCCAATCATAGGAAAGAACTTGTATGTAGGCGAAACAGTTGTTGCGGCAATTGCCAATGCTAAAATACCGGCAGATGGACCATTAAAAAATAGAGATGCAGTATTGTCAGGAAAAGCAATTTGTGCTGTGACGAAAAAACTTAGTCCCGCTACAAAAGCTCCATAAATATAAATCGGAAACAACTTATCACCTCCAATCAAATCCTGTACAAGATGTCCGAAAGTCCACAACCATATTAAGTTACTGATTACAACAATTGTTTTCAACTCAGAAAACTGCATGGTGAGTAAAGTCCATGGCCTGCTCAATAATTTTCCTGGTTCTGCAGACAGTACAAACCAATGATAAATATTCCGGTAAAATGCTTCAGGTTGAAGCTGAGTAAATGTATAAACGCTTTTGATAAAATTCAAGAGAATAAAAAACAGAACATTCAGAATGATGAGCATCACCAACGGGTTACCCGTATTCCACAATGTTGATCTCCCAGTAATGTTATAATCCCTGTTCCCCATTGTTGATCAATAAAAATGATTGCGATTTTTTCTGTTCCAGATTAATACAATGATGATTCCCACTGCTGCTCCGCCCAAGTGTGCGAAATGCGCGATGCCTGTCGATTCACTTGAAATACCACCCAATACATCCAACACTGCTAAACCCAATAAGGCCCATTTCGCTTTAATAGGAAAAGGTATGGGTAAGATAATCATCTGACTATTAGGGAACGTATAAGCAAATGCCGCAAAGATTCCCATCACCGCACCCGATGCTCCAAGTGTTGGAACATTTACCAGCATGTACAACTGCTCCACACTGATTTGTCCAAGTTCATACATTGTATTGTACTGAGATATATCATAGGTTAATGCCAAGGCCTGTGTAATACCCGCACCCAATCCACACACAATGTAAAATGCCAGAAACCTAGCTGGTCCCCATAGGTTTTCTAACGTTGATCCAAACATCCACAATGCAAACATGTTGAACAGAATATGAAAAAACGATTCTGATGAATGCAAAAACATGTAGGTAATAAACTGCCAGAAATGATAATAGGGAGAACTGAAATGATGCAATGCAAAAAGGTCTTCAATTGAAATCAGATCCTTTCCTACCGTAATTTGTGCCAGCCAAACCAACGCATTGATAATGATCAGGTTTTTGATAACAACGGGTAATACCTGAAACCGCCCCGGTCTGATGTCTGATTCCATATTGTACTTTGTATTGCAAATTTAACGAACTCACTCAATCTTTCCTCAGCTTTAACTGTACGATGTTTTCAATATGATGGGTATGAGGGAACATATCGACTGGCCGAATGGCAGTAACATCGTATTTGGCAGAAAGCAATTGCAAATCCCTGGCTTGTGTAGCAGGATTGCAACTCACATAAACGACTACAGGTGCTTCCATCTGCAAGATTTGTTCAACCAGTTTGGTATGCATACCTGCCCTTGGAGGGTCGGTAATGATAACATCCGGACGACCATGTTGAGCAAAAAATGCATCATCGCATACTTCAGCTGCATCCCCAGCAAAAAAAGCAGTGTTGGCAATCTTGTTTAACGCTGCATTTTCTTTCGCATCTTCAATGGCTTCAGCAATAACCTCAACACCAATGACTTGTTTGGCAAGATCACTCACAAAAATTCCAATGCTACCCGTGCCGCAATAAAGATCATAAACAACTTGAGAACAATTAAGTTCAGCGAATGCTTTTGTAATGGTATAAAGTTGTTCTGCTTGTTTAGAATTGGTTTGAAAAAACGATTTGGGTCCCACTTTAAATTTTAAATCCCCCAGCTTTTCAATAGCAAAAGCATTACCGTGGTAACAAACAGGTGTTTGGTCATGCAGACTATCATTGAACTTGGTGTTCACTGTATAATAAAGTGAAGTAATGGATGGAAATTCTTTTTTCAAAAACGCCATCAAATCTTCTCTCGCCTCACCATCATCTTCCCCAAAAACCAGATTTACCATGATGTCTCCGGTTGTACATATCCTGATCAGCAAATTGCGCAAGAGTCCAACATGATTGCGGATATCATAAAAACTATACCCTTTACTCAGGGCGTATGCGCGCAATGTATTGCGGATAGCATTGCTGGGCTCGGCTTGTAAATGACAGGTATCTATATCAATCACCTTGTCAAATGATCCGGGCACATGAAAACCTAATGCGGGTATAGAAGGCAATCCACGCGGACCATCTTCAGGCATGGGCATGGATCTCATTTCTGCATCCGTAAAATATTTTTTCGCACTGAAGGTGAACTCAAGCTTATTTCTATAAAGCGTGGTTTCTGAAGAACCAGCAATAGGTTGCATTTCTGGTAAATCAATTTTTCCGATGCGTTTCATTTGCTGGGCGACTTCCTCCTGCTTGTACTCTAATTGTTTAGCATAAGGAAGCATTTGCCATTTGCACCCTCCACAGACTCCAAAGTGCTTGCAAAATGGTACAACACGCTCTTTTGATTGTTCCTTTATTCTTATTGCCTTCCCCTCAGCCCAATCCTTTTTATTTTTTGATAATCGCACATCAACAATATCACCTGGCACGGCTCCTTCAATAAAAATGACCTTCCCCTCAACCTTAGCAATAGATTTGCCTCCTGCAGCATAAGACAAGACCTGCATATCTTCTAGAATCACATTCCGCTTCTTTCTCATATTTCACTTTAATTTATAAAGTTATTGAATAATTTTGCCCAAACCCCCGAAAATGCGCATACTGGCTGGATGTTTACTGATCATTTTTTCTACTCTTCATGTTCAAGCACAAAACGCATACGAGATAACTGCCAATATCAAACCGTTTACCAAAGGCAACCTATACCTTGGTTACCATTTTGGCAACAAACAATATTTACTTGATTCTGCAAAAATCAATGAAAATGGTGATGCAGTATTTAGTGGTCCAAAAAAATTACAGGGTGGCGTTTACATGATCATCTATCCTGAAAAAAACAATTGGATCGAATGCGTCATTGATCAGCAACAAACATTTCGACTACAAACAGATACTGCTAATCCAATTCTCAATCTCCAAATTAATGGATCAAGCGACAACACCTTGTTCAGCATTTACCAGAAAAAGTCGATGGATATTGGTAAACAAATTGCTCAACTGAGAAATGCAGGCGCACAGGCAAAAACACCATCAGCCAATGATTCTATCAACAATAAAATAAGAACGCTCAACCAGGAAATGCTTGCCTATCGCAATGCATTCCAAAAAGAACATCCAGCGCATTTGTTGTCGGCCGTCTTCAATCTTTTAAAAGACCCTGAAGTTCCGCCGGCTGCAAAACATCCTGGTGGTAAATTCGATAGCACTTATGCTTATCAATATTACAAATCGCATTATTGGGATGGCATCAGCTTTACAGATGAAAGATTAATGAGAACACCTGTGTTACAGCCGAGATTCGACAGGTATTTCAACAATATACTTCCGCAAATGAGCGACTCACTCATTGTGTATGCTGATCAAATACTGAAAGCTTCAAGATCTAATGAAGAAATGTTTAAATTTTTTCTTTCGAGTCTGACAGATAAATATGTAAATCCGCAGTTCATGGGTCAAGACGCGGTATTTGTTCATTTGTTTGAAAAATATTATCTCACCGGCGCAGCAGACGCTTGGATGAGTGAAGGCTACAAAAAATATGTTTTCGATCGCGGCTATTCAATGATGGCCAATGTTATTGGCAAGCGTGCTGCCGACTTACCCATGATTGATACATTGGGAAATAAATTTTCACTTTATGCGCTACAAGGCCCCTTCACAGTTCTTTGTTTCTGGGACCCCACCTGCGGTCATTGTCAGGAAGAAGTGCCCAAGGTTGACTCCATCTTCCAAAAGAAATGGAAACAACAAGGTGTGAAACTGGTGGGTATCATGACCGACGGTGGAAAAGACAACTGGTTGAAGTTCATCAGAGAACACAAACTTAAAGATTGGGTTCATATTTACCAGACCGAAGAAACCAAAGAGAAAATCATGAATGCTGGTCAGCCAGGCTACCGACAACTATATGATATCTACCAAACGCCAATATTGTATTTGCTGGATAAAGACAAAAACATAGCAGCAAAAAAATTGAGTTTTCTTCAACTCGATGATTACATGGAGTTCACAAGAAAGAGCCGAAAACAGTGATGATGAAAAAAACAATTCTGGTAACCTTAGTTTGCTTCTACATTCAACATACTACAGCTCAGGTATTGTTTACCTATGGTAAACATCCTGTTACGCTTGAGGCTTTTAAAGCATCATTTGAAAAAAACAATCCGGATTCGATTCATAGCAAATCTGCTTTTCAAAACTATCTCAACCTCTTCATTAACTTCAAGTTGAAAGTTAAGGCAGCCTATGATTTAAGAATGGATACCTTACCTATCCAAATAGCAGATCGACTTGCATTTGAGGAACAAATAAAACCTATTCACCTGTTGGACCCCGCAACTTTGGATAAACTTGTAAAAGAAGCAGTGGAGCATAGTTTACAAGAGATCGACCTGAGTCATATTTTCATTGCATACAAGCAGCCTTTCAATGAAAATGCAGATAACATTATCACCACAGAAGAAAAAGATCTGGCAAAAAGAAAATTAGAAGAGATACAAAAAAGATTGAAACTCGGTGAATCTTTTGAAGAGATTGCACTTGCTTACTCGAATGATTCTGAAGTGAAGAATAACAGAGGACATCTCGGATTCATTAAAACATTTACGTTGCAATATGCATTTGAAGAAATTGCCTATGGATTGAAAGATGGAGAAGTTTCCTTACCAGTGGAAAGCGAATCGGGAATTCATCTTTTCAAGAGAGAAGGAAGTAGAAATATTGAAGGAAATCTTTCTGTAGCCCAAATACTGATTGCTATTCCAGAAAACGCTCAAGAAATCGAAATCAAGGAAAGAGAACTGCTGGCAAATACAGTCTATCAGGAAGCAATCAAAGGAGCAAGCTTTGATTCATTGGTTGCGCTATTTTCAGAAGACAGAAGCACCAACACAAGGGATGGTATCATTGTAGGTATGGAAACAGGAGATTACGACCCTGTATTTGAGCGACAAATAAGAGGCTTAAAAAAAGACGGCCAAATTTCACCTGTATTCAAAACAGCATTTGGTTTCCATATTCTCAAAAGAATTTCACAGGATACATTAAAAATCAATCAAGCAGAATTGAATGCTGAAACCAAAGAACTGGTTCTGCAAGATGAGCGAGTATCCATTGCAAAAAAAGTCTTCATTGAAAAATCAATTGGCAAATACGGTTTGACTGCTGCAGAAAAAGACAAGGAAGCTTACATCTCAAAACGATTGAAAGATTTTAGTCCCATTTACGCTGCTCAAATCAATGACTTCAAAGACGGCAACCTGCTT
This sequence comes from Chitinophagaceae bacterium, assembly GCA_046303455.1. Taxonomy (GTDB): domain Bacteria; phylum Bacteroidota; class Bacteroidia; order Chitinophagales; family Chitinophagaceae; genus Pollutibacter. The sequence goes on along the minus strand of JBKCGF010000334.1, from coordinate 117 downwards.
TTTGAAATCATGGATAAAAAAATATGGAGTAAAGCGTCTAATGATTTGGCAGCACTAAAATCATTTCATGCAAGCAGAAAAGAAAAATACCAATGGAAAAATTCAGTGATTGCTTTT
>JBKCGF010000333.1:0-1235 GCA_046303455.1 Chitinophagaceae bacterium | reverse complement strand
CTTCATGTTTTTGAATTCAGGAAGGTATTTGGATACAGGTTCATCTAATAGAAATTTTCCTTCTTCGAAAAGTATCATTACTGCTGTGCTTGTGATAGCTTTTGATTGAGAAGCGATACGGAAGATATGGTCTGTCCGCATCGGAGTTTTCTTTTCCATATCATCATATCCGAATGCCTTGTAGTATTCAACTTTACCATTGCGCATGATCAATCCAACTCCACCGTTGATCCAGTTTTTATCGACCCATTCTTGTATGTTTTTATCCACCGTTTGTAAACGGGTTGCATTCAAAGTGGGTTTTGTTACAGCATCTTTTATTTTTTGTTCGATTCCTTTGATGGAGGTGGATGCTGAATTTGACTTACTGTTGTTGTTTTGTGCATTTGTTGCGGGTGCTACACACAGTAGCAGAAGTGCGAATAGAAAATATTTCATATTGAATCAGGTGAGTAATGAAGTTAATTAAAAACCTCTATCTTCTACACGCGCTTTGGGCAACACACCTGATTTAAAATAGCGCGATGCATCGAGGATATATTGGTAATACTGATATTCTTCGCTAAATGCCACCAATTCATATGGAGGTCTCCATAGTTTCATAAACCTTTCTATGTCGCGCTCATTAAACCCTGTGATTTGGCGAACCAATGCTTTGGTAAAACGACTATCTATAAATTTCTGTTGTTCTTCCAGAATCATTCTGCTCTGGAAGCTGCGCATCACTTTATTTTTTCTGAATTTAAAAGAACTGATGATGCTATTGGGATCGAGGTTGCCCGATGAGGTGAATTGGAGTCCACTTGATTCAAACTCAAAAATTTTGCGGTAGCGTTCACGGTTTTCAAGAGAGTCTTGGCGATAAGATTTTCCAACCACTACTACTTCTTTGAGGGTTTGGTATCGGTCCTGAACGATGATTTGGAGGGCTACATCAAAACCTGCTGGGTAGTTGATTTGTTTAACTGGAAAGTAATTGGTCGATTTTCCACGATAGGTAAAAGAAATGGAGTCGTCTTTTTCAACATTGACACCATATCGACCAATTGAATCAGTGTAGCTGATCACCCCTTTTTTGCTCATTACTTTAACTGCTGGTATGGTGACCATTCTGGTGGAGTCGTATACCTTTCCAGTCAGCCAGATTTGGGATTTGGCAGCAAGAGAAGTGTTGATAATCAATATGATAAATAAAATTCTCAAGATGTACGCGATACCCATTTTTCAATGACAGC
>JBKCGF010000332.1:0-10469 GCA_046303455.1 Chitinophagaceae bacterium | reverse complement strand
ATTTGCGCCTTTGGTTAAAATAGGGACTGTTTTAACTCCATGGGCAATTAAATCTGGACTACCAGTAAAAGGCATTATCAAAAACACACTTTTCGAACAGTTTGTAGGCGGTGAATCACTTGAAAATACTGATGCTGTTCTCAATATGCTGGATGGATTTAATGTTCAGGTTATACTGGACTATGGAGTAGAAGGTGGAGAACATTCTGATGAAAAATACGACGAGGAAGTCAGTACTTTCATGAAAGTACTTAGTTTCTCAGCTACAAGAAAGAATATTCCATTTATCAGTATAAAAGTAACTGGATTAGCATCCTCTCTTTTGCTTGAAAAATTGAATGTATCTATAGGTAAAACTTCTACAGCTAAGCTTGAGACAGCTTTACCAATAGCAATTGCAGCTTTAAATCAAGATGACCAGAATTCATGGAACAGATTACTAATCAGAACTGAAAAAATTTGTAGCCATGCCTCTACATTAGGTGTAGGAGTTATGATCGATGCTGAAGAGTCATGGATTCAAGACCCGATAGATTATATCTCCTATCTCATGATGGAGAAATTCAACAAAGAAAAGGTAGTCGTTTACAATACAATTCAACTTTATAGATCAGATCGACTTTCTTTTATCAAAAGCTCATATGAACATGCAAAAAACAATGGTTATTTCCCAGGATTAAAACTGGTAAGAGGAGCCTATATGGAAAAAGAAAGAAAAAGAGCAGCTGAGTTTGGTTATTCGTCTCCAATACAAATCAATAAATCTGCAACTGATACTGACTATGATCAAGCCCTATCAATAGCATTTGAAAATATCAATAGTGGATCAGTGATCGTTGCCAGTCATAATGAAAAAAGTAGCTTATTGGCCGCAAACCTTGCTTCAAAAGCAAATATATCAACCAACCATCCTCATCTTCATTTTTCACAGCTGTATGGAATGAGTGATAACCTTACTTTTAATCTTGCTGATGCAGGATTCAATGTCTCAAAGTATCTTCCTTTTGGTCCATTAGATGAGGTTATCCCCTACCTCATGCGAAGGGCTCAAGAAAACAGCTCTGTATCCGGACAAACAAGCAGAGAACTTCAGTTACTCAATAAAGAGTGCAGTAGAAGAGGTATTTAACATAATGGGCTAGTAAGGCGATTTTATTAAGTAGTAATACTTAGCTAATTTCATTGTAAGTACGAAACAGTAATAAATATTACATTTTTTTGTAATGAATGCTACTAATTAGCAGTATTTTGAAGCAAGTGTCGAGGGAATTGATTTAGCTTAATCTTATATTCTATGTCAACTTCAAATCAAACAATCTCTTTTTCTGGTTTTTCTATACAACAACTTGATTCGTTATTTCCTTTCCATTTTATTATTAATTACAAAATGGAGTTGATTTCGATTGGGAATTCAATAAAAAAAATAAATCCCCTTTTGCAGTCAACCTACAACTTTCAAGAAAGATTATATATTAAGTCAGAAGACAATACGCTTGATTTTAATTTTCAAGAATTAGATAAAAGAATTAATCAATCTATACAAATAGGATTCTACAACATTGACGATGTTTATTTAATTGGTCAAATAACAGAACATCTAGAAGATACAAAAAAACAATTGCTATTTATTGGTACACTTCGCACAAACAACATTGAAACTTTATTGTCACTTGGATTAACATTAGATGACTTCCATGCACATGATCCCATCAGAGAATTAATTGATATACAGTCTAAACATTTAACAGAAATAAATGAGATAAGAAAATGTGCTTCTTTTCCTAACGAAAACCCTTATCCAGTATTACGAGCAGACTTAGCCGGACATATAATTTTTAGAAATAGGGTTGCCAAGGAAATTGAACAAATTTCAGTAGAAGGAATAGAATACGATATACAGGATTATTTAATTTCAATATTGACCAAGTACAGAAAAAAAGAAAATCTGCAAATTGAAATTGAATCTAAAGGTCAATACTTTAGTCTAATTATATGTCCTATACCTTCGGAAGGATATTACAATATATATGGAGCAGAAATTACCGAAAAAAAAGAATCAGAATTAATTGCAAAAGAAAACTTCGATCGTCTCAATAATTTTCTAGAATCAACAGATGACGCTTACTATATAGTATATCAAAAAAATAAAATAAAGAATTATTTCACGTCAAGATGGCCTTTGTTTTTTGGATTTAATCCCAAAACAGGGAACATATGGAAACAAAAAAGAGAAACCGTAGTTGATGAGCATAAAAAATTATATGATGACGCACAACTTGAATTTCAATCTACTGGACACCTTAATTTAAAATATAAAATTAAAAATAAAATTTCAGGTCATACACGTGGGGTATTGGAAGAAGCAAGAATCAAAATAGATGAAAACTTGAATGATGAAATCATTTCAGGAAGAATTACAGACATCTCTACAAGTGAAAATTTTAGAAGTCTTGTAAATGAAACTGAGGAAAGATTCAGATTAATCACTGAATCGAGGCCAGTAATGATATGGGTATCAGACGAAGACAATATTGTTATATATACCAATCAGGCCTCTAAAGACTTTTATGGATTCGATTTAAAAGATTTGCATGGTCAGCATGAATATGTAGATATTGTACATCCAGATTATAGAAAAATTGCGATAGATGATTGGCGACAACATTTAAATGCAAGAACTAAATGCGAGATGCAGTATCTGGCTAAAAACAAAGAGGGAGTCTATCGATGGATATTCGAAATAGCAGTTCCCCGATTTACCAATCAAAAAGCATTTTTAGGGTACATAGGTTGTGCATTTGATATTACTAACGAAAGAAACACTTATTTTCAACTAGAAGAAGAAAAGAAAAAGTATGAACTAATCTCAAACAAATCAGCAGATATTATTTTCCTTACCAATAAAGACGGAATTATTGAATATGTCTCATCATCAATAAAACGAATATTAGGAAGAGAAGAGTCCAGCGTAAAAGGATTGTCTTTTTATACTCTTATAGACGACTCAAGTTCATTTAGATCAATTGACTTTACAGATCAAGATCAGAACAATAATAGGGTTTTAAGTTTCAGAATGAAACACATAAGTGGTGATTCAAGGTGGGTTGAAGCAGTTTATAGCAATTTCACTGAGAATGAATTGGGAGGTGAAAAAATATTGATACATGTGAGGGACATCAATGAACAATATCTCGCCCAAAATATGCTCATTGAAAATGAAGCAAGATATAGAAGACTGTTTTCCAACATGAATCTGGGTATTGTTGAAGTCGATGTTGATGAGAAAATACTTTATGTCAACCGCTCATTTGAACGCATATCAGGTTACGAAGAACATGAATTAATTGGAAAAAACGCATCAGATGTATTTATAAAAGACACCAATTCACAAGTAGTCAATATTCAGGAAAACAGAAATCGAATTCTTGGAAAAGAGGGATTATATGAAATTAGGGTTACTAAAAAAGATGGATCAAATGCCATTTGGGTAATCAGCGGTGCTCCAACTTTTGACATGAAGGGAAAAGTTAGAGGCTCAATAGGTATTCACTGGGATGTTACAGAGATAAGAGCATTGGAGAACAAGTTGTTAACAGACTCATTGATGAAAGAAAAAGAATTGATGGAGGCGAGATTACAAGCTGAAGAGGAACAAAGAGAAATGATTGGTAGAGATCTTCATGATGGCGTGGGACAAATGCTAGCATATCTTAGTTTGTATTTTAATGTTTTAATAGAAAAAACAACAATTCATTCAGCGGATATAGAAAAGGCACAAACTACTTTAAAAAGTACGATTGATGAAGTAAGACGACTTTCTAGGAATCTTGCTCCTCCTGCCATAAAAGATCTTGGATTTCGTGAAGCTGTAATTGAACTGATTAACAGTTACGGAATCATTCCAAAGCCAAAATTTCAGCTTACTATATATAAGGGTATAGATCCGAAAAAATTGTTACACGAACATAAGTTAATGCTGTTTAGAGTTATACAAGAGTTAAGTAGTAATACATTCAAACATGCAAAAGCAGATAATGTCGTAATTAATATTGATCATACTGATGACTATTTAGAAATGTACTATAAAGATGATGGAATTGGATTTGATACCAACCATTCAAAAAAAGGAGTAGGTCTCAAAAGCATACTTTCCAGATTGGAATTTTATGGAGGCAAAATAAAAATAAACACCCATCCGGGAGATGGAACTGAAGTAATCATTAAATTACCTTACCAATGAATAACATGACAAAAAAAATAAAAATTGTAATCGCAGACGATCATCTTTTGATTGCAGAAACCTGGGCTACTTTGATCAACATGGACCCAGATTTCGAGGTAGTCAAGGTATTCGACAATACACAAACACTCATTGAAGAAATAAGTGAGATAAAACCAGACATCGCTATTTTGGACATCAATATCAATCCCTTTTCAGGTATTGAAGCCACAAAAATGATCAGGCGATTGGCTCCTGGTACAAAAATCATAGGAGTATCCATGCACAACCAACCATCATTTGCCAAAAAAATGATGCGAAACGGCGCAATGGGCTATGTAACCAAAAGTTCAAATAAAAACGAAATGTATGACGCAATTCGAAGTGTAATGAAAGGTGAGAAATACATTTGTGCAGAAATACAAAGAAACATCACCAATCAGGTATTGATGGATGATGACGAAAATAAATTGAGCCGTTTAACAGAACGAGAGATAGAAATCATCAAACTGATCAAAAATGGTTCTACCAACAAAGAGATTGCCGAAAAACTATTTTTATCACCACGCACAGTTGAAACACACCGTGCAAGAATATTGAAAAAACTGGATTTAAAAAATTCTTTATCTCTGGTTAAATATATAAACGAATCATTTATGGATTTATAGGAGCGTATCTGAATTTACTCTCCCCAAATCTGTCCCTTCCCTTCTATCCACTCCTTTACAAGTTCAGTTGTAACAGATTTTGGACGCTCTAAAGGCATACCTAATGCTCTGTCCCAGCAAATACTAGCCAGTACCCCTAGTGCGCGACTTACACCAAACAATACAGTATAGAATTCATATTCCACCATTCCATAATGAACCAATAAAGCACCAGAGTGTGCGTCCACATTAGGCGATGGATTTTTTACTTTACCAAGACTATTTAAAATTTCAGGTACGGTTTCATAGATTCTCCAAACAGTCTGCACTAGTGCATCATCTGGCATGTGTTTTTTTCCAAATTCCATTTGAGCAGTAAACCTTGGGTCGGTTTTACGTAAAACAGCATGTCCATATCCAGGCACCACCTTACCTTCTGATAGAGTTTTCTTTACATACTCTGAAATTTGATCTTTTGAAGGAAGATCAACACCTAATGTTTCTCTCATTTCAAAAATCCATTTGATCACTTCCTGGTTAGCAAGTCCATGTAATGGCCCCGCCAATCCGTTCATACCAGCAGCAAAACTTAAAAATGGGTCACTCAATGCTGAGCCAACTAAATGTGTGGTATGTGCGGATACATTTCCCCCTTCATGATCTGCATGAATGGTCATGTATAAACGCATCAACTCTTTGAAGCCCTCATCCTGATATCCCATCATATGGGCGAAATTACCAGCCCAATCCAATAAACCATTGGGTTCAATATGCTGATTGTTTTTGTATTTTCTACGGTAGATAAATGCAGCAATTCTTGGAAGACGAGCGATTAAATCCAATGAATCATCAAAAGAAGCATCCCAATAATCTTTCTTACTAATACCTTCTGCATATGCTTTGGCAAAATGACTTCCATTTTGCAGTGCCATTATACCAACTACAAACATTGTCATAGGATGTGAAGTGATTGGCAATGCTTCTATCGTATCGAAAACATAATTAGGAACATGTGAACGCCTTTGAAGTGTTGATGTAATGATTTCAGCTTCTTCCTTACTTGGCAATTCTCCCAACAACATCAAATGAAATAAAGCTTCGGGTAAAGGCTCACTTCCACCCTTCACCTTAGGAAGTTTTTCTTTTAATTCAGGAATGGAATAACCTCTGAAACGAATTCCTTCATTTGCATCCAATAAAGAAGTTTCAGTAACGAGGCCGGTCATTCCTCTCATTCCCTGGTATATTTGAGAAAGTGTGACTTCACCAATCACTTTATTGCCATGCTCTTTGAGCATTTGTTTTATCTCTGCACTTACTAAATCTGCCTTGGCTTTAAATCGTACTTTGATCTCTTCCATCTTTATGAATTGAATCTGAATTTTTGGATGTGTAAAGTTAAACAAAGACAATGAGCAGTAAAAGGAATGTTTGAAATAAATGAAATTATTTCGGTGCCTTCTTGTAAAGGTACCAGGTAAGCGACCCGAATATTACATTAGGTATCCAGGCTGCTACATAAGGGTTTAAATCTCCTTTTGTTGAGAATATGGTTGAAAATCTATCTGTAAGTATGAAAACTGCGCATATAATGAACCCCAACGCCAAATGAGCCCCACTTCCACCTCTAATTTTTCTAATAGCAAGTACAGCCCCTATTAGGGTGAGTAATATTACAGCAACAGGAGAGGAAGTTCTGTGTGCATTTTCCATCTCAAGTTCCTTTACCGTCTCTGACCCCCTTAGGCGTTCTTTTTCAATTCTTTTTTGGAGATCTGGAGATATCATACGGGATTGAAGAAATTCATCCCTGTTTAAATCAGAGGGTTCAAATGGCAATTTTCTGTAAAGTTCATATTGAAATGTGACATCCTCCTTTAATCCATTAATTTTCCGCTCTACAGCCCCATTCATTTTCCAGGTTTTTCTAGCGGTATCCCATGTGATATTATCTGCACGAAGGTTATATATCACGTTATTTCCTTTGATGGTCTCCATAAAAAAAGAGCCCCCTACTTTTGTCGATGTATCATAAAAGCGCATCCCTGCATAACTGAATGAGTCAGTCCGCATATAAATTCCTGTGCCGGTAGACTGCGGCATTGATGTCCTGATGTATTTTGCTTCGAAAGTTGTTCTAATTGTATTGGCCTTGGGTATAATAAAAGCATTACCATACCACAACAAAATGGCCAGAAATATACCACCAACCCAGTAAGGCCTTAAAATCCTCCTTAAACTCACTCCGGAAGAAAGTATGGCAATAAATTCCGATCTGTTTGCCATTTTTGAAGTGAAAAAAATAACAGAAATGAACACGAACAGGGGAAATAGCATTGCCACAATATGTGGAATAAACCCTATATAATAACCATTAAAAATTTCAGCTGCAGTTAGACTTGAGCGAGCAAAATCATCTGTATGCTCACTAATATCAATCACCGTACTGATGAGGGTGAGGAGAATTAGTGAGAAGAAAAATGTCGTAAGAAAATTCCTCAGGATATACCAGTCAATCTTTCGCATATAAACACAGCAAAAGTATCATTTATTCTTTACCCAACCATTTAGCATAGTTTTCTAAACACCTTTTCCTGGCAAACTCGTGCTGAACCATAGGTGCAGGGTACTGAAGACTGTCAAATTCAGGTATCCATTTCCTGATATATTCTGCTTTTTTATCAAATTTATCCGTTTGGAGAGCTGGATTGAATATTCTGAAGTAAGGAGCGGCATCACATCCTGAACCAGCTGCCCACTGCCATCCCCCATTATTGGCTGCCAAATCGAAATCCAGCAATTTTGAGGCAAACCAGGCTTCTCCCCAGCGCCAATCCAAGAAGAGATGTTTGGTAAGAAAACTTGCTGTAATCATCCTAACCCTGTTGTGCATATATCCGGTAGCAGCTAATTCTCTCATACCTGCATCAACAATCGGATAGCCGGTTACCCCTTTGCACCATTTTTCAAAATCAACTTCATTATCTCTCCATTGGATTTGGTCATATTGACGCTTGAACGATTTCCCCTCACCTACATGAGGAAAATTAAATAGAATTTGATGGTAAAATTCTCTCCAAATTAGTTCATTAAGGAAGGTTTCGCTTTTCCCAGTTGCATTGATTACTTGTTGTCTCACGCTGATGGTTCCAAATCTCAAATGCACTCCTAATCTTGAGGTTCCCTCTATTGCAGGAAAATCTCTTTGAGCTGCATAATTTTTAATGATATCATCTGCAACTTTTCTCAATGGAAAACTCCAACTCTTTTTAAGAAATCCCATGGCTTCAAGTGAAATAATTTCAGATGAATTGTATTTCAAAAAATAGTCGAAATGAGTCTCTGAAGGAAAATGCTGGATTGGATTTTCAGCCAGTTTTGCTTTCCATCTTTTAGAGTATGGAGTAAAGACCGTATAAGGTAAACCATCGTCTTTTGTGACTTCTTTTTTCTCGAAAATCACTTGATCTTTAGAAGTTAAAAATCCAACACCATGCTGTGATAAAAGTTCTTCAATACTTTGATCCCTTTTAATGGCATAAGGTTCATAATCATGATTGGTATAGACTTTGCCAATGTTATAATTCAAGAGTAGATCTAAGAATACTTGCTGAGGAGTGCCATACATTACAGTTAGACCAGACCCTATATGTTTGAGCTGAAAATCAATCTCAATAAGTGTTTGATGGATAAACTGGACCCTAAGATCTTCTGGTTTATCAAGTTTATCAAGAATATTTGTGTCAAAAATAAAAATGGGAAGGACGGGTCTTTCTGATTGTAATGCACTTAATAAACCAACATTATCATGCAGACGTAAATCACGTCTAAACCAGAAAATATTAACTTCAGGCTTGTTCATCATATGTGATTAAACAAAACTGAGGTTGTAAGGTTGAGTAGAAAATCAGATTAATTGGCCATTGGGCGGTTTTCGATTAAGCCAGATTTTACTGCATACATTACCAGTCCGGCAAGAGATTTTGAACCAGTCTTCACTTTGAGTTTATCACGAATGGCTTCTACGGTACGAGGACTCAAATCAACCAAATCTGCTATTTCCTTTGTACTTTTCTCTTCGCAAATCATTCTTAGTATCGAAATCTCCTTATCGGTCAGCTTTGCGTCAGTCGGTAAACTAGCCTCTACCTGACGTTTAACCCTTAAACCATCAATCAATGCTTTATTGGTCAGCTGATTAAAATAATATTCTTGTTCATGGACAGTTTTAACCGCCTGATATATAATCTCTGAATCAGAATTCTTGGTTAGGTATGAGTTAGCTCCAAGTTCCATGAGTTTAGAAATCATGGAATGATCATTGTGCATGGTAAGCATGATCACTTTCACATCAGGATACAAATTCTTGATCTCAGGCAAAGTAGCGATGCCATCCATGATGGGCATTTGGATATCCAGCAAAATAACATCTGGTTTTACATGCTTCAATATGGTAAGCAATTGCATGCCATTATCTGCCTCAGCAATCATTTTAATGTCCTTGTGTGCCGATAATGCTGTTTTAACTCCCGCACGAAAAAGTACGTGATCGTCTGCAATAGCTACCTTTATTTGCTCGCTCATATTAAAGTGTTTATTCTACCGTAAATAAGTTCTTTTACGAATCTTTCACAATGTTAGCGGATTTAACACTTATCAGGTACAGTAAATCCCCCCAATTCTTTACATGTGGAAAATACGCATGCATGTCAAAATTACATAAAATATTGAATTTCTGATAGTTATACTTATTTTCAGAGGAAAACAAGCCAATAAATGTTTTTTTCTCTGAAAACAAGGTGAATTTCATCATAATTGAAACAACTCTTATTGCTACTTTTAAAATATGAGTCATTTCGATTTATTGAACCAGTTTTTCAAATTTATAATGCTTTGCACAGCATTATATGCAATTGTGGTTTTGTTCAAAACAGAAAATAAAACAAGATTAGAAAAACTACTTCTAGCATGTATAACTTTCTCAATTTTAGATATTTTATCAAATTATATATTAATTGATTTTTTAAAATCTCAATCACTATTTGAATCGTTTGCTACAGTAAATCAGTATATATTTTATGCAATTGAAGTTATCACAATAATCAATTTTTATTATTTACTAATACCTAAAAAGTCATATTGGAAGACTACATTAGCTATAGCATTAGTATCAATTATTTCAACCTTTTTATTTTTTGAGTTAAGTGATTTTAAGAGAAGTTTTATCATATTTACAGCAATTATAATATTTGAACTCATTTATATCAACTTTTCATTTGGGTACTTCTTAGTATTAAACCTAGAAAAATCTTTTACCCAAAAAAACAATAATCTCAATATTATAAATTATGGATTTTTCGTATTCGTCAACTTTACAGCTCCATTTTATTTTATTACCGTATTTATGTCAAACCAAAGTTCAAAAAATCATGACTTAAGTTTCTTAAGCTACATAGGCTATTTAATTCTTTACTCATCATTTATAATATGCCTAAAATGGAAGAAATAAACTTGATTTTTATAGTTATTTTAAGCTCTATAATCCTTCTTTTCTTTTCATCGTTTATAATTTATCTATCAGTTAGAATAAAACAAAATATAAT
>JBKCGF010000331.1:0-9668 GCA_046303455.1 Chitinophagaceae bacterium | reverse complement strand
CCTGCGGATTCGAGAAAGCGATTACAAACTTTGGAACAGCATGCTGAGTTAGGGAGTGGCTTTCAGATTGCTATGCGTGACCTTGATATCCGGGGAGCTGGAAATATGTTGGGGGGTGAACAAAGTGGTTTTATGATTGAGTTTGGATTTGAGATGTATCAAAAAATTTTGGATGAAGCCATTCGTGAGTTAAAACGTACAGCATTCAAAGAAGTCTTTAAAGACGAAATCAGTAAACAAGATGATTTTGTGAGCGACTGTACCATCGATACCGATCTTGAGATTTTAATACCAGATCATTATGTTGATCAGATTGCAGAACGTTTAACCTTGTATACGCGATTGGACAATTGCAGAGATGAAGAAGAGTTGCTGAAGTTTCATGCTGAAATGGTTGATCGCTTTGGTCCAATGCCTTATTCAGTAGAAGGTCTTTTCTCAACGGTACGATGCAGAAGATTGGCGGTCGAAATAGGTTTTGAACGAATGACATTAAAACAAGGTGTACTGCGTTGTTATTTTGTGAACAATCCAGATTCTCCTTATTTTCATTCACTTACATTCAATGCAATACTACTTCATCTGCAAACGAAGACCAACAAGAGTCACCTCAAGCAAGTTGGAAAAAATTTCATGATGGTCACTGAGCCTATCAGCTCCATGGAGCGATTGTTTACATTTCTGCAAGAATTAAATGCAACTATCCATGAAGTGAGGTTGCAGAATAGCGTTACAGCTCTCTGATCCAAATGTTTCTGAAACTTACGGCATCTCCATGATCCTGCAATACCAGTGGTTCTTTCATGCTATGTGGCTTGTATTCTGCAATACCAATGTATTGAGTACCGCCCCAAATCGACTGATTATTTTGAACGAGGACACCGTTGTGGATTACAGTAATTCTGGCCTGTGATTGTAGTCTTCCGTCTGCAGCAAATCTTGGTGCAGTGAAGACAATATCATAGGTCTGCCATTCACCTGGTCCTTTTGAGGCATTCACTAGAGGAACCAGTTGTTTATAAATGCTTGCTGCTTGTCCGTTTGAATATGTTTTATTGTTATAGCTGTCCAGCACCTGTAATTCATATTTGCCCATGAGAAAAATTCCACTATTACCCCTTCCTTGACCTTCACCTTTAACTACAGCTGGCGTTCTCCATTCGATGTGCAGCTGACAATCGCCAAATCCTTGTTTTGATGTGATTTCACCTGTTCCGCCTTTTACTGTCATTGCTCCGTCTGCTATAGTCCATTCAATTTGCTTTCCACCTTTACCTTGCCATGCAGAAAAGTCGGTACCATTGAAAAGTACTGTTGCATCAGCTGGAGCATCTTGACTGGACTTGCCGGGTGCAACAATCTTTGGTACAGGATTCCAGATTTCAGTCAGCGTGGGATCTCCTTTTCTCTCCTGAGCAGAAATAGCAGTAGAAACAAGTAGGGTCGCAAAAACCAAGTAGAACTTTTTCATATTAAAATTGTTAGTATAATTGTGAGGATGATCAATAATTCAATTTCAATTTACAAAAAATATTGTCAGTCAGTTGATATGGCAGTACTTTTAAATTTGAAAAATTAGTAGCATGGTGTCGAAAGTAACAGAAGGGGTAAAAATCAGCGTAGAGCAATTCTATCAACCGGATTATTCCAATCCTTTGCAATTGGAATTCATGTTCGCTTATAGGATTACTATCGAAAATAATAATCCATTTCCAGTGCAGCTGCTAAGACGACATTGGTACATTGCCGATAGCAATGCAGACCAAAAAGAAGTAGATGGAGAAGGTGTAATTGGTGTTCAACCTGTTATTGCTCCCAATGAACAATATCAATATATATCCGGCTGTAATTTGAAGTCTGAACTTGGTAAAATGCATGGTTCTTATTTGATGGAGAATATGAATACGAGAAAACGTTTTGAAGTGAATATTCCCGTTTTTTACATGGAGGCTCCATTCAAAAGAAATTAGTCTTTCTTAACATTCGTTATCTTAACTTTACTGGACTGGAAAATCAATAAAATTCGTTAAGACAATGGGCTACAAGGTTACGTTTAATAACAAAAATAAGGTGTTCTTTAATGCATTAAAATCTGAAGTTGATGCATATTTTGAGCGTAATAGATTAAAGAAGACAGGCAATTGGAAATTGTATTTAAAGACGATGATTTTGATTCCAAGTGCAGTAGGTATTTATAGTGTTTTGATGTTTGTAAACATGCCAGCACTTCTCTCTGTTTTGCTCTGGTTTGTATTTGGTTTAAATATGGCAGCTATTGGGTTCAATATTATGCATGATGCATGCCATGGAAGTTTTTCTACAAAGGGTTGGGTGAATTATGTATTTGGACTCACCAATAATTTTCTTGGAGGAAATGCTTTTTTGTGGAAATTAAAACACAATATCATACACCACACCTATACCAACATTGATGGCGTGGATGACGATATCAACAATATGCCGTTTTTGCGTCAGTGTTCTTCTCAGCCATTGAAGCCGATGCATAAGTTTCAAAGCGCTTATATGTTCTTGTTATATGGCTTTACATCTCTATTTATGTTCTTCATGGATTACATCAAGTATTTTTCAAAGAAAGTATATACCACTCCTTTGAAATCGATGGATTTCAGCGAGCATTTGATGTTCTGGGTTGGTAAAATATTTTTTATCGTTTTTTATATTGTTCTACCTATCAGCTTGATAGGCTGGAAATGGTGGTTGGTTGGGTTTTTGATCAGTCAGTTTACGTTGGGACTCACCCTGGCAATTGTGTTTCAATTGGCGCACGTAGTTGAGCATGCTGAATTTGATGCAGCAGGTGTTGATCCGGTAAAGATTGAAAACGAGTGGGCAATTCATCAGGTTAAGACGACCGCTAATTTTGCATTTTCAAATAAGTTGGTTACATGGTTTGTGGGAGGTTTAAATTATCAGATTGAACACCATTTGTTCCCAAGAATCAGTCACATTCATTATCCTGCAATCAGTAAGATTGTTAAAGAGACATGTGAAAAATTTGAATTAAACTATATCTATTTCCCGACTACAAGATCTGCAATTGCTTCCCATGTGCGATTCATGCACACCATGGGAACATCTGCCTAAACAGTACTTATCTCGGTTTGTAACCGGATGCAGAAAATATTTTTTTGGCATCCAAATTGAGCAATGCATCAAGCGTTGTTTCTGGATGTTTATCCATATAGGCTTGGATGATTTGTCTACCTACGAACAATGAAATAAATCCTGGAGAACCTTCGCCAAATTCCATGGTAGTGGGGCCATCATTGATGAATGATCTTATTTTAAAGGGGTCTGTTTCATAGAGCAAGTTGTTTTCTAAAAAATAATTCCAAATCAAACCTTCGTTCTTTGCTGCACCTTTTAATTGAGAAGCACTATAGCCCAATTGAAGTGTGTCTTCTGTCTCTGGAAGGAAGAGGTCAAGTAAGTACATTCTTTTTCCATGGTCGATAAATACTTCCAATAATGAAGCACCATTTTTTATTGGAGGTAATATATCGTCTATCGCATTTTTCATGCAATTCACCGGGATGTATTCAGGAGTAAATTTTCTGGATATGTAAGTTGGATAAAGCTGCATACCTTGTTCGCTGTTGTAAATGCTAGAGTTGCTGCCAAGGTGCAATTGAAGTCCAATGCCCAATGCGAAAGTTGTGATGATATCTCCTGATCCACCTGTTGATCCGCTTGCAAATGCATCAATTGGGCCAACAAAAGTGATGAATTGTTCAGGAAGGTTGTATTTAGGAAAATAGTATTTCACATTTTTGAGCCCCTCTTTGGTTTTATCAAATGAGATCATTATTTCTTCTTCCTTTAATCTTGTTGAGTCATAGATAGGTTTGTAGTCGCGGTAAAACTGTTTTATTGCTGTGCTCCAAAGGGCTGTATCTACACCTTCTAGACCAAGTATTCGAAGTACAAAATCGTTGGTGAAATTGTGGTGTTTTGCTCTGAGTTTTTCCATAGCTGTATTGATATCTAGAGTATCCATACTAAAGAAATCCTGTTCAAAACGAATAGTCTCCAATTCAATTTGAATTTTACTTGTGTCAGGATGTTTAGCGCTATTTCCGCAGCTTGAAAGCAGATTAATACAAAGTATTATTAAGATAACCGGGTAGAAGTTGAAGCCTGTTTTTGGTGAAATGAGTTGTTTCATGATTCCAAAAATAAAGCAAAGCTTGGTCAGCTTGAAGCAGATGGGTTTATTTTAACCATATTTCATCTTTATTCTGCAATTTTGCACCATGAAGGTGTACGTCGCCCAACAGAATTATCATATTGGTAACTTTTTGCTGAACAGAGAGAAAATGCTTGGAGAGGTAGAAATTGCCCGGCAACATGGAGCAGATTTGGTAGTTTTTTCTGAGCTTTCAGTTTGCGGGTATCCTCCAAGGGATTTTTTAGAGTTTGAAGATTTTATACTGGAGGCAGAATCGACTGTCGCGGAAATGGCCAAATACAGTCAGGAGATTGGCATTTTGGTTGGAGCACCTACCAGGAATCCACAGCGAGAGGGTAAAGACCTTTTCAATTCTGCAATCTTGTTGTATGAAGGAAAGGTTCAGGGCGTTGCACACAAGACCTTATTGCCCAATTATGATGTATTTGATGAGTACAGGTATTTTGAGCCAGCGTACAATTGGAATATAATTCCATTCAAGGGAAAAAGAATAGCTGTCACTATTTGTGAGGACATCTGGAATTTGGGTGACAATCCTTTGTATAGGGTTTGTCCTATGGATGAACTGATGAAACAATCGCCAGATTTAATGATCAATATTTCTGCATCTCCATTTGATTATGATCATGATGAGGATCGCAAAGAGGTGATTAGGTTGAATGTTTTGAAATACAAACTTCCTATGATTTACTGCAATGCAGTCGGCGCCCAAACAGAAATCATTTTCGATGGAGGCAGCTTGGTGTATGCTGCAAACGGTGAGCTCAAACATGAGTTATCCTATTTTAAAGAGGGTGCTGTTTGGGTTGAAACAGATGATTTAATTGGTAAAGATAATCCGTTACATCAAGCTCAATCAAAGATAGCTGAGGATATGCGTGTAGCAAAGACGACAGATCCTGATCAGATCATCGGCTATCTGACCAACAACAATAATATTGCACAAATAAGATCAGCACTTGTACTGGGCATAAGAGATTATTTTTTAAAATTAGGATTCAAAAAAGCAATACTGGGAAGCAGTGGTGGAATTGATTCTGCTGTTGTATTGTCATTGGCTGTAGAGGCACTCGGTGCTGAAAATGTAACAGCTATTCTAATGCCATCTCCCTATTCCAGTTCGCATTCAGTTGATGATGCTGTGCAATTGAGTAAAAAACTGAGTAATCCATATCACATTATTGGTATAGGTGATTTGTACAACAGTTTTTTAACTGCCTTGGATCCACTGTTTAGTGGGACAAACTTTGGAGTAGCAGAAGAAAATATTCAAAGTAGAAGTCGCGGTAACCTCCTCATGGCCATCGCCAATAAATTTGGATATGTATTGTTGAATACATCTAACAAAAGTGAATTGGCAACAGGCTATGGTACCTTGTATGGTGATATGGCAGGGGGGTTGAGTGTAATTGGAGATTTGTACAAAACACAGGTTTATGCTTTGGCTCAACACATCAATGCAGTTGAAGAAATTATCCCTGAAAATATCCTGATCAAAGCACCTTCCGCAGAGCTCAGGCCTAATCAAAAAGACAGCGATAGCTTACCGGAGTATGACGTGCTCGATAAAATTTTGTATTTCTATATTGAAAGAAGAAAAGGTCCCGCTGAAATAATTACAATGGGATTTGATGAGGCGTTGGTCAAAAAGACGCTGCGCCTGGTCAACTTGAACGAGTACAAACGAAATCAATTTTGCCCTATCATTCGTGTAAGCTCAAAAGCGTTTGGTGTAGGCAGAAGACTACCTATCGTTGCTAAATATTTAAGTTGATGGAAATAAACCATGTACTATAATGAAAGGACTCGTTTATAAATCGACTGGAAGTTGGTACATGGTAAAAGGAGAAGATGGGCATGTTTACCAAGCGCGACTGAAAGGAAAGTTTAAGATAAAAGAAATTACTTCAACCAATCCAATTGCAGTAGGGGATGAAGTTGTATTTGAAATGGAGGATGAGGCGGAAAACCGGACAATCATCACGGAGTTGACTCCTAGAAGAAATTATGTCAATCGAATTTCTCCAGCCAACAGACGGCAACACCATATTATAGCATCCAACCTGGATCAGTCGCTTTTAATCGCTACTATTAAAGATCCAAGAACATCTGTAGGATTTATTGATCGTTTTCTGGTAACCTGCGAAGCGTTTCATATTCCCGCCATTGTAGTGTTTAATAAATCAGATTTACACGAAGAATACGAAACAGCATTGTATGAAGATCGTAAAGCGATGTATGAAAAAGTGGGCTATAAAGTTTTACTAACCTCAGTAGAAGAGAAAGAAGGTTTAGAGGAATTAAAAGAAGTGTTGTATGGAAAAACCACTTTGATCAGCGGACATTCAGGCGTTGGAAAGTCAAGTCTCATCAATGCAATTTTAGAGGGAGCAAATATTCGGACCATGGAAGTGAGTGATTGGAGTGGAAAAGGAATGCATACAACAACATTTGCAGAAATGCATGACATGCCTGAAGGTGGGAAAATTATCGATACACCGGGTATGCGTGAATTTGCTATTGCGGACATCAGCAAGGATGAGCTCTCACATTATTTTCCTGAAATGAAACTTCGGTTGAATGATTGTCAGTTTAACAATTGTATGCATATCAATGAACCAGGTTGTGCAATCAAACAAGCTGTGGTTGATGGTGAAATTCACGAAGAGCGGTACGTGAGTTATTGTACTATACTTGATTCTATTGAGGACAAGAAATGGTGATTATTTTTTAAACCAGCTGCTGTAGGTTACATAATTTTCAGCAATACGGTTAATTTCTCCTTTTATTTTATCTTCTGAAATATCTTTTACTTTTTTTGCTGGAACACCAGCAAATATTGATCCAGAAGGAACAATTGTTCCTTCAAGTACAACTGCTCCAGCAGCAACAATTGAATTCCTGCCAATTACGGCCCTGTCCATTACAATGGCACCCATTCCAATCAAAACATCATCTTCTATGGTACATCCATGTACGATGGCATTGTGTCCAATGCTGACATTATTGCCAATGGTTGTCCCGTTTTTCTCAAACGTACCATGAATGACTGCATTGTCCTGTATATTGACCTTATTCCCCATCCTGATAAAGTTGACATCTCCTCTAACGACTGCATTGAACCAGATGCTGCAATCGTCACCCATGATCACTTCTCCCACAATGGTTGCATTGGGTGCGATGTAAACATTGTTGCCAAAACTGGGCGTAAAATCTCTTACGGAAAGAATGAAAGACATATTTTTTCTTAAAGTTATTGCATATTCAGGAACTTTGCAGCAATGAACCAGCGTGAATTATTCCTTAGACATGTTGCTCAAACATCTTCAGCACCACTTGGATTAGAGATAATAAAAGCGGAAGGCACAAAGATGTGGGACAAGCAGGGTAAAATGTATACCGACCTTATCAGTGGTATCAGTGTATGTAATGTGGGACACCGCAACCCTGATGTTTTAGCAGCCATACACAAACAGCTGGATGCTTATATGCACATCATGGTTTATGGTGAATTGATTGAATCGCCGCAGGTTCAATATGCACATAAACTTGCCTCACTTCTGCCAGAACAATTGAATTCAGTTTACTTTACCAGCTCTGGTACAGAAGCTACTGAGGGAGCTATGAAATTAGCCAAACGTGTTACAGGCAAAACAAATATTGTTGCATTTAAAAATTCATATCACGGCTCAACACAAGGGGCATTGAGTGTAATGGGGGATGAGTACTGGCGGAATGCTTATAGGCCTTTATTACCTGGTGTTGCTCATGCAGATTATAATCTGAACAGTGCATTGGATTTTATTGATCAACATACAGCTTGCGTAATTGCTGAACCTGTACAAGCTGAGATGGGTGTATTATCGCCCGATAAAGAATGGCTGCAATTGCTAAGAAAAAAATGTGATGAGGTGGGTGCTTTGTTGGTGTTTGATGAAATACAGACAGGCTTTGGTAGAACGGGTACGTTATTTGCTTTTGAAAAACATGGGATTGTACCTGATATTTTGTTGCTCGGTAAGGCCTTGGGTGGTGGTATGCCATTGGGTGCATTTGTCTCAAGCACGAACAACATGAATACATTTACAGACCACCCCATTCTTGGTCATATTACTACTTTCGGAGGGCATCCTGTATGCTGTGCAGCTGGACTGGCTGCTTTAGATTTTCTATTGGATCAGCAATTATTAAACGAGGTAGAACAAAAATCGAAACTTTTTCAATCTCTGCTGGTACATCCTCTGATCAATAAAGTAAGGGCAGAAGGCTTGTTAATGGCAATCGATTTTGATTCTTTTGAACTCAATAAAAAAATTATTGATCGATGCATTGAAAAAGGCGTGTTTACGGATTGGTTTTTATTTGCATCTCATTGTATGAGAATTGCTCCTCCACTCATTATCCATGAAGATGAAATTCGTTCAGCTTGTAAAGTCATTCTCGATTGTTGTGATGAATATGCGAATCATTAAAAAGAGAACCTGAAGCTGCCGAAGATTCCAAATCTTTTGTAGTTCTCAACTGGTAAAGGTCTTGGTGCTATTCGCCAAACCAAGTCAACTCTGAAAAACCTCAGAATATTATCGACTCCTGTACCCAATTCCATATATGTTCTTCCATTCAAACTGGTGAAAGGGAAGTTGTTTTTTAAATTCAATGCAGCATTCTTATCGCTAATACTGCCCCAAAGAATTTTGGCATTCCAAAATTGACGAAGTTTTAATTTTTTGTTCTGTGGCAATAATCTGAATATACCCCTTCCAAAATTGTGCTCAATATTGAATCCTCCATATTCATCAAATATGTACTCATACCTGTTCATGAGGTTGAAAGCGTATTTGTTGTAATAATAAATTTCATTACCAGGTGCTATATTCATGAGCATATAAGGTAAAGTACCCCATACCTTACCTGCATAGGCTCCATAATAGATATTTCCTATCGGAGGAACTTTTAAATAATCACTTATGCTAAATGTTGCTTTGGAATAAGCGTAGCCGCTGTTCAGAATGCCCTTTATTCCTCTTGTATAATTGAGTTCTAGGACAGGGTAGTCACTACCAAGGCTGGTTCTGAAAAAATCATCTTGCAGAAAACGTTCCAGGTAGGCAAATCTCAATTTGAAATTAAATTGAAAATCATTGAAATTTCCAGGATTATCATCAAAAGAAAAATCCTCTTTTTTAGGAAGATCTTTTATGGGGTTGTATATTTTTCTATGCAGACTGGTGGTAAGTGAAAGTCCCGCTCTCCATTCTTTGAAGTATTCTATTTTTTGTTCTTCAATTTGAATGAGTTTGATAGGGATCTGTTCTTTTCGAGCAGCCAATGCAAAAACGTTATCATAACCAACTTCATCATAGTAGGTCTGACCATAATCAAGATCATTTTTATAAAGTAGTCTTATGCTGCTTCTGGGATCTTTTCCCAACATGAAAAGGGTTTCAAATTTTCCCTT
>JBKCGF010000330.1:0-3890 GCA_046303455.1 Chitinophagaceae bacterium | reverse complement strand
TATACAAGAGCAAAACAACCCTTTTATTGTAGTTCAGTATTTACTTGAAATAGCGGAAATCTCCGATTCTGTTTTTCGTATAATTACGATACATACTATTTGGCCAGTGATTGGAGAATATCATATTTGGTTACGATATGTAGCATTCCTGATTCATCTTTCGCAAGTATTGCTCCAGTGTCTTTGTTGATCATGTTACTGATTTTTTCAACTGGAGTATTGAAATCTACAAGCGGATAGGAGATTTCCAATACACTTTGAATAGGAGCGTGTTTGATTTCAGGATCTGTAAATAGTTTTTGAAATAGTCCGTTTTCACTGATAGAGCCAAGAATTTGCTCATCAAGAATTACAGGGATGTGTTCGATTTCGTATTTTCTCATCAGCATTACTGCATCCGCAACGGTTTGATCCGGACGTACGCTGATCAATTTTTGCTTACTTGCTCTTGCTGAAACTATATCCTTGAAGGTTTTCACTTCAAGGAATCCTCTTTCCATCATCCATTGATCGTTGTAAATCTTTCCTACATAACGACTTCCATGGTCGTGGAAAATGCAAACGACCAAATCATCTTTTTTTAATTTGTTTTTCAATTGCAGTAGACCTTGAAAACAACTCCCTGCGCTATAACCGCAAAACAGTCCTTCTTCTTTTGCAATTCTTCTTGCCATTACTGCACCATCCTTATCGGTCACTTGTTCGAAGTGATCAATAACGGACATGTCGAAGTTCTCAGGAACAAAGTCTTCTCCAAATCCTTCAGAGATATATGGATGAACTTCATTCATGTCTACTTCACCTGTGTTGAAATATTTAGTGAGCAAAGAACCATACACATCTATTGCCCACATCTGGATATTGGGATTCTTTTCTTTTAGGTACATGGCAGTCCCGGTTACCGTACCGCCAGTCCCGGCTGTGCATACCAAATGCGTTATTTTACCATCGGTTTGTTCCCAAAGTTCCGGACCAGTCGTTTCGTAATGTGCCAACCTGTTAGCCAGATTATCGTATTGATTCGAGTGAAAAGTATTGGGTATTTCTTTGGCTAATCTTCTTGCAACGGAATAATAGCTTCTTGGGTCTTCAGGTTCAACGTTGGTTGGACAAACAATTACTTCTGCTCCAACTGCTTTTAGGATATCTATCTTTTCTTTAGATTGTTTGTCGGTTGTAGTGAATATGCATTTGTATCCCTTCACAATACTTGCCAAGGCAATGCCCATCCCAGTATTACCGGATGTACATTCAATAATAGTGCCACCTGGCTTCAGTTTACCTTCTTGCTCGGCCACTTCCACCATTTTCAATGCCATGCGGTCTTTGATAGAATTTCCCGGATTGAAATAGTCAACTTTAGCAAGCACCTGGCAAGGAAGTCCCTGAGTGATTTTATTTAATTTAATCAACGGGGTATTGCCAATTGTTTCGAGGATGTTGTTTTTGATATTCATCTTTGTCAGATTAACCAGACAAAGCTAGTTCAATTTCATCCCTTTTTTGCCACGTTTTTTTCGGGAGTCTCTACCTCAAAACTAAGGTTGCCTGTTATGCGGTATTCTGAGATCATATTTTTATGGTCAACAACAACGCTGTGTTCTTTAATGTAAAGCGATTTGATATTGTGGAGGCTTTTGGCTGCTTCCAAAATGGCTTGTTGAGCAGCGTCTTCCCAACTTTTAGTGGAACTGCACATGATTTCGATTACTTTGATAATAGGCATGTTCGTATAAATTAGATATGCAAACTAATAGCAGTTACAATGAAAAAAAATGAACAAACTCAATTGATGTTATAATAATGATCATTAAACAACTTGACCAATCTCAATCAATCGATATGAGTCATCCGATAGCTTGCATGATATACAAATAACTCGATATGCAAAAGAAGCCGAAAATTATCCCTGAAGTACCAGATTCTCCCTTTCCAGAGCAGTTGCCAATCATTGATCCAGAAGAGCCATTGGTGCCGGAAGAAAATCCAGATTACATACCAGAAGAAGACCCCTTTGAAACACCTCCATTTGAAGTGCCGCCACCTGGGGAAGGACCAGCATGATTAGCATCATGGAAATGGATGATGTACTTTCTTGTATTCAGGTATCACCAAGTTGTATCATTGCATAAGTCGGTTTACAGAACATGTTTCTGATGCCGGGAAGATTAAAGCAGACAATAAGACTTCTCAAAAGGGTCAAAAACTGCTGTATCGCGGAACTGGAGAAATCCAGTTCCTTTTTTTTATCAAGTATCACCAATCTTGTGTTATTATAACTCAATTATTGCATGCAAATTATTGGCTAACTTTAAAATTATTAGGATCAAATTAAAATTTAAAAATGAAGAATTTTTGGGGGTTAATAACAGCTTTGTTTGTAAGCTCAATAAGTATTGCTCAGCCCCAACTTGTAAAGTTGTGGGAGTCTGATTCTGTAACACTGAAAGGACCGGAGTCGGCTACATATGATCCTAAATCCAACATAATTTATGTGTCGAGTATGAACAACGGAACAATTGTTCAGATGGGTTTGAATGGAGAAATCAAAAATGCAAACTGGGTGGCTGGCTTAACATCTAATAAAGGAATAGGATTTCATAAGGGGATATTGTATACAGCAGAAACGAGTGCTGTCGCGGTAATTGACATGAAAACAGGCACGATAATAAAACGCATTACTGTAGCAGGGGCAATCATGCTTAATGATCTGGAAGTGGATGAAAAGGGAATTGTTTATGTTACGGATACAAGGGCAGGAAAAGTGTATAGAATTGAAGGAGATCAACCCAGTTTGTATCTTGAAAATATACCCGGTGCAAATGGTTTGATGGCGGTAGGAACAGATCTCTATGTGGCGGGTACAGCCTCTTTTCAAAAAGTAACTGCAAATAAAGAAATCACCAATATTGGAGAAGGTTATGAAAACGGTCTTGATGGGATTGTAATGCTCTCAAAAGATGAATTCATTTTAAGTAATTATCGAGGTATGCTGTATTATGTTCAAACCAATGGAAATAAGCAGGTGTTATTAGATACCCGATCTATCAAAATTGCAGCAAACGATATCAGTTACAATAAAAAAACAAAGACACTTTATGTGCCATCCTTTGGTACGAATAGGGTAATTGCTTACGCTGTAAAATAAAAAACCCCAACAATTGTTGAGGTTTTTTGTGCCCAGAACAGGAATCCCTGCCTGCCGGCAGGCAGGGAACCTGCACTTTATAAATTGAAAAATCCCCAACAATGTTGAGGATTTCATCTTGTGCCCAGAACAGGAATCGAACCTGCACTACCTTTCGATAACAAGATTTTGAGTCTAGCGCGTCTACCAGTTCCGCCATCTGGGCTCGGGCAGCAAAATTACTTTAACTATTTGTATTCTCAAACATCTTTGTTAAAAATTAATTGGAGAGCGGAGAAATCGGTAATTTTGTATTTCAAACTGGGGCTGACCGGTATTGACAGCGTAGATCTTTGAAAGTAAGCATGCAGTGCGTTGCGAATGTTGCACTTTAATCTGAATTCGAAACCAATAAATGGCGAGAATACTTACGCCATGGCTGCCTAATCAGTGATTAGCGCATCCATTATAGCTGCTTGACGGGCCTGCCTTTGCCAAGTCAACCCGCTGAATCAAAAAAAACAAGGCTGCTTCAACCATAGGCTGTGCTGGTTGACTAAGACTATTCAGCTACGGAAATTGTTGGTTTGTTTGGTTCCTGCAGTTTCTCGACAATCAATTCCAAAATAAGCATGTAGAAGGCTTTCGGCGAATATGTTTGGACGTGGGTTCGAATCCCACCAGCTCCACTTCACTATTTTTTCACAAATGGATTAATTACATGATACACTCATGTAATTTTTTTTGTCATAATATAAAAGTC
>JBKCGF010000329.1:0-3438 GCA_046303455.1 Chitinophagaceae bacterium | reverse complement strand
GTAGCGCCATCCAACATGAATGAGAAGCTGAAGATTCAGCTCCTGCGTGACGAGCAGGTTCTCCGTCACATTGTTATCAAGCTCGATAAATACGCCGTCGAGTATAACAAAAAGAAGAGAAGTGGTGTACCAACAGGAAACGAAAAAGCAGTGGAGGGCTAAATCATGGCAAAAGCAAATGAAATTAAGTACCTAACGGCTATCAAGACCGAGAAACCAAGGAAGAAATTCTGTCGTTTTAAGAAGTATGGTATTCGTTACATTGACTACAAAGACGCTGAGTTTTTGAAAAAGTTCCTGAACGAGCAAGGTAAAATGTTGCCTCGTCGTATTACTGGTAACTCACTTAAGTATCAGCGTAAGGTATCAGAAGCAATTAAGCGTGCACGTCAAATGGCATTGTTGCCGTACGTGACCGATTTGTTGAAGTAGAACCTACCCTAATCACCAGGATGGTGTGACAGTCCCGTTGGGATTGGAAATTGGTAAAACTTTAAAATAAAAAAAATGCAAGTTATTTTAATTCAAGACGTAAACAATCTCGGCGGTGCCAATGAAGTGGTAAGCGTAAAGAATGGTTACGCACGTAACTTTCTTATTCCTCAAAAGTTCGCTGTTGAGGCTTCTCCTTCTAACCTCAAGCAATTGGAAGAGCGCTTGAAGCAAATCAAGAAGAAAGAAGACAAGATGCTCGCTGAAATCAACAAGGTTATTGCTGCTTTGCAGGATGGTTCAGTTACCATCGGTGCAAAAACAGGAACTTCTGGTAAGATTTTCGGTAGTGTTACTACTGTTCAGATTGCCAAGGCGATCCGTGAGCAGAAGGGATATGAAATCGACAGACGTCGCATTCACCTTCTTGATGAAATCAAGGAGTTGGGAAGCTACAAAGCCAAGGTTGACTTTGGTAACGGAAACGAGACCGAAGTTGGATTGGAAATTGTTGCTGAATAAATACTTTTTAGCAGATAAAAAGCCCTCAGTTTACTGGGGGCTTTTTTATTTTCTATATTTCCATTGTGAAAAAAGTTACGATACTTTTATCCTGGCTCCTGCCAATTGTTTTTTCTGCATGTGGCCCAAATGGGGCAACTGTAAAAAACAAAGTACCCAATACTTTTAGTGATACCATTCGCCCACAGGTAGTTGCCGGAAACTTTAGTGATCAGAAAAAATTAAAGCTTGATAGTGCTGAAATAAAAAAATTCACAACCCATTTCAGTTTGTTTCAGCCCTACCAAAAAGAACTACAACGTTTTTACAAAAACAGAGGCTACAATTTAGCATGGCATGATGACAAGGGCAGAATTGAAAATGTGCAAATTCTCTACAACAGAATCATGCAGATGGAAGAAAACGGACTTCCTGCAGAAATTCCATATATCGAAGAATACAAGCAATGGATTGGAAATGAAATCAGAGACAGTCTTGTTTTTTTTGAGTTGATGCAAACAGCGCAGTACTTGCATTTTGCCAATCGGGTTTTGGGGGGTGTATCAGAAAAAGAGAGTAAAATGATGCTCTGGTACATTCCCAGAAAAAAAACAGATTATCTGCAATTGTTAGATGAATTTGTAACTGGCGATGCAGCTGCTATGGACAGATCGATATATCCACAATATCATTTGTTGAAGAGTGCTTTGATTGGTTTGAAGGAAATACAAGAAAATGGCGGTTGGGGAACCATTGAAAACGTAAAAAGAAAAATAAAAAAAGGAGATAGCCTAGCAATTATTGTCCCACTAAAGAGACGTCTTTTTATTTCAGGTGAATTACGAGAAAACGATG
The DNA here is from genome assembly GCA_046303455.1 of Chitinophagaceae bacterium. Taxonomy (GTDB): domain Bacteria; phylum Bacteroidota; class Bacteroidia; order Chitinophagales; family Chitinophagaceae; genus Pollutibacter. Next base: position 1,650 of record JBKCGF010000329.1, on the reverse strand, counting down.
GTTCTCCTTTTTTCAACCAGTCACTTGAGGATGCAGTTCTGCTTTTCCAAACAAAGCATGGTTTAAAACCTGATGGAGTGATTGGATTAAATACCGTTCGCCAATTGAATATTTCGACAGAGGATAGAATTAAACAGATAATTGTAAACCTTGAAAGGTGCAGGTGGTTACCAAATGAAACTGATGGAGATTACCTGGTTGTGAATATACCTGCATATAACCTAACTGTGATGCATGGAGACTCATTGATCTTTTCTTGCGGGGTAATTGTTGGAAAGGAGACCAACAAAACAGCAATTTTCAAAGGTTATATGGAAAATATAGTTTTTAATCCTTACTGGAATGTGCCGGATAAAATTTTGAAAAAGGAGATATTACCCTTGGTTGCGAAAAACAAAAACTATTTGGCAGACAACCATATGGAGTGGTATGATGGGCGTTTGCGACAAAAACCGGGGGAGGACAATGCATTGGGGGAAATAAAATTTATGTTTCCCAATCCTTTTGATATTTATTTACATGACACCCCTGCTAAGGGTTTATTTCAGGAAGAAAGAAGAGCATTTAGCCATGGTTGTATTCGCATTGCCGAACCCCATCGACTAGCGCTCTACTTATTGAGGGACAAAAAAGGCTGGTCTTCCGAAGAAATGGATCGTGTTTTGGCCTTAAAATCTGAGCGGTATATAAAAATGGACAAAAAAGTACCAGTTTATGTTGTTTATTTAACAGCATTTGTGGATTTCAACGGAAATATTAATTTTAGGGAGGACATCTATAACCGAGACCAGTCATTATTGGGAATGTTACTGAAAAACTAGGTTTTAAATGAACCTTTATGGAGGCTGGTGTGTTGTTTGCCTACATTTGAAACTTTTTTTTATGAATATTTTCGTCGGAAACCTCAACTACAAGCAAACCAATGAATCTTTAGAGCAATTATTTAGTCCCTTTGGCGAAGTAACTTCCGCCAGGATCATCATCGACAAAATGTCGGGCAGAAGCAAAGGATTTGGTTTTGTAGAAATGCCAAATCAGGAATCGGCCCTTAAAGCAATTGCAGCACTTCATGAATCAGAAGTAATGGGCAGAAAGATGATTGCCAGTGAAGCCAAGCCTCAGGAGAGAAATTAATTAGATTCCGTATAGAACATCTGGTTTTTAAAATACCCATTGGCTGTATCAGCCAATGAACCATCTTTTTTTCTATAGACCATATAAACCCCAATGTTGGGGTTTTTTTCTAACCATTCCATAGTCTCTTTTATACCCATCACCATAAAAGCATTGTCGAGTCCATCTGCTAACATTGCATTTTTAGCGAGAACAGTCACGCTCACCAAATCATTTTTCACAGGATACCCTGTACGGGGATCTATTATATGGCTTATGATACTATCTCCTATTTTTTTGTATTTCTGAAATTTTCCTGAAGTAGTGATGCCTTGATTATCTAAACTGATTACCATATCCTCACTATTCTTAATTCCCAAAAGATAGTCGACATCCTGTATACCCACACGCCATTGTCGACCGATTTCGTCTGTTCCAATTGCAAAGACCTCACCTCCAATTTCAACAATAAAATTCTTTATGCCCTTAGAGAGCAGAAGGTTGGATAGATAATCAACACAATATCCCTGGGCTATT
>JBKCGF010000328.1:0-3030 GCA_046303455.1 Chitinophagaceae bacterium | reverse complement strand
GATTGGAAAGAAGTAATACAAAAGTGACCGCTGCTGCTACAGTAGCTGCGCAATGCGATGGATATGTCATGCTCAATGGCTTCATGAGCTTCCCAAGGAAGATTGATGGTAGCTGGGTTTCAGCTATGTTCATGCTGACAGTATTTTCGTTTGAGGAGTATTATCAAATACCCGGACTCGCGCAGGGATTTTTCAATCCAGAAATGTATGAAACTGCAAAACGCGTTTATGAAAAAGATTCAACATTAAAACCGGAAGAATTTCCAACCGATCTTAAAAAACTCATTCGTAAAGAGTTCTTTGATCCCGTCTATTACAGAAACTCTGCATACGGTAAACTAATGAGCGAAATGCATCCCTATCGTTGGGTAATTGAATCTCCTGTACGCATGTATTATGGTGAAATAGATGAATCACTAACAATCGGTTTAGCTCAGCTGCCTTCGGTTTATCAGAAAGCGATGGGAAATAACAAGGTTGAAGCTTTTTCATTGGGCGCAGATGCCAATCATCGAATCGCATTTGCAAGAGCCGTCCCGCAATGGAAAAAATGGTTTGACCAATTGCAAATAGATGTGAAACAAACCACAAAAAAATAGTCACCCAACTTTACTCTTGTACGATGAACAACAGAAGAAGTTTTTTTATGAAAAAAATCTGCCTGCTTGCTTGTTTGTGGCTTACACAATTTGTTGCTGCTCAGTCGCCTCTACAACTCAATGGATTAAATGGTGCTGTTGAAGTGGTGCGCGACAAATGGGGTGTAAATCATATTTATGCGAAGAATGAACATGATTTATTTTTTGCTCAAGGTTATCTGGCAGCAAAAGATCGATTATTTCAATTTGAAATCTGGAGGCGACAAGCAACAGGTACCATGGCTGAACTCATGGGTGAATCTGCTTTGAAACGCGACATAGGCGCAAGGTTATTTTCATACCGTGGCGACATGGAAAAAGAATTAGCCCACTATCACCCAAGAGGAAAAGCAATTATCAACGCTTATGTAGATGGTGTAAACGCTTACATCAAAGAGGCAAACAATAACCCCAAACTGCTTCCTTTTGAATTTCAATTGCTCAATACAAAACCAGGCTACTGGACACCAGAGGTTGTAGTATCAAGACACCAAGGCATTCGTTCCAATGTTACACAAGAACTGAACATGGCAAGGGCCATTGCAAAAGTGGGTGAAGAAAAAGTGAGAGACTTGGTGTGGTTTCATCCCCAACAACCAGATTTAAAAATTGATCCAAGCATTAATACTGATTTGTTGTTTGAAGATATTCTTGCCCCTTATGAAGCTGTCAACAAAGAACTGACCTTCAATCAAAAAGATTTTGAAACAGAACAAATGCCGGAAGGCAGCAACAACTGGATCATCAGTGGAAGTAGAACGGAGAGTGGTTTACCCATCATGGCCAATGATCCGCACAGAAAAATTTCTACGCCTTCATTGAGATACATTGTACACCTTGTTGCTCCAGGATGGGATGTGATTGGCGGCGGTGAACCAGTGATACCTGGTGTTTCTATCGGACATAACCAATATGGAGCATGGGGACTCACCATTTTTGAAACCGATGCAGAAGATCTTTATGTGTATGATATCAACCCTGCTAATCCATCTCAATACAAATTCAATGGTGCATGGAAAAACATGAATAGCGCAACAGAAACATTTAAAAGAAAAAATAAAAAAGATACGACTGTGACTTTGTATTTCACGCACCATGGTCCAGTTACAAAGATTGATACCAAGAATAATAAAGCATACGCCATTCGATGCGCTTGGCTGGAACCAGGTGGAGCACCTTACATGGCATCACTGCGCATTGATCAAGCAAAAAATTGGGAAGAGTTTAGAGATGCTTGTTCCTATAGCCACATCCCAGGTGAAAACATGATATGGGCAGATAAAAAAGGAAACATCGGCTGGCAAGCAGTCGGCATCACGCCAATTAGAACAACGCATTCAGGAATGGTACCCGTTCCAGGCAACGGACAATACGAGTGGAAAGGATTTCTTCCCATCAAAGAAAGGCCGCATGTATTCAACCCTGCTAAAGGATTTTTCGCGACAGCCAACCAACATGTAACTCCTGCTGACTACAAACATTCTTCAACGCTTGCTTATACCTGGGCAGATGATTATCGTGGGGACCGTGTAAATGAAGTACTAGCATATGAAAAAAAATCTACGATTGCTTCTTCCATGGCATTGCAAACCGACTACACATCTTTACCCGCTCGTGAATTAGTGCCCATGCTTTTATCATTGCAGTTTTCCAATCCAGAAATTGATAAAGTAAAAGAGATGTTGAAGGGATGGAATTATGTGTTGCATAAAGAAAGTATTCCTGCTGCTATTTATGTGATGTGGGAAAGGACAATAATTGCTGATGCAAAAAATAAATACGTTCAAAAAGAAATCAACTCCTATATCAATTTACAAACATCGACTGTTATAAAATGGATGAAAATGCCAGAAGCGGTGTTTGGAGAAAACGCAATTTCAAAAAGAGATGCATTTCTACAACAATGTTTTGAAAAAGCCATTCAGCAGTTGAAAACTAAATTAGGTGAGGATGTGCAACAATGGCAATACGGTCAAGCAAAATACAAACACATCAGCATCAAACATCCTTTGTCAGATTGGGTGGACGAAAGCATGAAATCAAAAATTGACTTTGGTCCTCTACCGCGAAGTGGATATGGTTTAACGCCAGGTGCAAATGGAACAGCAGACAACCAGACTGCAGGAGCAAGTTTCAGAATTGTAGTTGATCTTGCAGATTGGGATAAAGCTGTAATGACCAATACACCCGGACAATCAGGTAATCCTGATAGCCCCTTTTACCGCAACCTCTTTGAAGAGTGGGCCAACGATCGTTACTTCCCTGCATTGTATTCAAAGGAAAAAATATTAAACAATGCTGCAGAGAAATTTCAATTAAACCCGGGAATTAAGAAATGATGTTAAAAGAAATTCCTGTTGTCGGTCACTTGCAATAAGCCTTTAAACTGTCC
>JBKCGF010000327.1:0-3990 GCA_046303455.1 Chitinophagaceae bacterium | reverse complement strand
TCCCTCTTTTTAACTAATTTAACCTCATGCAAACCAACCCCATCAAAACCGCCGTCATCAGTTACGGTATTTCTGCGAAGACATTTCATTTGCCTTTCATCACAACAAATAAAGGCTATGAACTGACTACCATCATGGAACGTAGTGGTGATACTGCACTGGAAAAATATCCATCAATAAAAATTGCAAAAACAATAGAAGAGGTATTGAACGATTCAGAGATTGAATTGGTAATCATATCAAGCCCTAATACCACTCACTTCCCATACGCTAAAGCTGCACTGCTTGCCGGGAAACATGTGGTGGTAGAAAAACCTTTCACCAATACGTTGGAAGAAGCAATGGAATTGGTGGAGTTGGCAAAAAAGACAGGCAAGGTTTGCTCTGTTTACCACAACAGAAGATATGTGGCAGATTTTCTGACCATGAAGAAAATACTTGACGATGGAATGCTTGGAGAGCCTAGAGAATTTTTTGCGCACTACGACCGCTATCGTCCCGACCCAAGAACTTATGGTTTATGGCGTGAAGAGACGTTACCTGGAAGTGGTGTATTCTATGATCTTGGTCCGCATTTAATTGACCAAGCCCTTGTACTTTTCGGATTACCCAAAGCGATAACTGCAGACATCAGAAAAATGAAATCTTATTCTAAAGTCGATGATTTCTTTGATGTGAAACTTGAATATGATAATCTGATAGTGACTTTACATTCCTCTATGCTGGTAAGAGAAATGGGACCACGTTATATGATTCATGGCACAAAGGGTTCCTTTATTAAAAATGGCGAAGACACACAAGAAGAAATGCTAAAAGCAGGTATTGTTCCAACGGGGCCAGATTGGGGAAAGGAGGAAGAGCAAAACTTTGGACTACTTCACACAGAAATAAATGGTGAGGTTGTAAAAAAAATCTATCCTTCCCTGCAAGGCAGCTTTGGCTTTTATTACAACAACCTATATGAAACCATTAGAAATGGCGCAGCTCTAAAAGAGACTGCCATGGATGGTTACCAGGTAATCCGACTAATCGAACTTGCATTCAAAAGCAGCGAAGAAAGAAGGACTATATATATTGATTGATGATGTTCTCCAACCATTCTTGTCGGCCACTGGTCATCTTTGGTTCACCATGTTGCATGGCATAAGCCCTAAGATCTTCCAGACTCAATTTACCCTCTTCAAAAAGCTTTCCTTCACCAGCATCAAATGAGGCATAGCGATTTGTCCTGAAGGCACGATATGGAGAATGTTGTAAAATTTTATCAGCCACAACCAATGCTCTAGCAAATGAGTCCATGCCACCAATGTGTGCGTAGAACAGATCTTCTGCATCAGTAGAATTTCTTCTTGTCTTTGCATCAAAGTTGACTCCACCACCTGCAAATCCATTAGACTCAAGAATGATCAACATCGATTCAACCAATTCATTCAATGCCATAGGAAACTGATCAGTATCCCATCCGTTTTGTGCATCGCCTCTGTTGGCATCAATACTTCCGAGCATACCTGCATCAGCAGCAGTTTGCAATTCATGCTGAAAGGTATGTCCAGCTAATGTTGCGTGGTTTACTTCAATATTGAGTTTGAAATCTTTATCCAATCCATGGTGACGCAAGAAGCCAATTACAGTTGCTGCATCATAATCGTATTGGTGTTTGGTTGGCTCGCATGGTTTTGGTTCGATAAAGAATGTGCCTTTAAATCCTTGTTTTCTTGCATAGTCTTTTGCTGTATGCAAGAAGCGAGCGAGATGATCTTGTTCACGTTTCATGTCGGTATTCAACAAAGTCATGTAACCCTCTCTACCACCCCAGAACACATAATTTTCTCCTCCTAATTTTATGGTAGCATCCAATGCATTTTTCACTTGCGTTGCGGCATGTGTTAAAACATGAAAATCAGGATTGGTACTGGCACCATTCATGTAACGCGGATTAGAAAACACGTTGGCTGTCCCCCATAATAATTTCACACCACTCGCCTTTTGCTTCATTCCGGCATAATCAACTATTGCAGAAAGATTGCTTTCGTATTCTGACAGAGAGTTTCCTTCGTCTACCAAATCAACATCGTGAAAACAATAATATGGTATTCCTAGTTTGGTAATGAATTCAAATGCTGCATCCATTTTGTCTTTTGCACGTTCAACTGCATCCGTTGCTTTGTCCCATGCAAACTGTTTGGTACCTGGACCAAATGGATCAGCACCTGTATTGCAGAAACTGTGCCAATATGCCACTGCAAATCTGAAATGTTCTTTCATGGTTTTACCAGCCACGATTTGATCTTCGTTGTACCACTTATACGCAAGTGGATTATCAGATCCTACACCTTCAAATTTGATCTTACCAATTCCAGGAAAAAATTCTTTGTTACCGAGGGTTATTGACATATTTAATTTTTTTGATTTTACTTTCTTTGTTATCGTGTTGTCGTTGTTGTCAAAGTTTTGCAATGATAACAATGACAACTATGACAACCATAAATATAATAATTAAACCATATCAAACTATACTTCAAGTTCAGCTTTCCATCTATGATAAGCTGCTGCATATTGTTCTTGGAAAAGTTTTTCTGGTTCAATTCGTTCTAGCACTTTCAAACCTTTAAACGATTCATCGGTTGAACTGTAATAACCTGCACCAACACCCGCTGCCCTTGCAGCTCCCTGTGCACCATCGGTATTGAATAATTCAATTGTAGCACCCGTTGTGTTAGCAAAAGCTTCTGCAAAGAGTGGACTCAAAAACATATTGGCCTTACCTGCACGAACGGTATTTATTTTTAATCCCATTGCCACCATGATTTCAATACCATAGAACAAAGAGAAAACAATACCCTCCTGTGCCGCTCTCGCCAAATGCGCTTGCTGATGTCTGTTGAAGTGAAGATTTCTAATCATCGATCCTGGATCCCTGTTTTCCAACACACGTTCTGCACCATTTCCAAATGGATAACAGAGTAGACCATCTGCACCAATAGGCGTTGAAGCAGCAAGTGAATTCATTTCAGGATAGGATGAACCTTGAAAAATATTTTTTTGCATCCAGCTGTTCAAAATGCCTGTGCCATTGATGCACAACAATACGCCATATCTTTTTTCATCTGGCTTATGGTTAACATGTACGAAAGTATTCACACGAGATTTGAGATCATAAGCAGGCTGATCAATCACGCCATATACAACACCAGATGTACCTGCTGTTGCAGCAATTTCACCAGGCTGCAAAACATTTAATGAATAGGCATTGTTGGGTTGATCACCTGCGCGGTATGCAATTGGTATACCAGACTTAAGTCCCAGTTCTTCAGCAACAGCAACACTTAGCTTTCCTTGTTCTCCGAATTGAGGGACCGTATCGCATATTAAAGATTGATCGATACCATAATGATTCAATAAATCAGTGGCCAATGATTCTTGTTTCGCATCCCATAAAACACCTTCCGAGAGACCCGATACAGTTGTATTCATTTCACCTGTTAGCCTGTAAGCAATATAATCACCAGGCAACATCACTTTGTAAATCTTGCTGTATACTTCAGGCTGGTTTTCTTTCACCCATTTCAATTTGGAAGCAGTCAGGTTACCAGGAGAATTTAAATAATGCGACAAACAAAATTGCTCACCAAGTGAAGAGAAAGCCTGGTTGCCTTGTGAGACAGCGCGACTATCACACCAGATGATGGAATTCATCACAGGTTGGCCATTTTTATCGACTGCTACCAATCCATGCATTTGGTAAGAAATACCAATGGCGACGACAGCTTCTTGATCAAAACCAATTTGTTGCTTGAGCGCTGAGAAGGCATTTTTAAACTCGTTCCACCACATAAGGGGATCTTGTTCTGCAAAACCCTGCTTTGGAGCATGAATAACCATTTCGGTTTTGGGGGAAAATGCGCTTCCCAAACAATCCCCTGTCTTTACATCAACTACAGCACACTTTACCGAAGAAGATCCAATATCAATTCCCAGAAGCAATTCCAT
>JBKCGF010000326.1:0-3054 GCA_046303455.1 Chitinophagaceae bacterium | reverse complement strand
CAGCAAATCCGATTTGTAATTTTCGATTTTCATCATAATAGTATAAGCCGACATCTGCAGCTAAGCCAGCACTTTTATATATACCATAACTTGAATGCATGTATTTCAGCGAGGCACCATAGCGCCACCTGTTTCCATAAGATTTGGCAAAAGAAACCGATAACATTTGATCATAGGCCCGGAAGCTGCCTAAAATATTTCCTGAAGCATCCGTCTGCATTTCTTCTCCATAGAGCAAATGAAGAAGTCCAATTGAAAAACTGGTATTGGTTTTATCATGATGAAAAGCACCTACTCCTTGAAGAGCTGTTACTGTTGGGGCTACATTATTGAATGTTGTAGAAATAAAGGCATGGTGTTGTTTCTTCAACAAAGCAGGATTTTCTGAAATCAGGCTTAAATCAGATGACCAGTGTGAAACATTTTTACCTCCAAGTGCAGCCAATTGGCCTCCCATGGGTAATTTTAAAAAATTATAAACTGAGCTGCCTCCTAGGGTTTGCGACTGCCCGGCAATTGTACAAAACAGTAAAAAAATACCCAAAAACGCCTTCAAAGACATATTCAAAAGTAAACAAGCTTGTCTAGAAATGAAAATCCCCCATAAAAATGGGGGAAATTCCTTAACCCTTAAAACAACCAACATAAGAGAAACTATTCTCTTCTGAGAATAAAACAAGCTTTCTTCTTTTTGGTTCAATAAGGTTGAAAAAAGGTTATACCAAAGCAATTTCAAGGACCTGTTGCATGGTTTTCACATAATGAAATTTCATCCCTTTTATGAACTCAGGGTTGATTTCCAGCACGTCTTTTTCATTTTGATAGCACATCACAATTTCTTTGAGTCCAGCTCGTTTAGCAGCCAGCACTTTTTCCTTTATCCCTCCTACTGGCAATACTTGTCCCCTCAAAGTTATTTCACCTGTCATTGCCAGGTAAGACTTTACTTTTCTACCTGTAAATGCCGATGCAAGAGCAGTCATCATGGTAATACCAGCGCTTGGACCATCCTTGGGAACTGCCCCTTCAGGCACGTGGATATGAATATTCTTCTTGCTGAAAAGCTCAACGTCAATACCACTCTTTTTTGCATTTGACCTCAAATAAGTTATTGCAGTACTTGCACTTTCCTTCATTACTTGTCCCAAATTACCCGTCAACTGCAATTCACCCTTACCATCACTCACACTTACTTCAATAAACAAAATATCTCCACCTACATAAGTCCAGGCCAATCCTACAGCCACACCAGGCATACTTGCAGTCTTGTACAGTTCATTACTATATTTAGGTTTTCCTAAAATTCTGGTAACATCTTGTTGTGTAAGCACCCCTTTGAGTTTTCCGTGAATGGCGTAATCTTTTGCAAAACTGCGCATGATGCTAGCCAATTGTCGATCCAATTCACGAACACCGCTTTCTCTTGTGTAGTTTTCAATTAAGAAGGTCATGACAGCGGGACTAACCTTTAAATCATGTCCCTGCAAACCGTGAAGTTCTTTCTGCTTGGGCAGTAAATGGGTTTGTGCTATTTTTTCTTTTTCTTCTACAGCGTAGCCTGTCAAATCAATAATTTCTAATCTATCCCTTAAGGCAGGCTGAATACTTTGCATATCATTTGCCGTAGCAATAAACAAGACCTTGCTCAGGTCGTATTCCAACTCAAGATAATTATCGTAAAAAGTATGGTTCTGTTCTGGATCTAATACCTCAAGCAAAGCTGATGAAGGATCTCCTCTGAAATCTTTTCCAACTTTGTCGATTTCATCCAATATAATGACAGGATTGGATGATTTTACTTTTCGAAGTGATTGCAAAATTCTGCCCGGCATAGCACCAATATATGTTTTGCGATGACCTCTGATTTCACTTTCATCGTGAAGCCCACCTAAACTAAATCTCACATATTTTCTACCCAATGCACTGGCAATACTTTTGCCAAGGGATGTCTTACCAATACCAGGAGGTCCAACGAAACATAAAATGGGGCTCTTCATGTCACCTTTCAGTTTTAGGACAGCCAAATATTCAAGAATTCTTTCTTTTATTTTATGCATGCCAAAATGGTCTTTGTCCAATACCTTTTTAGCTTTTTTCAAATCATAATTATCCGTTGTATATTCATCCCAAGGTAAATCCAGCATCAAGTCTACATGATTATAAACAGTAGAATAATCCGGTGTACTAGAATGCATCCTTTCCAATTTCTCAATCTCCTTTTGGAAAAGTTCTTTTGCAGCAGCTGACCATTTTTTCTGTTCAGCTTTTTTCTTCATGTCCTGAATCTCACGATCATTGGAATCACCTCCCAATTCTTCTTTGATACTTTTCAGTTGTTGCTGAAGAAAATAATCTCTTTGCTGCTTATCTAACTCTGTCTTGGTTTTGGATGTAACCTTATTCTTTAATTCAACAAACTGTAATTCTTTCTGAAGGAGTCCCAATAATTTCTCAGCACGCGCTCTCATATCACTCATCTCCAGTAATTGCTGCTTTTCTGAAAGCTCACAATTTAAATTGCTGCCTACAAAGTGAATCAGAAATGATGGCTGTTCAATATTTTTTAGAATAATTGAGGCCTCTGTTGGAATGTTGGGAGACAACTGAATGATTTGTGAAGCCAAATCTTTTATTGAAGAAACAGAAGCCTCAAATGAAGCATCATCTTTGATAATTTCTTCTTCAATAGCCTGAACCTCACCAATAAAATAAGGATCTTCAGATTTTACTTTTAGCAATGTAAATCTTCTTTTACCTTGCAGAATTGCTGTTGTTCCACCATCCGGCATTTTAATCAACTTGATAATTTTGGCAACGGTTCCTATTGAAACCAAATCCCCAATACCGGGATCTTCCACATTGCTGTCCTTCTGCGCCAAAACACCTACCAATTTGTCAGTTTTATATGACTCTGCAATTGCCTTGATCGACTTATCCCGACCAACAGGAATGGGTATAACTACTCCTGGGAATAGAACTGTATTTCTAAGTGGTAACAAAGGTAATTCAGCAGGAACAGCTATTTGATCAGCATTTCCACCCTCATTGTCATTC
>JBKCGF010000325.1:0-2955 GCA_046303455.1 Chitinophagaceae bacterium | reverse complement strand
TTGTATTCATTTCACCTGTTAGCCTGTAAGCAATATAATCACCAGGCAACATCACTTTGAAAATCTTACTGTATACTTCAGGCTGGTTTTCTTTCACCCATTTCAATTTGGAGGCAGTCAGGTTGCCTGGAGAATTCAGGTAATGTGTTAAGCAGAATTCTTCACCTAGGGAGGCGAATGCTTGGTTGCCTTGGTTGACGGCGCGACTATCACACCATATAATGGAATGCATCACAGGTTCGCCACTTTTATCGACTGCCACAAGTCCGTGCATCTGGTAAGAAATACCAATAGCCACTACCGCCTCTTTATCAAAACCTAATTGTTGCTTGAGTTCTGAAAAGGCATGCTTAAACTCATTCCACCACATATTGGGATTTTGTTCTGCAAATCCCTGCTTTGGCGCATGAATTACCATCTCGGTTTTGGGGGAAAATGCGCTTCCCAAACAATCCCCTGTCTTTACATCAACTACAGCACACTTTACCGAAGAAGATCCAATATCAATTCCCAGAAGCAATTCCATAGGCCAATCGTTTATTTCTTAGCAGTCGTTTTACAGGCAACATTGCCCTAATTGCAATATAATATATTGGAACGATACCGGACTTTATTGGCTTTCGGCCGGCAAATAGATAGATTAGATCCTAAAATGAACCTTACCCCTCCAATCTTGTTACGAATTCGGGAAAAATGAGGGTCAAAATTCCCCCAATTGATCCACATACTTTCTACTACGCTTTAAATTGATGAAATTTGCGCTTCTAAACGAAAGAGGATTATGCAAGAGGAAAATGACGACATATTAGAACAGGTAACCTCATCGGAATACAAATACGGTTTTGTTACCAATATTGAGGCCGATGAAGCCCCTAAAGGACTGACGGAAGACACCATCCGGTTCATTTCTGCAAAGAAAAATGAACCCAGTTGGATGTTGGAATACAGACTGAAGGCCTATAAGCATTGGCTGACCATGGAAGAACCCACTTGGCCGAATGTTACCTACCCCAAGATCAACTTTCAAGACATTATCTATTACTCTGCTCCAAAGCAAAAGATTGCTCCAAAAAGTCTGGACGAAATTGACCCTGAATTAAGGGAGACTTTCGAAAAGCTGGGTATCTCTTTAAATGAGCAGAAGAGATTGACTGGTGTGGCAGTAGATGCTGTGATGGATAGTATTTCTGTGGCAACCACTTTCAAAGAAGAACTTTCTAAGGTGGGTGTAATTTTCTGTTCCATGAGCGAAGCAGTTCAAGAACATCCTGAACTAATTAAAAAATATCTGGGATCAGTTGTCCCAGCAACCGATAACTATTTCACTGCTCTAAACTCAGCTGTATTCAGCGATGGTTCTTTCTGTTATATTCCAAAAGGCGTTAGATGCCAAATGTAATTATCTACTTATTTCAGAATCAATGCTGCAAACACTGGACAGTTTGAAAGAACATTGATAGTTGCGGAAGAAGGAAGTTATGTGAGTTATTTGGAAGGATGTACTGCACCTATGCGCGATGAAAATCAATTGCACGCTGCTGTGGTTGAGTTGGTAGCCATGGAAAAAGCGGAGATCAAATATTCAACTGTACAGAACTGGTACCCTGGTGATAAAGAAGGCAAAGGTGGTATCTACAACTTTGTAACCAAGAGAGGAATTTGCTCAGGTGATCATTCAAAAATATCCTGGACACAAGTAGAGACTGGCTCAAGTGTAACCTGGAAATATCCAAGTGTAATTCTTAAAGGCGATTATAGTATTGGTGAGTTTTATTCTGTTGCAGTAACCAACAATTATCAACAGGCGGATACAGGAACCAAAATGGTTCATCTTGGCAAGAATACCAGAAGTCGAATTGTATCAAAAGGTATATCAGCGGGGAAAAGCCAGAACTCTTATAGAGGATTGGTAAGTGTTGCAAAAAATGCAAGCAATGCAAGGAACTTCTCACAATGTGATTCTATGTTGTTGGGTGACAGATGCGGAGCGCATACCTTTCCTTATATAGAAGTAAAGAACAATACTGCAGTTGTTGAACACGAAGCAACAACATCGAAGATTGGTGAAGACCAAATCTTTTATTGCAACCAAAGAGGTATTGATACCGAGACGGCTGTCGCTTTGATCATCAACGGCTTTGCAAAAGAAGTGATGAATCAACTGCCGATGGAATTTGCAGTCGAGGCACAAAAACTCCTTGCCATCAGCCTTGAAGGAAGTGTTGGATAATTACATTAACAAAGACAAACTGAACATATGTTAAAGATTGAAAATCTACAGGCCAGAATTGAAGAAAAAGAAATTTTAAAAGGAATCAATCTAGATATCAAACCAGGTGAGATACATGCGATCATGGGACCGAATGGTTCTGGTAAAAGTACACTAGCATCTGTATTGGCAGGACGTGAGGATTATGAAGTAACCGGTGGTACTGTTGATTTCATGGGAAAGGATCTTTTGGAGATGGCTCCTGAAGACCGTGCCAAAGAAGGATTGTTTTTGGCTTTTCAATACCCTGTTGAAATACCAGGAGTAAGCACAACCAACTTCATCAAGTCGGCAGTCAACGAAAAAAGAAAATACCAGGGATTGGAGCCGCTTGATGCTGCACAATTTCTAAAGATCATGAAAGAGAAAATGAAATTGGTTGAAATCAACCAGTCGCTTCTCTCCCGTTCTTTGAACGAAGGCTTCTCTGGTGGCGAAAAGAAAAGAAATGAAATTTTCCAAATGGCAATGCTGGAACCAAAGCTTGCTATTTTGGACGAAACCGATTCTGGTTTGGATATTGATGCATTGAGAATTGTAGCCAATGGAGTTAACCAACTTCGTTCCAAAGAAAATGCATTCCTTGTGGTAACACACTATCAGCGTTTGCTTGATTATATAGTTCCTGATTATGTGCATGTATTGTACAATGGTAGAATTGTCCGTTCTGGCACCAAAGAATTGGC
>JBKCGF010000324.1:0-1636 GCA_046303455.1 Chitinophagaceae bacterium | reverse complement strand
GTACCGAATATGAGCAAACTGGATCAATCAATTTTACTAACCGACAAATTGATCCAACTACAGGGTCATTGTTGGTGCAGGCTTTGTTTCCCAATTCAAATCAATTGTTGAGACCTGGTCAATTTGTGAAAGTCCGCATACAAAAAGATCTTTATCCAGATGCGATTGTTGTGCCGCAGCAAACCATCAATCAGTTGCAAAGCAAGTACCAGGTATTTATAGTAGATGATAGCAGCAAAATTCAACCGAGGCTGGTCGAGGTTGGACAACGTGTAGGCAGCAACTGGGTTGTAAAGGACGGTTTAAAGCCAGGCGAAAAGGTAGCTATAGTTGGTAGTATGATGTTAAAGCCAGCAATGCAAGTGCGTTCCAAGCAATTATCCTGGAATGCTGATTCAACTGATATTAAGTAATTACAACTCCATAAAATTTCTGCATGAGTGAGTTTTTTATTAGAAGGCCCATCTTCGCCATCGTCATTTCTATTTTGATTGTGATTCTGGGAGGATTGACCATGCTGGGCATCCCCGTTTCAAAATATCCAGAGATAACACCGCCTATGGTCCAGGTGACTGCCTTATACAATGGCGCCAATGCGGTTAACATGGAACAGGCCGTAGCAACTCCATTGGAACAGCAAATCAATGGTGTAGAAGGGATGTTGTACATGAAGTCGATCAATGCAAATAACGGTACAACTTCTATACAGGTTTCTTTTGATGTGGGAACCGACTTGGATAAGGTGAACATGCTTACCCAAAACAAAGTAGCATCAGCAACACCCTTCTTACCTGCTGAGGTAAAGAATATCGGGGTGAACGTAAAAAAATCACTTACGTTTCCGTTGGTGCTTGTATCCATGTATGCAAAGACTGGTGTTTACGATGCTTCGTTTATCAATAACTATGCATTCATCAATGTATTGGATGAATTAAAAAGAATCAAAGGTGTTGGTGATGTAGCAGTGATGGGTGGTGCGGAATATGCCATGCGTGTTTGGTTAAAGCCTGATCGATTGGCTGCATTGAATATAACTGTGAATGATGTAACCCGTGCAATGCGTGAGCAAAACAACATTATGCCGGGTGGAACTTTTGGTGATCAGCCAGCTGGAGCGGATGTTCGAAATACTTACACAGCATTGTTGCAATCGCGCTTGGTTTCTGAACAAGAGTTTGGAAATATTGTGTTGAAATCGAACAGCAACGGAGCGCAGGTAAGATTGAAAGATGTTGCTCGTGTGGAATTGGGACTACAAACCTATAATGTAAGCAGTTACATGGATGGTTTTCCAAGTTCTACTATTGCTGTTTATCAGATACCTGGTTCTAATGGTATTGAGGTGGCAAATCAGGTAAGAAAGAAAATGGATGAAATCAAAGCCAGGTTTCCACAGGGGCTCGAATATAAATTCTCATTGGATACTACAGAAGCAATTACAGCAGGTATCGACGAAATCCTACATACTTTGTTTGAAGCTGTAGTGTTGGTAATCTTGGTGGTGTTCTTGTTCCTGCAAGATTGGAGAGCGACTTTAATTCCATTGCTGACTGTTCCGGTTTCTTTGATTGGAACATTTATGATTTTCCCACTGTTGGGATTTTCAATCAATACACTTTCGTTGTTGGGTATGGTA
>JBKCGF010000323.1:0-2327 GCA_046303455.1 Chitinophagaceae bacterium | reverse complement strand
GAATGACACTGCATATGGACTAACCGCATCCGTTTATTCTTCGAATCAAAAAAGAGCAGAAAATATTTTAGCACAACTGGACAGCGGTACTGGCTACTGGAATTGCTGCGATAGAGTAAGTGCAGCACTCCCATGGAGTGGCAGAAAACATTCTGGTTTTGGATCTAGCTTATCCCATGCAGGCTTGCGGGCATTTACACAACCTAAGGCCTATCATATGCGCAAACTATAATTACTTTTATTATCTTTATTAAACACATTTTGACCCTAATTCATCAATATATGAGAAGCAAAATCCTACTTACCATCATCCCAGTTTTCTTCTTTCTCTTTCATACAGAAGCTGCTATTTTTATACCAGATGTTGGAAACACCAGCAACAGTGTAATTTATATATCATCAGATACCGTTGATGTACCCGCTACAAAATCAAAAGGAGAGAAAAAAGTTAAAAAAACCAAAGAAGAAAAAGGAGTTAAAGTTGACAAATTTGCCAAGTGGGGTTTCATATCTGCAATTGCCGGCTTTGTTAGCCTATTTTTACTTCCAGTTGTAACTTTTGCATTTTTCCCTCTTGCTATTGGATTGAGCATAGCTGGACTTAACTCGATTAAGAAAAACAATACACGAGGAAAGGGTTTTGCCATTGCAGGACTATCCCTTGGAAGTGCAGGAGTTTTATTATTGTTATTTGGACTCTTATTGGTCCTTTCGTTCCTTTCTGCAATGAATTAAGTTGACTCAATTAACCTGCACTTTGCTTAAATGTTTTTTCGTAAATTGGAAAAACAATGCAATTGCCATTACGTTAATAGAGTTTAACAATGAATCTTCTCGCCAAAATAGTCGCTACAGGAGTTTTCTCTTTTACATTTAATTTTATTTTGGCACAACCTATTAAACTGATAACGCTTGATCCAGGACATTTTCATGCAGCCTTGGTTCAAAAATCAATGTACGCTGAAATAGACCCGGTTGTACACGTATATTCAAAAGCCGGAAGCGACCTTCAACTTCACATTGAGCGCATCAATAATTATAATTCGAGAGTATCAGGACCAACAAGCTGGAAAGAAATCCTATACACGGGAGATGACTTTTTTAAAAAAATGATACAAGAAAAGAAAGGAAATCTTGTAGTTCTGGCAGGAAACAACCAATTAAAAACAAACTATATTCTGGAGTCTGTACAAAATGGGTTGCATGTTCTATCTGATAAACCGATGGCTATTGATCAATCAGGTTTCAAAAAATTGAAAAAAGCATTTACAATTGCAAAACAAAAAAATGTTCAGTTGTATGACATCATGACTGAAAGATTTGAGATCACCTCTCAGTTGCAAAGAGCCCTATCGATGGATTCATCCATTTTTGGCAAATTGGAACAAGGTAGTACAACCGACCCTTCTGTGATAAAAGAAAGTGTTCATCATTTTTACAAATTTGTATCTGGTTCAGTTCTCACAAGACCCAATTGGTATTTTGACGACAAACAACAAGGTGCTGGCATTGTAGATGTAACCACGCATTTGGTCGATCTTATCCAATGGTCCTGTTTCCCAGAAAAATCAATTGACTATAAAAAGGATATACAAATCTTGAATGCCAGGGAATGGTCGACTGTATTAACCCAAGATGAATTTAAGGCAGTCACGAAATCAGAAGTAGTCCCTTCATTTTTAACCACGGCAATTGATCAGCAAGGAAACATACAGGTAAAAAGCAATGGAGAATTTACTTTTGCCATCAATGGCACACATGCAAAAGTTGCGGTGACATGGAACTACAAAGCACCAGATGGAACCGGCGATACCCATTACTCATTGATGCGTGGCACAAAATCAGCACTGATCATCCGACAAGGAGCAACAGAAAAGTATAAGCCCACCTTATATATTCAACAAAGAGATCAGGATCCCGCTTTTGAAACCAAACTGCAAGTTGCTATCAGTAAAATAAATGAAAAATTTCCTGGCATTAGCCTGCAAAAAAATAAAAACGATTGGCAACTGATTGTCCCTGAAAAATACAATGATGGCCACGAAGCACATTTTGCACAAGTGATGAGCAAATACCTCAACTACCTGCAGCACAACAACATGCCTGAATGGGAAGTCCCGAATATGTTATCTAAATATTATATCACTACCTCTGCAAAGTCAATTGCCAGCAAGAAAAAGCCTAACTTAAAATAATATTATAAACAACGATTACCATGTCACAAAGAAGGAATTTCATCAAACAATCTGCAAAAGCAAGTGCAAGCATCGCACTGGCATCAATGGGATTTACAGCAAAATCTTATGGCAATATATTAGGAGCAAATG
>JBKCGF010000322.1:0-4541 GCA_046303455.1 Chitinophagaceae bacterium | reverse complement strand
CCCAGATTCTATTGTTGTATACGCTTGAAGCGGTCAGCTCAATTAAAGAGGATGAGGTGCCGGCTTGTAAGTTTCTGGTACATTTAGAAGACAGAGAGAAAATTATCAAAGCAAGGGAAATATTGCTATCACATATTGGAGATCCCATTACCATTAAAGAATTGAGCAGGAAAGCTGCGATAAATGAATGCTACCTGAAAAAGGGCTTTAAGGTGATGTTTGGTACTACCATCTTTGATTTTTATCAGGACCAAAGAATGGAGCATGCTCGTTATTTGCTTTATGAAAAGGGATTCTCTGTTTCAGAGGTGTCCGCTTCTTTGGGGTATTCATCCATTTCGCATTTTTCTACAGCATTTAAGAAGCATACGGGCCTGAAACCCTGTGATCTTTTGTCACCCGTTCGTCATAAATAGCCGTTTTCCCTTTTCCTGACAATTCCATGATAAAACTCCCAAGGAGATGGAACATTTTTGCAATCGAATCTCCAGTAAATGAAGTTTTTAATCCAGTTACTCGTACTCTCGATTTCTAATGTTGCTTTCGGGCAAATGTCGATTGACTCTGCTACAGCAAAAGCAATGGATGAAGTAGTGGTTACCGCTACCCGCACTCCCAGGTTAATGGGAAACATTGCAATTCCAGTAACCGTAATCAATTCAAAGACTTTATACCAGGCTGGTTCACTCAGATTGAATGATATTCTAGGTGAGCAAACTGGTATCAATATTGTAGAAGGTTTTGGTAAGGGGGTACAAGTGCAGGGATTATCTTCTGAGTATACGCTTATTTTGGTTGATGGAGAGCCATTGATTGGCAGGACTGGCGGTGTACTCGACCTTTCAAGAATTTCAGTAAGAAATATCCGCAAGATAGAGATCGTAAAAGGACCCTCTTCTAGTTTATATGGTTCAGAAGCAATGGGTGGTGTAATCAACATTATCACTGATGGTGCTGGTCTTAACAAAACTGATGTTGGACTTCGATATGGTAGGTTCAATACTTTGGATGGGACAGTCAATTTCTCAAGAAGGTTTAATAAGACAGATGTTACTGCCTCTTTCAATTACAATAAGTCGGAAGGATACAGTTTGAAGCCTAATCAGGCACAAAAAACAGTTGAGCCCTTCTGGAAAATGGTACAACAAGTTAGTGTCAATCATCAGTTCAATGACAAGTGGAAACTGGGTAGTGGATTTAGAAGAAATGTAACATACATCGATAATACCATCCAAGTGTCAAATCAAGGCGTTTCAATTCTTTCAAAGGGATTTGAGCGTAATGACGAGTTTAATCTCACACCTTATTTGCAATACAAATCAGGTAAAATCAAGACTACCTTACGTGGATATATCACTGGATTTGAGTCGGTGCAATTGTTGAATGTGAAAGGATCCACTGGTACTTATAACGATAAATTCAATCAACTTTTTTCACGCGTAGAAAACCAAACTGACTGGCAAATCAGAGAGCAATCCTCGCTCACACTGGGCGCTGGTCATATCGACGAATCCGTAGCCTCCAACAGGTATGATTCTATGTCTACCAATCGAAAGAATTCAATATCCTATTTTTTTGCACAACACGAGGAACAGCTTTCAAAGCAACTGACCTTAATTGGTGGTTTCAGGTTTGATGCCAACAGAGCATATGCTTCTGTATGGAGTCCTAAAATCGCACTTCAATACAAGGCCAGTGAAAAGCTATCCTTCAATATATCTTATGGCAGGGGCTTTAAGGCACCTGATTTCAGACAATTGTATTTGAATTTTACAAATCTTGCTGCAGGATCTTATTCAGTTTTTGGCTCTGAGGTAGCAAAGCCTGAGTTAGATAGGCTCATTGCCTTGCAGCAAATCGATCAGGTTACACCTGCTGCAAGTTTACTTTCTGCATTGAGCCCAGAAGTTTCTAGTGGTTTAAATGTAGGTGCAAAATGGAAGCCTAATCAGGAGCTACAGTTCAGTCTTAATTTATTTAGAAATGATATTGACAACATGATTGTTACTGATGTTGTTGCATTTAAGAAAAACGGCGGACAAATTTATAGTTACTTCAACTTGAAAAGCGCATTGACTCAAGGTCTTGAATTTGATGTTGATAAAAGAATATCAAAATCTTTTTCAGTAAAAGCTGGTTATCAGTTTTTGTATACTGCTGATAAAGAAGTTTTGTCACAAATCAAAAAAGGAGAAACATTCAGGCGCGATCTCAATACAGGGTCTTCCGTTAGAATGAAAGTTGCAGATTATGGTGGATTGCCATTGCGATCAAAACACATGGCCAACCTTAAAGTCAACTACGAAAATACAAATGGTTTTTTTGCAACAACTCGTATGATTTACCGTGGAAGATGGGGGACATTTGATCAGGATGGAAATGGTATCATCAACAGATCGGATGAATATGCCAATGGTTTTCTGCAAATCAATGCCAGCGCAGGTTTCAGCTTGAAAAAGAATTGGAAAATTATGGCAGGTGTAGACAATATTTTGAACTATAAAGACGTTTTAAATATGCCTGGAAATCCAGGTAGAGTCGGATACATCGACTTACAATTTAATTTTTAATTATTAACATAAAGATCAAATCAAATGAAAGCAAGAAGTATTATCGGAAGTGTGTTGGCAGCAGTTGTAATTTTTCAATCTTGTACAAAAGATGACACATCTGTTCCTCAGGTTACCTTGATTGAAAAAATTGTAAAAGATGTTCCAGCCGACACGATTGTAGGATTGTCACCAATTGGCCAACCTGTTGGCGTAGGAAAGTTTACTTTCTATAGTTTCGAAACCAATGCAATTGTTCCAAACAGTGATTCTAATTCTACGAAATGGGATATAGGTGTGAGAGGTACTACAATTATTGTAAATGGTGGTACAAGTGGTCCAGGTAATGGTGGTGCCTTTGTGTATGTAGGTACTTTTGATGACCTTGGCAACGTGCCAGCTGATTCAACTTTTAAAGTAGATGCAGCTCCAAACTTTGCAGTTACCTCAGGAAGTAACAAAGGATGGTATTTATATGTTCCTCAAACCAATCTGGTGACTCCTTTGCCAGGTAGAGTTTTGGTGATCAGAACCGCGACTGGCAAATATGCAAAGGTTGAAATCCTCAATTATTATAAAGGAGGCACAACACCTGCAGCTACTGATCCAGATGCAGTCAAAATCTATACACAACGTTATTATACCTTCAAGTTTGCTTATCAGGCTAATGGTACAACTAATTTTAAGTAATAGTCTAGGGTTAAGGGTTTAGTTGTTAGGGGGTTTGGAAGCTTGCTTCCAAACCCCCTAAACTTTTCTATCTTTGCGGCTTTGAAATTAGTATGCAATCGAGTTATAAGGAATACGGACAATTGAATCTACCTGCTTTTGAAAGGGAGATTTTGGCTACATGGGACAATGAGCAGTCGTTCTTAGAAAGTATAAAACACAGAGAAGGTGCCAAGCCTTTTGTGTTTTATGAAGGCCCCCCAAGTGCAAATGGAATGCCTGGTATTCACCACGTCATTTCCAGAACCCTAAAGGATTTGGTTTGTCGCTATAAAACCATGCAAGGGTTCCAGGTAAAAAGAAAGGGTGGATGGGATACACATGGACTACCTGTAGAATTAGGGGTTGAGAAAGAATTGGGAATAACCAAAGAAGATATTGGTAAAAAAATTACTGTCGCGGAATACAACCAAAAATGCCGTGAAGCGGTATTGAGGTACAAAGACAAATGGGATGATATCACCAGGAAAATGGGTTACTGGGTTGATCTGAAAAATCCATATGTAACTTTTGAAAAGGATTACATCGAATCATTGTGGTGGTGCTTAAAAAGATTGTACGACAAAGGACTGCTTTACCAAAGTGTAAGCATTCAGCCTTATTCGCCAGCAGCTGGAACAGGCTTGAGTTCTCATGAACTCAATCAACCGGGAACTTACAAAGATGTAAAAGATACTTCTGCAGTTGCCCTATTCAAAATCGATGCAGGAAAAAATAAATCACATGCTGCTCAAATACAAATTGAGCAGTGGGTAGGACAATCCTCCTCGGTTTATTTTATGGCATGGACCACTACACCTTGGACCCTGCCTTCAAACCTGGGTCTGACAGTCGGCGGCAATATTGAATACAGTCTCGTTTCTACCTTCAATCCATACACAGGTGATCCCGTTCATGTTATCTTGGCTACTGCACTGCTTAGTAAATATTTCAAATCCGAAGCAACTGAACTTGCGTTTGAAGAATACAAGTTGGGCGACAAACTCATTCCCTGGAAAGTATTGGGAACGCTAACTGGTGCACAGGTAGATGGAATGTATTATGAACAACTCATGCCTGCAGAGGCAAACAGTCTGGTTGCTATTCATGACATCACACCTGATGCGGATCCATTTAAGGTCATTGTAGGAGATTTCGTAACCACTGAAGATGGAACAGGTATCGTGCACACTGCGCCTGCATTTGGTGCTGATGACTTTAAAGTGGGAAAGAAAAATAAACTGGGTATCCTCACATTAGTAGATAGAGAAGGAAAATTTGTAG
>JBKCGF010000321.1:0-6632 GCA_046303455.1 Chitinophagaceae bacterium | reverse complement strand
ATATACTTTTGGGTGGGTAAATTTCAGACCAAAAAATTGGCTAAAATTTGAATTTAATAAGCGTTTTTATTTTAATGATTTTCGTAGACTAAATATTATTGAACTTTTATCAATTATTTTAAAATTTATATTTTCAGAAGTCAAATTTAATCCATCTTTAGATCAATTAGCAGTTCCCAATTCTATATATGTCTATACTAAGTATGACCATACATTCCGAGATTTAAAAGCACATCGTCAATTAATTATTGACTCGTTTCTGAGTATACTATCTAATCATCGACTAAAGGAAATTGAAAAATTAAAACACCCTTTAATTGGAATCCATATCCGGAGAGATGATTTTATTAAAATAGGCTATGATACTCCACTCTCTTTTTATATTCAAGTTTTAAATCAAATACGAAGAATTACCGGAATTTCGACTCCAGCAATAATATATAGTGATGGCTTGGAATCTGACCTAAAAGATATTTTATCTTTACCTAGTGTTCATCTAGCAATAAAGAAGTCTGATATTTTAGATTTATTTGAACTCTCTAAAAGTAAAATATTAATTACTTCAGTAGGTAGTTCATTTAGTTATTGGGCTTCATTCTTATCTAATGGTATTGTTATAAATTATCAAAACGAATGGCTCCAATACATTAAATCAAATGCAAATGATGATAATTCATCAGAGTGGTATGTTGATAGTCAAAATAAATTGCCTTCTCACCTGGAAGAACAAATAAAGAAGCAATTTATTTAGAGTATTTTATTCGTATGAAAATATTAGTTTTAGTATCGCACCCTATTCAATATAACTCTCCTCTATTTTCATTTATTGCTTCACAAAATAGCATTGATTTAACTGTTTATTATACTAGATTTGAGGCAAGCTCACCTCCTTTTGATCAAGAATTTGGAATTATAACAAATTGGAATATTAACCTATTTGAAGGGTATAAATATGAATTCGTAAATGAAGGTTCAAATAAAAATGCATTACTAACATTTCTAGGGCTTAGATTATCAGTTATAGTTGACAAAATACATAAATTAAATCCTGCAATAATATTGATTTATGGGTGGAATCATATTACCCATTTGCATATAATGAAGCATTTCAGTGGTAAAATACCAATTGTGTTTAGAGGTGATTCTACAACAATCGACGACAGTAATAAAGCTGATTATGTAAATTTTATTAAATATAAATTACTGAAATGGGTTTATAAACATGTCGATTTTGTTTTGAGTCCAGGAACAGCCTCCGATTTATATTTTAAGAAAGCTGGTTTAGCGGATTTTCAAATAATTCGTGCTAGACATGCTGTAAATAATGCTTATTTTAATTGCTTTTCTCTTTACGAAGAAAATTCATTGCTTGATTTACGAAAGAGATTATTAATTAAAGATGACGAAGTGATTTTTGTCTTTGCTGGAAAGTTCATACTGAAAAAAAATCCCTTATTCTTGATTGAAGTATTTGAAGCCATTTCAAAGGAACTCAAAAAAATAAGATTAGTTTTAGTTGGTGATGGAGATTTAAAAAATGATATACTAAATAAAATTAATAGACTTGATTCTTCAATTTCAAGAAGAATAAACATCTTGCCTTTTCAAGATCAAAAACAAATGAAAATTATTTATCGACTTGCTGATATTTTCATATTGCCTTCTAGTGGACCAGAGGAAACGTGGGGGCTGTCTATAAATGAAGCACTTGCTTCAGGTATTCCTGTGCTAGTAAGCTCTAAGTGTGGCTGTGCAAATGATTTGGTGATTGAAGGAATCAATGGGTATATATTTGAATCAAATAATAAATATGATTTGATTAGTAAAATGAAAAAACTAAATGATTTCGTGTATCGAAAATCATTGGCAAATCAGACAAAAGAATCAATTCAACAATTTTCATATAATTCATTTAAAAAAGCGCTTGACCAAATAATTAGTACTTTTGAAAAGTAATTATTTTTATATTTTCTGTTTATTTATTTTCTCTATTCTTTCCCAAGAATCAGTATTATTCTTTTTTTCAGGTGCTTTATTGCTGTTAATTTTTCGTTTATTTTGGCGAGTTAACGAGCCCAAACATCTTTTGATTAATTTACTATTGTATTGGGCAGTTGTTGCTATATTAATTCCATATTCAGATATAATCAATCAGCCGTTAAATAAGTTGACCAAATATGGGAAAAGTGATATAAGGGCTGCTACATGGATTTCATTAATTGCTTTAACGATATATCTAATAGGAGTCAAATTAGCTATTAGGAAAGTAAAAATAATAAGTACTATCGCGTTATCTACAATACTCAATAAATATAATGGTACAAAAATTATTATTGTTTATTTGTCTGTTTCAATTATATCAGCGATTTTAAATTCTTCTATTGTACAGGTACCTGGGGGGCAATTATTGCTTGCTGTAGTATATATGAAATGGGTAATACTTACAATGTTAATTGCATTTACGTTAGTTAATTCAGCTAATCGAAAATTAGTCATTTTGATTATATCTTTTGAAGTTATTCTGAGTTTCAGTGGATTTTGGGCTGAGTTTAAAAATTATTTTCTTGTAGCAATTGGTGCATATTTATTTCTCTTGCCAAAATTTTCATTCCGATCTACTTTTTTATTAATATTTATTTCAATTATCACTATTTCGTTTTCTGTAATTTGGTCATATAGTAAAGGAGAGTATAGGCAATATCTGACTGGTGGTGAAAGATCACAGGTAATCATACAGCAAAATCTATTTTCAAATGTTGAAAAATTTATTGAAATAGTTTTAAAAGATTTTTCTGCTAAAAACTTTGTATCCAGTTTCTCAGACGGTATTGATAATTTAATTTATAGAGTATCTTATGTTGAGTTTTTATCTATGACGTTGAAACAAGTTCCTGCCTACTTGCCCCATGAAAACGGAATTCTTCTTCAGAATGCATTTGAGCATATTTTAAAGCCTAGATTGTTTTTTCCAGACAAAAAACCCATTTACGATTCTGAGTTAACATCAAAATATACTGGAGTCCAATTTTCTGGAGCTGAACAAGGGACCTCATTTTCTTTAGGCACAGTAGCTGAGTCCTATGTGGATTTTGGCAGATATTATATGTTTATTCCCATTTTTTTCTTTGGCCTTTGGATTGGATGGATGTATAGGTATTTTATAATTAATGGGTATAATGTTGTATGGGGTATGTGCTACTCTGCTCCAATTTTTCAATTTGCTTGGAGCTTTCCGGTTCCAACATCTAAATTTTTAGGTTGGTCAATCACGTATTTTCTGGGATTTTGGTTTTTGAATAAGTTTTTAATTCAATACCTGGATTCATGGTTACAAAAGGGTAAAACAGATAAGTCATAAAAATCAATTTCATTTTTCGTCACCCCATACCTGGCTTCTATAGTATAGAAAAGGTTTTTTATATATTGACTTCAAAGATGAAGCCAGGAGAGCAAAATGCCATATCGCTCCCATTTCCCAGTAGTAATATTTTATACATCATCTTCAATTTAATATTTTTAAAAAAATATCGATCTGGTGTATATCACATTACGGGGCATGTACATTATGCTGCTTTAGCTTTACCAAAAGAAAGTACTATCCTGACTATCCACGATTTGGTTTTCTTGAATACCTATAGAGGTCTGAGAAAGCTTGTGATGAAATGGCTCTTTTTAGATTTACCAATTAAAAGAGTGAAGTGGATTACAACTGTTTCGGAAAAAACAAAACAAGAAATAATTCATTACTGTAATTGTGATCCTAAAAAAATTATTGTTATCGCAAACCCCGTTGATGCACTTTTGCAAATTACAAATACAGAATGTGAAAATTTAAGACCTGTTTTGCTTTTCCTTGGAACAAAGCAGAACAAAAACCTGGAGAATACTATTCCGGCCCTTTTTCAACTAAATATTCAACTCAGAATAGTTGGGGAATTAACCTCAGAACAACAATGTTTGTTAGAAAAGTATGAATTAGATTACGTTGCTCTCACTAATCTTGATGATGATGATTTGAGGAGAGAGTATTATAACTGTAATATTGTTTTGTTTCCTTCTTTTTATGAGGGATTTGGACTACCAATTATTGAAGCTTTTTCTGCAGGAAAACCAGTTGTTACAAGTTCTATTGCTCCAATGAAGGATATAGCAAAGGATGCAGCAATGTATGTAAATCCTCATTCTATCTCATCAATAAGAAGTGCAGTGCAAATACTTATTTCAAATTCTGATTTGAGAAACGAAATCATTTTAAAAGGAGTTGAAGTTGTAAAAAAATACAATGCCGATTTGATACTTGATGAGTACCGGTCTCTTTGGGAGAAAGTAATGAAAAGAAATATACCAGCTTCATAATGTGTGGGATTACCGGCATATTGCATTACGGGTATACTGATAATACCAAAGAAATTGTCAGTAACATGATAAGTGCGCTTAGTCATAGGGGGTCAGATGCAACGGGTATATATAATGATGCAATGATTTCTTTAGGTCATGCACGACTTTCAATTATCGATTTACAAAATCGAGCCAATCAGCCATTTGCAGATAAAACAGAAAGATATGTTTTATCGTTTAATGGAGAAATTTATAACTATCAGGAATTAAAGCAAGAACTTTCAACTTGGAGCTTTAATACAGAAAGTGATACCGAAGTATTGTTGGCTGCATTTGACAGATGGGGTATTGATTGCCTTAATAAATTGGATGGCATATTCGCATTTGCTATTTGGGATTCACTTGAAAAAACACTTTGGTTGGCACGTGATCGTATGGGTGTAAAGCCTTTTTATTATTTCGAACAGGATAAAACAATTTTGTTTGCTTCTGAAATTCGCTCCCTATTGTCTTCGGGAATGATTTCTCCTTCATTAGATGTATGCGGGTTGACTCATTATCTATCATTTCAAAATGCTTCAAGCGAATTTCCTATAGTGACTGGCGTTAAAGAGCTTAACTCTGCTACATATCTGAAAATAACAGATGGTGGAATAAAAGAACATGTTTATTGGAAGCCAAATAATCATATATTAAATCAATCTCTTAGCTATGGAGATTTTACTCGTGATATCTTCAAATTATTGGACAAAGCTGTTAATAAAAGAATGGTTGGTGATGTTCCAGTTTCAGCTTACTTATCTGGTGGCGTTGATTCATCTGCAATAGTGGCATTGATGAGCCTTCATTCCAATGTTCCAATAAATACTTTTACACTTTCTTTTCAAGAATCAAGTCATGATGAATCTGCCTATGCCAATATAATTGCTAAAAGGTTTGAAACAAATCATACAAACATCATCTTAAATGAAGATCAGCTTTTGAACGAAGTTGTAAATGGACTCAATGTGATGGATAGCCCTTCTGCTGATGGCATCAATACTTATATTTTATCTACTGCTATAAAAAGTGCAAACATTAAAGTTGCGCTATCTGGGATTGGCGCAGATGAGTTGTTTGCGGGTTATCCCGGATTTAACTATTTCAAAAATCTACAGCACTATTCAACTTTATTTAATAGTACTCATTTTTTTAGGAAAGGAATTGCGGTGTTGATGAACCAACTTAATGGAGAAAAGTACAGTAAAATCAGTCAGCTTTTACAGGCAGATAACACTGAATTGTATTCAATCTATCCAGCGCTTCGACAATTATTTTCATCTGAGAAATTAAAAAAGATTCTTAATGACTGTTCATGTATAGATGATGTGAACATTAGTTTAGTCAATCAATTATCGACTATACAGCATGCTCATCATTTATCTCGTTTTAGCCTTGCAGAGTATAATGCATACGCAAAGAACACCTTGCTGAAAGATGTTGACCAGATGTCTATGGCAAATGGACTTGAAGTGAGAGAACCTTTTTTTGATATTGATCTAATTGAATATGTGCTCTCAATTCCTGATGAATACAAAAAGGGAAAGTATAATAAACAATTGTTGTTGGACGCAATATCACCATTACTCCCTGATGAGATCATCAAAAGGAAAAAAAGGGGATTTGTTTTGCCTTGGGAAAAATGGATGAGAAATGAGTTGCGATCTTTCTGTGATGCTCAAATTATGGAGTGTGCCGACAGAATGTTTATGAACAAGTCTAATTTTATCAACTATTGGAAAAAATTTTTGAAAAAAGAATCTGGTATTCAATGGATTGAACTTTGGCAATTTGTTGTATTGAATTATTGGATGAACAAGAATAGCATTGAATATAAAGCCTAAACTCCTCTTCATCACCGACTGGTATGCGCCAGCCTTCAAAGGTGGTGGTCCAATACGTTCTGTTGTAAATCTTATTGAAAAGATCAAGAAAGATTATGATTGCTATGTCTATACCTCAAATACTGATTTTGGTGAAGTAGAACCTTTAGCAGGTATTGTTGCAGACCAATGGATAAATCAAAACGGTGTTCAGGTTTATTATCGTTCAGGTAAAATGTCTTTCGCGCAGGTCAAAACAATGATTAAAACCATTCATCCGCATCGTATCTACCTCAACAGCATGTTTTCCAACATGATAAAACCCATTTTGGTTGGGTATGCTTCAGATAAGATCATTATTGCTCCACGTGGGATGTTGAATACCTCAGCTTTGGCGGTTAAGCCGATCAGGAAGTTTCTTTATCTATGGTT
>JBKCGF010000320.1:0-6059 GCA_046303455.1 Chitinophagaceae bacterium | reverse complement strand
AATAAATAAATTCAAATGACTAAATTTCTTTTCAAATTTTTCTTATATTTGCACCCCGTTTGGGAGTTTAGCTCAGCTGGTTTAGAGCATCTGCCTTACAAGCAGAGGGTCGGCGGTTCGATCCCGTCAACTCCCACAAAGTCCCCGTTCAGGTGGCTTTTCATTTGTACCTATACAACCCGGTTTTGTGCATTTTGTTCAACTTGTTTGAAATTCCCTTTTTTGTCTTTGTTTAATTAACTTCAAGCAAACATTTTCAAGATGAAAAAAATCCTGGGATTTATTTTCCTTTTATGCGCATCGATTTCTGTATTTGCACAGGAGACTGGAATGTATCAATTGCCACCCAAAGAAATTGCGGATTTGGTTTTGGCGGATCCTGCTCCAACAATTAGTGTTGACAGCAAAGCGAAGATGATGTTGTTGATGGGAAGAAGTTCTTATCCATTGGTTGAAGAATTGGGCCAAGTTGAAGTGAAACTTGCTGGATTGAGATTAAACCCTTTAAATTTTTCTCCAACAAGGCAGAATTATATCAAAAGCTTAAAATTTAAGGATGTCAAGTCGGGAAAGGAAGTTAAAATAATTGGACTTCCTTCAAACATGAATGTGGTAAATCCAACATGGAATCCTTCAGAAACAAAAATTGCTTTTTATAACGTAAATGCAAGTGGGGTAGATGTTTATGTCATAGACGTTTCTTCTGCTGTATGTAAAAAAATAAATAGTTCCAAGGCAAATTTGATTTTAGGAGCTGGATTGATTTGGGTGGATGACGCTTCAATTATCTACAAAAGCAATGTAAATCTTGCATCCAGTTTGAAATCAAGACCAATTACACCAAAGGGACCAACTGTGCAAGAAAATTTAGGTAAGGTGGCACCGAGCGTGACTTACCAGGATTTGATTAAATCACCTTATGATGAGTACGTGTTTGAGTTTTTATCAACTACACAACTTGTGAAAAATACAAATGGAGTTGAAACTAAAATAGGTACACCTGCTATTTACAGTTCCCTTTCTTTGTCGCCTGACAAGAAATATATCCTGAACAGAACAATCAGAAAGCCATTTTCCTATTTGGTTACAGCAAACGGTTTTGCAGCAGATGTAAATGTAATGTCACTTGATGGAAAGTTTAAAAAACTGATTAAACAATTGCCTTCATCTGAGGGTACTCCTAGTGGTTATGATAACGTGCAAAATACTCCCAGAGGATTTCAGTGGAAGGATGATGAAGCATCTACTTTGGCTTATGTGATGCCACTGGATAGTGGATTGATAAAAAAGCAAGTCCCTTTTCATGATGCAGTCTATGCAATCAATGCTCCTTTCTCTGGTACTGAACAAGAATTGTTTAAAACAACTGGTAGATTTTCAAATGTAACTTGGGGTAATCAAGAAGTAGCTTTGGTGACTGAAGTGCTTAGGTCTAAGCAGCAATACAAAGTAAGTGTATACAATCAAAAGCAAAATAATGTAACCACTTTGTTTGAAAGGAGTTTGACTGATCAGTATAATAATTTGGGTAATCCAGTTACTACAAAAAATAAATTTGGTAAAGATGTACTTGCAATTGTTGACAATGGGCAGTCGCTTTTGATGAACAACACAACAGGTTCTTCACCCAAAGGAGATCTACCATTTTTATCGGTATTCAATTTAGCCTCCAAAACCAACAACATCATTTGGAGAAGTAGTGAAGATTGTTTCGAATTTGTTGCTGATATATTAGATGCTGATAAGTTATTGGTGGTAACCAGAAGAGAAACTGAAGTAGATTTCCCAAATTATTTTTTAAAGTCGCTCAATGATAAAACTTCTGCAGCAATCACTGCATTTGCAAACCCATATGCATCAATGGCTGGTGTTACAAAGGTGAAAGTCAAATACAAAAGAAAAGACGGAGTTGATCTTACTGGAGATCTTTATTTGCCTAAGGGATATAACAAAGAAAAAGAAGGCCCCTTACCTACACTGTTATGGGCTTATCCAAGAGAATTTACCAATGCTGCTGATGCAAGTCAGATAAGAGGTAACCAACATCGTTTTACCATGTTGAGTTGGGGTTCGCCTATTTTTTATGTAACGCAGGGCTATGCAATTTTGGATAATGCAGAGATGCCTATTGTTGCTACTTCTCAGGACAAAAAACCAAACGATGATTTTGTCAATCAATTAAAGTTAAATGCGACAGCAGCGATAGATAAGCTGGTTGAAATGGGCGTGAGCGATCGCAATCGTTTTGCTGTAGGTGGTCATAGTTATGGTGCATTCATGACAGCCAATTTGTTGGCTCATACAGAAGGTTTATTTAAAGCAGGTATTGCCAGAAGTGGTGCGTACAACAGAACACTTACTCCATTTGGTTTTCAGAATGAGGAACGTACTTTATGGCAGGCGCCAGAATTGTATATGGGAATGAGTCCATTTATGTATGCCAATAAAATCAAGACCCCTATTTTGCTTACACACGGTGAAATGGATGACAATACTGGTACCTATCCCATCAACAGCGAACGCTTGTATGCAGCTATAAAAGGGCATGGTGGGACTGTCCGTTTTGTTTACCTGCCATTCGAAGCACATGGTTACCGTGGTAAAGAAAATGTACTTCATTTGTTATATGAACAAGGAAGGTGGTTGGACAAATATGTTGCTGGTAAGGAAAGTATTAAATAAAAGTTTAATTTGTATTTTAAATTATTAAAAACGATTGGCCATGAGTGAAATATCACGTCAGGAATTTTTGAAAATGACTGCTACAGCTGGTGCAGCTATGCTTTTGTCTTCATTAGAAAGCTTTGCAAAAGAAACCAAGGCATCTAAACTTCGCGTTGCTGTAATTGGTTGTGGTAGTGTGAGTAACAGGTACATCCCACATTTGCAGAGTTCACCATTGATTGATGTTGTGAGTTTATGTGATATCAAATATGAAAGAGCTGTTGCCCAAAAAAAGCAATACAATGTAAATGCAGAGACCTATCCAAATATTGATGCCCTTCTAAAAGGTGTTCCATTTGATATGATGGTAACACTTACAGATATGCAAATGCATGGAGAATTGAACAAGAAGGCATTGATGGCTGGAAAACATGTTTGGAGTGAGAAGCCGATGGCGAATACCTATGCAGAAGGTAAAGCATTATTGGAATTGGCGAAGAGTAAAAAACTACGTTTATGGGGTGCGCCAGCCGTTGTGAATAGTCCGCAGTTTTCATTCATGGCAAAATGCATTCAGGAAGGAAAACTTGGTCGCCTTGCCAGTGCACATGGTCAATACGGCCATACCGGTCCGGGTTGGTCTTCATTCTTCTACGAAAAAGGCGGAGGAAGTATGCCTGATTTAGGTGTTTATAATATTGCGACCTTAACCGGATTGCTCGGTCCTGCTTTATCTGTAATGGCCATGACCAGTATTGTCAATCCAGAGAGAATGATTGATGAAAAAGGATTGGTTAAAGTAGAAGTTGAAGACAATGCACATATTTTGATGGATCATGGAAAGGGAATCATCAGTCACGTCATGTGTGGATTCAATTATTTTGATCCGCATGGTCATGAGGCAAAGGGTCAACAGCTACATTCTATTCAGATTTTTGGTGATAAAGGAAATTTGAGATTGATCGGTTATGATTGGGAAACCAATGGCGTATACCTGGATGATTCATGGGATAAGCAAGCAACATTATATGAAAAGGAATCTGGTGGTTATGTATGGCAAGAAGGTGCAACTAAAGTGGGTGAGTCGATTGTCAATCAAACTGAGCCTAAAATAAATGTTGAACATGCTTTGCATGTATTGGAAGTGATGGAAGCTGCTCGAAAATCATCTGCTACCGGAACTAAAATAAAAATGCAATCCACTTTTAAATATCCAATTCTATAAAATAGTTCTTGCTTATACCTAAATTTGTAGGCTATTGGAACATTAGCTCAGTTGGTTTAGAGCATTACTTTGACAGAGTAGGGGTCACTGGTTCGAGTCCAGTATGTTCCACATTCATTAAACAGCATGTCACTACACAATCCACTTTATCAAGAGGAATTCGAAGTCGATGTACTTGACAGTTCTAGGTACATGCTGATTGTATGGAACGATGATGTCAATACTTTTGATTGGGTAATTAAAACCCTGATAGAAGTCTGTAAACATGAGCCTGAGCAGGCTGAGCAATGTGCCATGTTGATTCACTACAAAGGCAAGACTGATGTAAAACGTGGAAGTTTTGAAGAACTCAAAACCATGTGTGAGGCTATTATTGATAGGGGTATTGGTGCGACTGTCGAAGAAATCAAGGGATAATTTACTCGAAATTTTTTGTCAGCATTGGATTTAGCTCTGCATAGTTGAGCACTATGGAACGAATGAATTCATTGGACCCTGCGGGTTCAAGTTTTTTGACCAGTTTATCCAATTTGATTTTCTTGATTAGATTTTCTTCGATAAATCCGGTCGCTAGAAAATCATTTTTTCCAATCAAAATACAAGATTTTTCATTGGCTTGTCTTCCTTCCCCAAATACAGCTAATGTTGGATTCAAAGATTGGATTGATGAAAGGACCTTGATTACTTTTTTGTTGTATTGATGAATATCTTCATTATTTGTACAAATTCCTTCACAAAAATTTTCTTCTTGTCCCACGCAATTGATTGTTTCCAATTGAAGGAAACACATTTTGGGACAAAGCTTATGTGATCTTGATAGTTGGTTAAGCAATCTCAATCCATCCAGATGGTAGGGGAAGCTTGTATGGAGGATCAGATTTTTTTTCTTTTTAACTACTCCCAGTCTCAATATACCTCGCTGGTCTGTGTAGCTGCAAATTCCAAAACGGTTCTCGAACTTTTTTTGAGAACGGTTGAACAAGGGCCATATTCTTTTAATCTCAATACTCTCCATTACGCTCATCATCAATTCATTTCCTGCCTCTTTAAAGCTGATTTTATGGACCATCCGCATCAGGTCTTGTTTCCTTTTGCTTACATCATTATTGGAAAAATGACTGATTACTCTTTTTCTTAGTCGTTTCGCTTTCCCAACATAAATGATCTTTCCTTTTTCATCGTGGAAATAATAAATTCCAGGTGTATTGGGCATTTGTTCCAGATCATCACTGGATAAATGAATGGGAAGGTATCCATCACCGCTTCCTTTTTTGAGCATTGATTTGATGAGCAAGCCGCGATCAGCTTCTACAATCATATGAAAAAGTCTGGTAGTTGCTTCTGCATCTCCCATTGCACGGTGTCTGTTTTTTACCTGAATATCAAGCGAACGACAAAGATTACCTAGGCTATAGCTGGGAAGATCTTCAAAAGCTTTTCTGCTTAACCTGACTGTACATAGTTTTCTTGCATTGAATTTATAACCCTGTTGGTTAAGCTGATGGGATATAAAAGAGTAGTCGAAATTTACATTGTGGGCTACAAAGATTTTGTCCTGCAGCAGTTCATAAACATCCTTAGCAATTTGACTGAATGTGGGAGCTTTACTCACCATTGCATCATTGATTCCGGTGAGCTTTTCAATGAAAAGTGGAATCGGTTGTAAAGGATTGACCAGAGAAGTATAGGTATCTAAAATTGAATTGCCGTCGGTGATGATGATTGCAATTTCTGTAATACTGCCAGTGCCCGCATTACCTCCTGTCGTTTCAATGTCTACAATTGCGTACATGGTTTGGAAAAGTTTCCAAAGCTAACAACAAAATGACAACAGGACAGGTAAAAATTTTTTAACCCAGGTGCAGGTTAAAATGTTTTTCCATTTCCAGCTCTAAACCTCTTTTATTAAGTTTCTTATAAGGCTTGTTTTCAATCCAGGCACTATGGTTATCCTTCCTTTTCAACAAAAGATTTTCAAGTTCAAATCTTGTCTCTCCAGAGCCTAGGATTAAGACGGCATTTACCTCTTTGATTTCATTTGCTACTTTCAATATATATTCCCTTGTGTAGTTATTTTGTCTTTCCTGCTTTCTTTTTTCATTAGATAATGTAGTTCTAAATAATCCCGTCTTATTGGTCACTTCACCTTCATATCTTTCAGGCCTTGAAT
>JBKCGF010000319.1:0-2813 GCA_046303455.1 Chitinophagaceae bacterium | reverse complement strand
ATTTTATATTATTTTGCATCAATAAATGAGTCATTATCATGAAACAGAACGATTTAATATTTAAAGCCATAACAGTTATAGCCTGGATTATTTTTGTGGGTCTTTGTATTGAAGCCGGTGCATTGTTATTCAATTTTATTTACAGTCTATTCAACCCAGCTGTTCTAAAAAACCTGTATCAGAAACTGGATCTCAGTGAAATGTATGAACGAAGCACTGCCACTTATTATAGCATGTATGCATTTATTTTAGTTATTGCATTCTTCAAAGCGGGACTGTTTTATGATGTGATCAAACTGGTGAGTAAACTTGATCTTGATCGCCCATTCAGCAGTTTTGTTTTAAAAAAAATCACTTTAATCAGCTACATGACTTTTATGATTGGCTTAGTGAGTATTGCAGCGCGACAAACAGCAAAAAATTTATCCCACAAAGGATATGATGTTAATAGCCTCAATGATTTTTGGGTAGATAGCCAAGCCTATATTTTAATGGCAGGTGTGATCTATGCTATAGCAATGATTTTTAAAAGAGGGATAGAAATCCAGAACGAAAACGATTCAACGATTTAATTATGCCAATAATTGTAAACCTGGATGTAATGATGGCAAAGCGAAAAATGTCGCTTAATGAACTATCAGAAAAAGTGGGTATAACCTTGTCTAATCTTTCTATTCTTAAAACAGGAAAAGCGAAAGCCATCCGATTCAGTACATTAGAAACAATCTGCAAAGTATTAGATTGTCAGCCTGGTGATATTTTAGAACATATAGGTGAGTAATATACTATTTGTTCCAACGCAATACCACATCCTGAACTCTTTTACCCAACTGCTCCCCTTTAAGTAAAAATAATGGATTAAGCTCTTTGGTATACGTACCTTCTGCTGTAACCGCAGATGCACCAAAAGAAGATTTCCAATCATCTCCTCCAACTATAATCATTCCGAATACCATCATCGCCTGTAAAAGCGATGTCTGCACCAACTCTTCACCAGAAGAAATCCCACCTCCAGTCACAAATACTGCTCCAATTTTATTTTTCATTTTACCTCCCTCAAAAGGCCATCTCTCAATGAACTTGAGGACTTCTGCAGCGGGATTGGCATTATAAACAGGACTACCTAAAATAATCGCATCAGCTTTAATCAAATCATCTTCAGTTGTCTCTTCTATTTTTTTTAATATAACCTGTACTCGATTATTCCCACTTGCACCTTTTTCAACTGATTTAGCCAATTGAGCAGTACTATCTGTTTTTGAATAATAGGTAATTAAAATTGTATTTGTCTTTTGAGCAAGAACAATAAAACAAAAGAATAAAGCAATATGAAATAGAAAAACTTTTTTAAACATAACAATTCATTATTGAATCAAAGTAGTGTAAAGGCGATTGACTGCTTTTCTGATTACGGCATTATAACCTGCCTCGTATTCGGGTGGACAACCATTGATAATGACTACAATGCCGTATTCTTTATCAGGATGGAAAAACATCGCACTGTATAACCCATAGGCCACGCCGGTATGACCAATTAATGTTTCGCCAGGTATCATGGTCGTAGATGTCTCCAAAGCAAATCCATAAGGTTCTTTTATACTCACTGGCTCTTGCATAAGCATAGCATTTTTCTTTGAAAGCAATCTTCCTCCCTTGTATTTCCCCATGCGCATATGCATCATCATGTACTGGGCTAAATCGGGAGCTGAGATTTTCATGCCACCAGTGGGAGAAAATGCAGGCGTTGTTCGTCCCAATTGATAATTATCCTTTAATTCAGATCTCACGGCATATGCACCAGCAGATCTGGTATAATTTTTTGAAACAGTATTGTACTCATAGATGAATGCAAACCTGGAACTGTCGAGCTTTGTTACATCATATCCTCCATATAATGAGAGAGGCTTTAATACACGCTGAATTACATAGTCGTCAAAACGTTGCTGACTGGCCCTCTCTAAAATTGCACCAATCATATTGTAATTAAGATTACAATACAAAAAACTATCCCCTGGTGCATAATCACTATAGGCCTTCATCCAATTGGGATTCTTGTTGGAATCAATTACATCTAAATTAAAATACCCCTCACTATCATTGATTGATGAAAGATGGGATAACATCAAGCGCAAGGAAATTATTTTATCAGGAAATTTAGGATTACGAACAGTAAACCCAATCAAATTACTGACATCCTCGTCTAGACTAACTTTACCAGCATCTACCAATTGCATGATAGAAGTCGCTGTAAATGATTTCGAAATAGATGCAATACGGAAGATATGCTTCGAATCAAGTGGTTTTTTATTTTCTAAATCTCTATACCCATAAGCGTCTGTAAAAATCAGCTTCCCTTTTTTGACTACTGCTACCGACATTCCAACCGACCCTGTTTCTTTCATCAGTTCCTGCATGACATCATTCGCTGACTGGGCAAACATATCACTACTAAAAAATTGAAAATTAAATAGAAGAAAAAATAAATAAAACTGTTTTCTTATTAGCGCCTGTAGAATAGCAATCATTTGCTTCAGTTTAGACCTGTAATATAATTTTACAAAACGAACTGTTCAAATTCTTTTAAAGCATTCGGATTTCTAACAGCATCCAGACTAGCAGATTGCTCCGATGATAAACCCATCAAGATTCGTTTCACAGGAATTTCCATCTTCTTACCACTAATTGTATAAGGAATGTCTATAACAACGTAAATAGCATCTGGCACGTGACGTGGAGAACAATCTTTTCGCAAAGTTGATTTAATCGCTTGTTGGATTTCTTCAGATAAACTCACTCCTTCGGCTAACTTGACA